>DAIOGM010000367.1:5092-5813 GCA_036745215.1 Gemmataceae bacterium
CGGACATCACAATGGGGAACTTGGCCTCCACGGTTGTTTGCATTTTAACGCTGGGACTCGGTGCACTCGCGTGCGTTGATCAGCCCTGGGACCCGAAAAACGACCACGCCGATAATGAGGCCCAACGATTCCAACCATGGACCGCCTTGATCGGGCTAATCCGCCGATTGATCGCATAGAGGACTCCAGACATGGAACGCACCGCATTGTTTGTTGGAGCTCACCCGGACGACGTCGAGGCCGGCGCAGGCGGGCTTGCCGCGCACCTTGCCGCAATGAACTGGCGCGTTGTCATTTTTGTCGCGACACACGGCATGTGCGGCGGCCCACCGGCACGCCGCATCCGCGAGCAGGAACAAGCGGCGGCGATTTTGAAGGCGGAACTCGTGTGGGGCAACTTCCTCGACGGCGAACTCAAGTGCGATCGAAACTTGATCGCAAGGCTGGATGCGGCACTGCTGACCTTCGACCCGCTACTGGTGTTGACGCATTCACCCAACGACACGCACCAGGATCACCGCTGCCTGAGCCAGGCGACGGTAGCTGCGGCGCGTCGGCATGCGAATGTGCTCTTTTTCGAGGGGCCGTCGACGTATGCGTTTCAACCGACCATGTACCATCCAATCGACGAAACCTACGACATCAAGCTCTCGGCCTTGTCGGCCCACGAATCACAGCTTTGCCGGACCGCAATTCAGGGATTCGTCGAGGCCACGGCACG
>DAIOGM010000367.1:5823-7587 GCA_036745215.1 Gemmataceae bacterium
AGTTTATGCCGAAGGGTTCGTCCCGTTTCGCACGCAAGTGTTTCTGGATGGAGGCGACTCATGACGAACCTGCCCCAACCGGTGGCCGAATTCGACACCGTCGTCATCGGCGCCGGGCCGTGCGGTCTCGGGGCCGCCCACAGGTTCGACGACTGGAACCGCCAGCGCCCCGACCGCTGCCACGACTATGTGGTCGTGGACAGTCGCACCAGTCCCGGGGGCGCGGCGGCCAGCGTCGTCACCGCGGAGGGGTTCACCTTTGATCATGGTGGCCACGTCTTGTTTCCGCACCAGCATGATCGCGTGAACTTTGCGGAAATCGTTTCGAATGCCGTGCCGGCGTGGTCGGCGTCTCCGCCGGTGCGTGGCGCGATCTTGCATGGGCGATTCGTGCCGGCGCCCGTGCAGCGGAATATCCACCGGTTGCCTCTGCGGATGTTCAGCGCGGGCGTCTGGGGCCTTCTGACGCGCCGTGCTCCCAGGCCCGTCCGCGGCGATCTTGATGGCGCCGATTTGCAATCCTACCTTCTGACGCATTTCGGCGCCGGTCTCTTGAAGCATGTGCTCGGTCCCATGAATCGAAAAATGTGGGCGCTGGAATTGAACGCGCTCGATTCCTGCTGGGTCCGGCACTGCAGCGGATCGCCCAGGCCCAACGTTGCAGACGTGAAGCTCGGCAAGCTCTTGCTCAACTTTATCCTGAATAACGACGATCCGGGCTGGCAACGTAACACGCGCGTGTCCTATCCGGCGCGCGGCGGCACGGGAGCTATTTGGCTGGGCGTGGCCAACAAGCTCGCGCCTGGCCGTCTGCTCACGGGCGTCGGCGTCATTCGAATTTGGTCTGGAGCGAAACGGCTGGAATTGGCCGACGGACGAATTTGGCGGTATCGACATCTGATTTCTTCGGCTCCGCTGGACATGCTCCTCGACATGATCGTTGACCGGCCCGACCTCGCCAGACATCGTTCGAGTTTGCGCCGTTCAAGTTGTGCATTGATTGGCTTCGGCGTGCGCGGCCGGGCGCCGACATGGTTGGACTCGGTTCACGGTCTGCACGTGCCCCAAGCGAATGTTCCATTCTGGCGGGTTAGCTTTCCGGGAAATATGTCGTCCGGGAACGTGCCCGATTGCTGCCACTGGTCCGTGTTGTGTGAGGTCAGCGCCGCCGCCGAACTCGGGGAACCGGACCTGGATTGCCTCACCCGAAAGGCATTGGAAGGACTGATTCGGCTCAACATTCTTCCGAAAGCCCCGGAAATTGTAAGCCGATGGACTACCTGGCTCAAACATGGTTATCCCGTGCCTTTCCTCGGACGAGCGACAGTTCTCGCACAAATTCTTCCCGCGTTGAAAGCGCTCGGGATACTTAGCCGCGGTCGCTTCGGGGCATGGATTTACGAGGCAAGCAATCAGGATCACGCATTTTTTCAAGGAGTGGAGGCCGCAGACTACGTGCTCGACGGAAGAAACGAGTCGCTATTCGGGAGCTGACAACTGGCGGGAGAAATGGCGTGACCGCTCCGAAGACCACAACGATCCCACATGAACGTGCAGCGACTTCACGAAATTGCCCACGGTCAAGCATCATTCACGAGCTGGCAGTCCCTAGCCATCGCCGTAGGCCTTGGCCAGGCGCCGCTCTTAGTACTCGTCCCCGCAAATAAGAGAACAAGTTACGGGAGGGCGAGGCTCCTGCCGAGCCTGAGGCGCCAAGTAACTGCGTGTGCACGGCTCGGCAGGAGCCTCGCCCTCCCGCCAGGT
>DAIOGM010000368.1:0-7576 GCA_036745215.1 Gemmataceae bacterium
CACCCAACTGGGAATTTCGCAGCAATGGCTACATCATCGTCGGCCCGGCGCATCGGCTCGTCGGCGATACCGGCCGAAATTACCAGGGCATCGTCGGCAATAATTTCGTATTCGCCCAGCAGCAACAGGTTGAGTTCGCCTATTCCGGCATCGATGCGGAGTTCGGCGTTCGCTTGCCGTGGTTCGAGCGAATCCTGCCGCGAGTTTACGTCGGCGCCTATTCGTATTTTGCCGACGGCGAGACGACGACCTACGGCGCGCGAGGCCGGTTGGAAGTACAGCTATGCCGGCACGTGTCGGCGCACTTCCAGATTCAGAACGACAAGGTGTTTGACACGACGGTCACGGGCGGCCTGGCGATTCACTTCGGTGCGGCGGCGTATCGCAACGCCAACCGCGGCGCGCCGAGCTGGGACGACGTGATCCGCCAGCGCGTTCATCGCGACGTCAACATCGTCATCAATCAAACAACGACGACAACGGTGACGACCGAGCCCGTGCCGCCGCCGCCGCCCCCGCCGCCGCCGCCTCCGAGCGAGGGCGAAGGCAGAGGAGATTAGGTTGGCTCGGCTGCCTGGCGCGTTTTTGTTTGCCGTGTAGAATGTCGGCATGGAAATCAAATGGCACGACATCGACCCCGAAACCGGCAAACGTCGCTACCTCGCTGCGGAACGTTTCGCCGGCCAATGGAAATTCCGCTGGAAGCTGACCAAGCGCGGCGAATGGACGCGCGGTCTGACGCCGACGCGGGCCATGTGGGAGCATGTGCTCGACGCCATGGAACGCCGTTACTGGCGGCGAGAGGGTGTCGAGTTGGAGGACATTGAGTTGGTCAAGAGGCTGTTAGCCGAGGCCGTTCAGAAGGAAAAGATTCAGAACTCGTCGGAATGAAACCATAGCAGATTTCAATTAACGCTCACGTGGCGCCGCGCGAGCGCTAAACGAAGAGTGCATCACCATACTGACAATGCCAGTTCCAATTCGACGTGGAAACGATCCAGTACGCGGGTGCGCACCAGATCGATCAAGCGAAGCACGTCGCGCGCCGTCGCCCCGGGCTCCGCAACCACGTAATTCGGATTGCGTTCGCTGATCGCTGCGGCGCCGACCTTCGTGCCGACGAGGCCGGTCTGCTCGATCAACACACCCGCGTTCAGGCCCGGCGGGTTCTTGAAGAGCCGCGTCGCTGCCTGGTAACTGAAGGGCTGGGTCGCCTTGAACTGAATCCACGCCTTGCGAAGCCGTTTGACGATCGAATCGGCACCGTCCGCATCCAGTTCGAACTCCGCGGACAAGAGCAGCGGATCGTCGAGGACGGCGCCCGTCGACATGAAACGCAGTTCATCGTGTTCGCGCATCTGCACTGCGGCTTGATTGTCGAGCACTTCCACGCGACGCACGAATTGGCCGATGTCTGACGTGCGATCCCCGGCGTTCAACAGCAATGCCCCGCCAATGGTGCCTGGCAAGCCGACGAGCGGCTCCAACCCCGTGAGGCCGGCATGAGCCGCTTTCGCGATGACAGCCGACAGGGTGGCGCCGCAGCCCGCTTTGAGCCGTCGGCCTTCGAGCGCGACGTTGGTGAACGCGGCGCCGGCAAGGCGCAGCACGATCCCCTTGACGCCGTCGTCATGAATCAGCACATTGCCGCCGGAGCCGAGGATGCGAAAGCGCAGGTTTTTCGCGAAGCATACCTTGACGAAGCTGATCAATTCGTCGAGCGCATTGGGCACGACGAGCAGCTCCGCGGGTCCGCCGATCTTCAGCTGCGTGAACGGCGCCAGCGGTGCGTTCGCCTGGATGAAGCCGGCGAAACTTTTCAAATCCTCGGGCAGGTGCGTCGATGCCATGCGTTTCTCCAGAGGCGGCTCGTTGGCGTTCATTTTAAGAGTTTCGCTGCCAATGGTCACATCGCCGGGCGCGAAAGTCCGCCTATAAAGATCGGGAATGGCGCCCCCAGCGTCTTATCATTCAGGAGGCACGCATGTTCCAGGTAACGCGCGAGATCCGCTTTTGTTACGGCCATCGCCTCCTCAACTACGACGGCAAATGCCGCCATTTGCACGGCCACAATGGCCGGGCCGTCATCACGCTGCAGGCCGATCGGCTCGATGCGCTCGGCATGGTCGTTGATTTCTCGACAATCAAGAAAGTCGTCAACGGCTGGATCGATCAGCATCTCGATCATCGCATGATCTTGCACAAGGACGATCCGGCGTTGCCGTTTCTGCAAAAGCAGAACGAGCCGGTATTCTTGATGGACGTCAACCCGACGGCCGAGAACATTGCGAAATTGATTTTCGATCACGCCCTTTCGCAGGGATTTCCGGTTGTTGAAGTCAAATTGTGGGAAACGGAGGATTCATTCGCGGTTTATCGTCCCTGACAATTGCCCATTGCGGAGCACGCCGGAACGTGCGCGGGTTGCGGCGAGTTTTTTGTCATTTCCTGCCTTTCCATCTTGACAGTCGTTGTCGCCGCGCCGTAGGATAATGATGTGGATGGATGATTTGTCCACAACCAATCTGGTGATGAAGTTGGGACGTTGGCAGCGATAGCACAAGTCCTTGGATAAATCGACAAGCAGTAATCTTTGCCGTATCCGATGTGATGCCAATCACAACCCAGGAAAGGAAAAACCACCGCTTTTCACGCGCATCTTGATGTGCCGAACCTTCCGGGAGCGTCGTATTGTTCCTAGCCCCCCTGGGACTTGCACGCTTCCGGATGTTTTTTTGCGCTCCTCGACAATTCTTGTCGCCGATCATTCCACACGCATTTACAATTGACAATTAGCGATTTCAAATTGCCGATGGCGGTCCTGCCTTTTGCAATCGTCAATTGCTGGTTGTCCAACGTAGATCCCGCCTCCCAAGGAGCCTTCCATGGCGCGCGTTTCCCGAATTCTCTTCCTCATCGCTCTGGCCTTCACGTTCAGCGGCGTCGTTCTGTCGTCCGTCGAAGTGGCGGCGCAAGACAAGAAAAAGAAGGATGACAAAACGGCCGACAAGAAGGATGAAAAGAAAGACGACAAGGCGACCGACAAGAAGGACGACAAAGCCGGCGACAAGAAAGACGACAAGGACAAGAAGGAAGAAAAGAAAAAGGAAGACTTCAAGCCGGACGCACCCCAGCAGGAATTCAAGTACGTCGAAAAGGACAAGAAAGACGAGAAGGAACGCACGTTCTGGGTCTACTCGGTCGCCTTCGGGCCGGACGGCAAGACGGTCGCCGCCGCGTATCGCAATCACTCCGTCAAAATCTGGGATCTTGGCTCAAAGAAAGACATTCAAACGCTGAAAGGACCCGCGAAGGACGCCAAGGGGCTCGCCGATTATCGCAGCGTCGTCTACGCCGGCAATCAAGTCTTCGTCGGCACCGGCAAATGGAACACCGAAAAGAAAATCCGCGAGGGCGAGATTCGTGTCTGGGACGCCAAATCGGGCAAGGCCGGCAAGTCGATCGCCGCTCATATGCAGGACGTTGAATCGCTCGGCGTCTCGAAGGACGGCAAGTTCCTCGCCAGCGCCAGCGAAGACAACACCGTGCAAATCTGGAACCTCGCCGACAGTAAGAGTTCGCAAACCATCAAGGGGCACACCGATTTCGTCACCAGCGTCGCCTTCAGCGCCGACGGCAAGCAAGTCGTCACCACCAGCAAGGACAAGACCGTCCGCGTCTGGGATGTCGAAGGCGCCAAGGAAGTCGCTCTCTTCAAGGTCGAACGCGAAGTTGAAATCAAGGATGCCAAGGGCAAGGTCACCAAGCAAAAAGAACTCGGCCGAGAGTTCACGCGGGCCGTGTTCACCAGCGACGGCAAGAAAATCATCACCGGCAATCTCGACGGCGTCATCAAGATTTACGATGTGGCCGACAAGAAGGAAGTCAAGGAACTGAAAGCCCACGAAGGCGTTTGGTCGCTCGCGCTGAGCCCGGACGGTTCGAAGTTCGCGACCGGCGGCTACGATGGCACGATCAAGATCTGGAACGCCAACGACGGCATGGAACTGCGCACCATCAAGGCTCACCTCGGCGCGATGCCGAACGTCGGCGGCAACGTCACGAGCATTGCGTACAGCCCCGATGGGCAACGGCTCGTGTCGGGCGGCGTCGACGGCACGGTGAAAATCTGGAGCGTGAAATAATTTGAAAGCGAGCCACGGGGTTTATCCCCGTGGAATGGCGGTCCATTCCACGGGGATAAACCCCGTGGCTCGCTTTCACGGCTTCGCCGCAATCGCCTTCCGAATAATCGCCAGCACCTCTTCGCGTTCCCGTCCCACAATCGGCAACCTCGGCGCCCGCGTCGTCTCCGTGCCGTAGCCGCACTCCGCCGCCGCCAGCTTGATGTATTGCACGAGCTTGACATGCGTGTCGAGATGCAGGAGCGGCGTGTACCAGCGATAGATTTTGAGCGCTTCCGCCCAGTTGCCTGCCGTCGCCAGGTCCCACAGCCGTTTCGTCTCGTGCGGAAACGCGTTCACCAGGCCCGACACCCATCCCACGGAACCCAACAGCACACTCTCGAGCACCAGGTCATCGACGCCCGAAAACAGGATGTAACGATCGCCGCACAGGTTCTTGATGTCCGTGATGCGGCGCACGTTGTCCGACGATTCCTTGATAGCCAAAAGGGTCTTTTCGTCGGCAAGTTCCTCGAACATCTTCGGCGTGATATCGACGCCGTACGCCGGCGGATTGTTGTAAACCAGAATGGGCAAATCGGTCGCTCGCGCCACGCTGCGAAAATGCGTCATCGTCTCGCGCGGGTCGGCCTTGTAGATCATTGCGGGCAGCACCATCAGGCCATCGACGCCCGCCGTTTTCGCGTCCACGGCGAATCGGCACGCGAGTTTCGTCGTGGTCTCGGCAACGCCTGTCAACACGGGCACGCGTTGGCGCACGTGATCGACGGTCGCCTTGAGCACCGCGAGCTTTTCGCCGTAATCGAGCGCCGTGTTCTCGCCGACGGAGCCGAGCATGATCATGCCGTGCATGCCGGCGGCGATCATTTTCTCGACGTGCTCGAGCGTCGCTTTGATGTTGAGCGATTGGTCGGCGTTAAACTGCGTGGTGGAAGCGGGATAGATGCCGTGCCAGTTAATCCTCATGCTGCCTCCAACTTTATTTTGTTTCGATCGTCAGCGCCAACACAATCGGCGCCGACGGGTCCGGTCCCTTGACAAACTCGATCGCCGAAATCATAGCGTCCCGCTGCGGGCTCACGCTCAGGTAACGCATCTGCTGATTGCGCATCGAAAACGCAAACTCCGATTTCGGCACGTCAACCTTGCGAATGTAATCCGCGAAGTGCTCGCCGTCCTTGAGCGAATGATCCTCGGTCTTGCCGTCCGCGTAATGCAGCCGCACAATCAGGGCGACGCCGCCGCTCTTGCCGTAAGGATAGCCCCAGCCGCTGACGCCGGACAGCAGGTGAATCGCCCGTGCCGGCATGTTGCATTCGAGCTTCGCGGACTTCGGCATCGTCGCCGCGATCGTGCCGTTCTTGCTGTAGAGCATGATGACGTTCGGCCGATCGTCCTTGCCGGGATCGACGAAGTGGAACGGCACCCCTTTGACGGTGCGCGGCGACCAATCGGGCAAGATCAGCCGTTCGACGGTTGCGTCCTTCGAGTAGAACATGCCCTTGGTGCTGGCGATGGTCGCGGCCTTGTCGAACGAGATCGGCACAAATTTGCCGCGTGCGGTCAGAAACTCCAACAGATCGATCAATTCGTCTTGCTTCAGCGTTTTCTCGAAACCTTCCGGCATGAGCGATTTGTTGGACGCGACGAGTTGCTCGATGTCGTCGCGTTCGACGACGAACTTCTTGCCCTCGGTGTTGAACAATTCGATCGTCGTCAATGTCTCCGACGCGAGCAGTCCGCTTTCGACTTTGCCCTTTTTCGTTTCCACGGTGTAAACGCGGTAGTTTCCCTCGACGGCCCGGCTCGGATCGAGGATGTCAATTAATAGGTGTTCCTTCGTATGCACCGCGACGCCGGAAAGGTCGGGGCCGATCTTGACGCCTTCGCCGGAATGCGTGTGGCAGTTGGCGCAGTTCTTTTTGAAGATTGCCTTGCCGATTTCGACGTTGCCGGTCTTCTTGAGCATCGGCAAGAAGTCATCGACCACTTTCTGCCGATCCGCGTTCGGCAAGCCGCCGCCTTTGGCCAGGAGTGCCTTGGCACGCTCGGCGATCTTCGCATCCGGATGAGCCGCCAGCGCCTGTTTCTGATCGAGCGGTAATTCGCCGAACGTCAATTCGCCCTTTTCAACAGCATCAAGGAAACGTCGCGTCGTTTCCGCCCGGCTCAACAGGATACGCAGGGCCGTCGTGCGTGCTTGCGGCGTAAATGTCGGCATGCGTTTGAGCAGCGTCGGCCCGAGCTTGGGCGACGTACTCGCGCCGACGGCCTCGACGATTCCGACCGCGAGCTTCGGTGAGCTGCGCGGCGTGACGGCGTTCAGCAGTGTGTCGAAGTCGTCAATCTGCTGATCGATCAACTGCACGGCCGCGGCGATGCGGGCATCGTCCGTTTGCTTATCATCGACGACGGTTGCGACCAGTGCTTTGAGAATCTCCGCGGATTGCTTTTCGAACGACGTGCTGCCTAGTAGCTTGGCAAGTTGAGTGAGCTGAGCACGCGACGTGGCCGGCAGCGACGGCATCAATTGCGCCATCGCTTTTTCCGACGCGTCGGTGAGCTTGGCACGCTCGCCGCGCGGCCAGCCTTTGGTCAGTCCAGCGAGAATAGCCTGCGTGGCCTCGGATTTGCCATCATTCATTGCCATAACGACGGTCGCAATCGACTCCGGACCGCGCCGCGCGTAGTTTTCGGCTACCGTGCCGACGATGCTCACCGCCTTCGACGAGAATTCCGCCTTGCTCGCGGCGACTTCGCGCAAGAACGGGCCGTCCACATGGGCCGCCGACATCGCGAGCGCGTCGGGGATCCAACGGTCGCCCGCGTTTACCGAGCGCGCCAGCATTTTCACGAGTGCCGGCGCCGTCTTGTCGCTTGTGGGTAATTCGGTCAACTTGAGCAATGCCGCCAATCGTACCTGGGAATCATCATCGTCCAGAATGCCGCTGGCGAGGATCGCCTCCACCGACTGAGGATTGGCCGGCAACGCCAATAGAGCGTTGCGCCGAACGGCGGCAGACTTGTGTTTGAGCGCAGCGCTGACGTCGAGTTTCGCGTCGCCGTCCAACGCTTTGAGTCCGTGCAATGTCCAGAGAGCATGAATCGCGCCGCCGTTGATGCCGACCTCGTCAACTGCGGGATCGGTTGCCATCTTGACGAGCGCCGGTGCGACATCCGTTTTTCCGCGCTCGATCAAGAGACGCTGCGCATGTTTGCGCCACAGCATGTTGTCGCTTTTGAGGGCGGCGACCAGTTCTTCGGAATTCGATCCCAACGCCGTGCGCCCCAGCGCCGGTTGATTCTTCATGACGAGCCGATAGATGCGGCCATGCGTCTTGTCGCGCAGCGGCGTGTCATACGCGTTGCCCTTGCCGTTTTTGAAGCCCGGCGGCGTCGGGTTGTGCTGGACGATGTAGTTGTACCAGTCG
>DAIOGM010000369.1:0-2056 GCA_036745215.1 Gemmataceae bacterium
GCGATTTTGACGGACCGTGGAGTCAAGGCGGAGGCTGCTGCTACCAAACCCGGTTGATACGGCAAGATGCCGTCGCATGCCAAACCGCCCTGGCTGGAAACGGGGGGGCCCAGACCATTAACGTTGTATGCGACGCCGGTGACCGGATTGGTTCCATTGGGGCCTGCATTTCCGCAATAATGCGTTGTGTAGGCTAACGTTCCTGAGATATCATCGATGTTACTGCTGGATTTGACTTCCTGGTAACTCGGACACAAGTAGACGCTGATGCGATTGATGCCGAGGTTGCGATTGACGCCGGTCGCATAAGCGCCAATCGCCGGATTGGCCTGGCTTCCAAGCTGCGTCTGTTCGATATACGGGAGAATCAGAACGGTCCAGCCGATGCTGGTGGTGCCGCCACCGCCGACAATTGGGCACGCCGGGAACGATTTGTAGGTATCGTGATAGCTCTGAAGGGCGATGCCAATTTGTTTCAGGTGGTTGATGCACTGCGTTCGCGCCGCCGCCTCGCGGACCTTTTGCACGGCGGGAACCAACAGTGCTATCAAGATCGCGATGATGGCGATGACGACGAGCAACTCGATGAGCGTGAAGCCGCGGCGCTTCGATCTCTTGGTTTGAAGCATAGAAAACCTGCCAGGCGTACCAATGAATGATTAATGAACGGACGTGAAATGCATTGTACACCGGCGGCTGGAATTCTCGACCTGAAAAATCTGTTTTGTGTGGATTGCGTTTCGTGGCCGCAGGCTGGTGGGCCATGACGTTGGCGATGCTTCTTACATCAACATTTCCCGCACAACGTCGCCATCTTGCACCAGCGGCACGGGTCGGCCGGTGCGATCGCTCAATAACGTGTGCGGGTCGATGCCCAGGAGATGATACGCCGTCGCCAAAATATCCTTCGGCGACACGGGGCGTTCGGTAACGGTGGCCCCGTGACGATCGGTGCGGCCCACGACGCGGCCGCGCGCCACGCCGCCGCCCGCGAACAGCGTCGTATACGCCTGCGACCAGTGATCGCGTCCGCCGCCGCGCGCGTTGTTCAGACGCGGCGTGCGGCCATGTTCGGAGAGGACCATGACGAGCGTATCGTCGAGCATGCCGCGCTGGTCGAGATCGTCGATGAGGCCCGCGAGCGCCAGATCGAAGCCGGGCATCAACTCGTTCTTCATGCGGCCGTAATGGTCCCAGTGCGTGTCCCAGCCGGAGCCCGCCAGGCCGTACTCGTCCCAAAACACGCTGACGAACTTGCTGCCCGCTTCGACGAGCCGCCGCGCCGACAGGCACGCCTGGCCGAAGATCGTCATGCCGTACGTTTCGCGAACCGGCATCGGCTCACGCTGAACGTCGAGTGCCTGATGAATGCGTTCGGAGCCGATCAAGGAGTACGCCATTTCACGATAGCGATCCAGGTCCCGCGTCGCCGGGTCGGCCTCGCGCCGCGCTTGATTGAGTTGGTCGAGGAGCGTTCGACGTTGATTCAGCCGATCGATCGTCAGCCCTGGTCCGAGGTTGGTCGCGGACGCCAGGGAGAATTTGCTGTCATTGGAGATGCCGACGTACGGCTCGACATCTTCGAAGCGTTGATCTTGCAGCGTCTTGACGGCGATGCGTGTGGCGCGGCCCTGGAACTCGGTCCACAGCGGATTGTACGCGTTGCCGAGGAAGGCGCCGTACGGACCCGCACGCGGCACCTCGCCGACGCGATGGCTTGAAAACGGGAAGGGCAGGGCGATGTTATCGGGGACTCTCCCCCCTCGCCCTCCGGGAGAGGGGACGGGGGTGAGGGTGCGATTCACGATTCCGTTTCGCCACAAGTAATCCACGACCGAGCCGATGTAAGGATGATGCCGGCCGTCGTGCGGGTTGAGTTCCATCGGGATGTCGATGAACGGCGTCCCCGTCGTGGCATAGGCGACGCCATGAATCGGATGCGGATGCGTCATGGAACGCACGATCGTCATCTTGTCCATCACGCGCGCCGCGTTCGGCAACAATTCGCATACATCGCAACCAGGCAGCGACGAACGGATGGAGCCGAGTTCGCCGC
>DAIOGM010000369.1:2066-7566 GCA_036745215.1 Gemmataceae bacterium
CGAACAGACCATCACCCCCATATCCAACGGCGCAGGAGACTTGGGACGCGCGAGCACCGACCGTGCCGCTCCAAGTTGGCTGGCTGCAGCCTGAAGACATCTCTCCTGTCGCTGTCTTCCTCGCCTCAGACGCGGCGGCACTTGTGACTGGAGCCGAGTTCGCCGCGAATTTCGACGGGCGCGTCCGGCTTCTGATCGGCCAATTCGAGCTGACTCGGCGAGCCGTACAAGAAAAGGAGGATGCAGGCTTTCGCTCGGCCAAAACTCTCCCCTCGCCCTCTGGGAGAGGGGCCGGGGGTAAGGGCGTTCTGTGCGGCCTGAGCATCCTGGAGGCGGAAATAATCGCTGAGTCCCAGTCCGAGCATGGACAACCCGCCGGCGACGAGCATTTCGCGCCGCGTCAGGCCGTCGCACAGTGTTTTCGGGGAACCCAGGACCGTTAGCATCACGCGAATCCTTGGAGGAATGTCGGTATTATCGGCAGGCGGGGAAGGCGAGTTTATCCTACGCCATGGAACCGGGGAAGGGCAAGCGGAAAGCGTTGCCAAATGTTCGCAGGACGACGCGGGCGCTAAACCAAGTCGGGCACTTCACTTCTTCTTCGCCTCCTTCACCGTCCACATATACAGAAACTTCGGCCTGCTGCCGCCGGTGTTGAACTCGACCACCTCGTCCGGCTCCATGTTCGGGAATGGATAATCGTGCGCGACAATGCGCGTGCCGGGCTTCAGCCGCGATTTGACTTGCGGCTCCAGCTTTTCCATGAACTCAGGCAACATATAGAGCATGATGACGGTCGCGTTTTCGAGATCCTTCACCTTGAGCGCGTCGCCTTCGCGGAATTCGACCTGCTCCGCCTTGACGCCGGCCTTCTTGCGGGTTTCGAGCGATTCCTCGACGCGCTTTGGATCGTAATCGACCCCGATGCCCTTGCAGCCGTACTTCTTGGCCGCGGTGACGACGATGCGGCCGTCGCCGCAGCCGAGGTCGAAGACGACGTCGCTCTTCTTGATCTTGGCCATCTCGAGCATCTTATCGACGACGACCTGTTCGGACGGCACGTAGAGGAGGCGGCAACCGTCCTTGGTTTTTTGCGATCCATTTTGCGCCGTCGCCAGGAGGGGCAAGCCGAGTGCAATGAATATGCACGTTATCAATAGTCTCATGTCAAGCTCCAAATATACTCGGCGAGCCGAGCCCCGTCAGGGGCCGGTTGAGTCAACACCGCGTCGCTCAACCGGCCCCTGACGGGGCTCGGCTCGCCGAATATCTTCCGTGCCGTTACTTCTTCTTCTCCGGCACAACCCACAGGATCGCCTTGTGGTTATCGCGGCTCGCGCTCTTCACGACCGCTTTTTCCTTCGGCTGCCACGCGTTCGGAATCTTGTCGTATTCCCATTCATAATCGTGCGACACGATACGCGTGCCCGGCTTGAGCGTCTTCTCGGCAATCGGATACCACAGCGTCATGAACTCGGGGAACATGTACATGACGACGACGGTGGCGTCCGACATGTCCTTGACCTTGAGGGCGTCGCCGTGGCGGAACTCGACGAGCGACAGGAGCTTCTTGAAGTCCTTGCCGCCGTTGTACTTTTCGTACTGGTCCATGGCTTCGCGGACGCGGTCGGGATTGATCTCGATGCCGACGCCGCGGCAGCCGAACTTCGTGGCGGCCATGTAGCAGATGCGATTGTCGCCGCAGCCGAGGTCGAAGATGACGTCCTTCTCGTTTACTTTGGCCATGTCGAACATCTTGTTGATGACTTCGTCCGCGGTGGGGACGTAGGTGGTATTCGCGTATTTGGGGTCGAATTTCTTGTCATCCTTGCCCTTGCCCTGTTCGCTTCCGGTCGAAAGTCCGACGGTCAAGATGACGGCGCCGAGCGCGAACACACCAAGACACAGAGCACGCTTCAACATTTGAACACTCCTCGCAGAGAACAAAGTGACGATGGGTCCAGGAAATTAGGTTAAACGACGTGGAGAGGAAGTCAAGCAATATCCGACGCTTGCGGTTTCGCGGTTCCACTCCGCGCCGCGCGAGCGCGAAGCCGCAAGCGGCAGGATCATCAGATTCCCGCGTCCTTCTTCAACGCCGCGGCCTTGTCGGTCTTCTCCCAGTTGAAATTCGCCAGTTCGCGGCCGAAGTGGCCGTTGCGCGCCGATTCCTTGTAGATCGGCCGGCGCAGATTGAGCGTTTCGATGATGCCCTTGGGCGTCAACTGGAAGTTCTTGCGAATCAACTCGACGAGCTTGTCGTCATTGATGCCCGCCGCACACGTGCCGTTGGTGTTGCACCAGATATTGAGCGGATCGGGATAGCCGATCGCATAGGAAAGTTGCACTTCGCACTCGCCGGCCAAACCGGCGGCGACGATGTTTTTGGCGATATAGCGAGCCATATACGCGGCGGAACGATCGACCTTGGTCGGATCCTTGCCGCTGAAGGCGCCGCCGCCGTGCCGACCACGGCCGCCGTAGCTGTCCACGATGATCTTGCGACCGGTCAAGCCGCAGTCGCCATGCGGGCCGCCCATTTCGAAATTGCCCGTCGGATTGATGTGGCAACGAATCGCGTTATCGGCAACGCCGCCCGGCGCTTGCCCCGGTAGAACGGAGACGAAGTCGCCCTTGATCAGGTCGGCGCGTTCCGCCTTCAACGTCGGCACGATCAACTTCTCGATGATTTCCTTGCGAGCGTCGTTCGAGAACAGCCCCTTCGAATCCATGGCGCTGCGATCGTGTTGCGTCGAAAGCACGACGGTATGAATGCGATTCGGCGTGCCGTCGCCGTTGTACTCGACGGTGACCTGGCTCTTGGCGTCGGGACGGAAAAACTTGACCGTGCCCTTTTCACGCAGGCTCGCATGATTCTCCACCAGACGATGAGCCAAGTAGATCGGCAACGGCATCAACGTCTTGGTTTCCTTGCACGCGAAGCCGAACATCATGCCCTGATCGCCGGCGCCGCCGACATCCACGCCCATCGAAATGTCCGGCGATTGGGCGTGCAGATTGATCTGGACTTGCATCGTCTTGGCCGCGAAGCCGATCGTTGGATCCGTATAGCCGATCTCGCGCACCATGTCGCGAATGATCTTGTCAACGACTTCGCGCGACAAATCAGCCTTGGTGGTGATTTCGCCGGAGACGATGGCGAGGTCGGTCGTGACCATGGTCTCGCAAGCCACGCGGCTCATGGGGTCGGCAGCGAGGCAGTGATCGACGATGGCGTCGGAAATCTGATCGGCGACCTTGTCGGGATGGCCCATTGACACGGATTCGCTGGTGAACAAAAATCGCTTGGTGGAGGACACGGGATATCCCTTCCTGATTGAGGTTAAGTTGACTGATGGGATTATAGATAAACGAGCGCAAATCGTTTAGCATTCAAGGGCAAACCGCGGTAGAATAGCCGCGCCCGCACGGGAGTACCGCCATGTCGAAAAATCGATTAATCGCAGCCATTTCCGTTGTACTATGCGGATCGGCCTTGTGCCAAGGCCAATCCAATCTCGACACGCGCTGGGCCGACCTCGCCAGCAGCGACGACGCCAAGGCCACCCGCGCCCTGCTCGCGCTGTCGGCGACGCCGAAGGAGACGACGGCGTTTCTCAAAGACCACCTCAAGCCCGTCAAGGCGGACGCCAAACGCGTTGAACAATTGATCAAGCAGCTAGACAGCGCCAACTTCGTTACACGCATGCAAGCGATGAACGAGCTGGAATACTACGGCAAGTACATCCGCGCCGACCTGGAGGCCGCGCTCAAGAAGGACCCAGTCGTCGAAACGAAGATGCGCATGCAGCAATTGATCGAGAAGATGCCGTCGGAGAAGAAAGCGGAGCCGATGCCAATGGGACTACCGAAGGCGCGACCGGGCAGCAGCATTTCGGTGTCGAACGCGAACGGTGTGGTGACGATTTTTATTGACGGCAAACCTCTCGATTTCTCGAAGATGGCGCCGCCGCCCCCGCCGCCGGGACCGCCGCAGCATTGGCTGCGCGCGGCGAAGGCCGTCCTGATTTTGGAGCACATTGGCACGCCGGAGGCGCGGCAAATCATTGAAGGAATCGCTGCTGGCGAGAGTGATGCGCTGCCGACGGTCGCGGCGCGCGAGGCGCTTGGCCGCATGAAGAAGGCGGATTGACGCGCCGAAAAAATGGTCAAGCAGTCGGCGGTTGCGCTTGTTCTGCCGCACGAAGCAATTCTTCCATTTCGTCGGCCACGCCGAGCTCCGACGCCCACTTGCGCAAATAGAGCCGATCCAAGTTCGCCCATTGCAACACGGCCACCTGGAGCGCGTCGCGAATTTGGCGTTCCGAGGGGGTGATGCCATTCCATTCGAGTTTGCTCAAGATAATATCTTCGGCGCACGCCATGGCAATGGACTGTCCATGCAGGAGGTTCGTCTTACGCCGCCGAAACTCTTCCTCGCTGAACGGTCGATCTTTCCGAACGATCAAGTCAGCCTTCCACCCTCCCGTCAGATCAATGACGTTGAACATGAATCGCCTACTTAGCGCGTCGCGAGCCGATTCCGGACTGACGTAATAATCGCTGCCCAGCAGCAGTAGCCATTGTTCGAGCTGCTCCGCCGTCGGGTCAATGACGATATCGACATCATTGGTCGAGCGTGGTTGACCGTAGTATCCGCTGCCAACGGACCCGGCAACCATGTAAGGGATGCCGGCCGATTCGAGAAAATGGGCGATTCGTTTGAGGAAATCTTCCTGGGTCATATTGGAAGTTTCACGTCGGGAAAGGCTTTGCGGAACAGGTCATCACCAAGCCACATGCGAATTACCGTGAGTCGCACTTCCTCGTCGTTGTAATCCGGGTGCCGAGCGCGCACTCCCGCAGCGGTCAAGGCGCGCATGGAGTCGCTAATCCGCAGCGTTTGCAACAGGCGTTGTTCGGGCGACAACCGCCGGAGAACCTTAATTTGCACCCACGCGGCTTCCTGAGTCGTATCCGCAGGAACAACAGTCATCGGCAGGCATGGCATTTATCCACCTCGTCACAGCACACTCAATCGTCCGGATGGACAATGTCATAATACGTCCCATACACCTTGCACGCCATCTTTTGAATCGCTGCCTTGTCCATCGCCTTGCCGCCGAATCGCGCCAGCGCCATTGACGTCATGTCCATGCCTGCGTCGCCGTTGACGATCCACTCCGCCATCACCTTGCCGACGCCGCCTGAGCCCGACACGCCATGCGCACAGAAGCCGCATGCTGACCAGATGCCGCGCACCTCCGGCGCCGGACCGAGCAGGAATTCGCCGTCCGGCGTGAACGATTCCAGACCGCAGACCTGCTTCAGCGCGGCGACGTTTTTCAACGCCGGTACGCGCCGATAGGTGCCGTC
This sequence comes from Gemmataceae bacterium, assembly GCA_036745215.1. GTDB lineage: Bacteria > Planctomycetota > Planctomycetia > Gemmatales > Gemmataceae > SIAQ01. Next base: position 7,443 of record DAIOGM010000369.1, read on the forward strand.
TAGAATCGTCGTGAATTGCGCCGGATCGAACGTCAACACGGTCGGATCGGCGCGTTCGGGAATCGCGTCAACGTCGAACGGCTTCGGCTGCCGCTCATAGCCGCCGATGACGATGATCAGCGGC
>DAIOGM010000370.1:0-7564 GCA_036745215.1 Gemmataceae bacterium
GTACTCCGAACCCCGGGGTTCGGAGTACCTCACCCCGGGGCTTCATCTGTTTTTGCGCAAGGCATTTTCAAATCACCTGCAACTTGCTCCGGCAAGCGCCGCGCGTATCGTCGCAATATTGATGCAAGCCGGACGAATATGCTGTACAACAGGGCTGAAATACCGTGCACATTTACACTTCGGAGATCCAAGATGCCGTTCACCATCAGTTGCACCTGCGGCAAGGCGCTTCAAGTGCGTGAAGAATCGATCGGCAAGAAGGTGCGCTGCACCGGCTGCCAGGCGGTCCTGACGGTGCAGGAACCGGAAGCGGCTTCTTCAGGGAATTCGGGCGCCGCGTTTGCGCCGCCGAAAAAGCCGAGCAGTCCGCCGCGCCGCAAGCCGAAGATTTGCCACGAAATCGATTACGAGATCTTCGGCGACGATCTGCAACTCGTCGAAGTGGAGCTTGATCCGGACGAAACGTGCATCGCCGAGGCAGGCGCGATGACATACATGGAAGACGGCATCGAATTCGAAGCCAAGATGGGGGACGGCACGGATCCCAACCAGGGCTTCTTCAAAAAACTCTGGGGCGCCGGCAAGCGAATGATCACGGGCGAATCGATCTTCTTGACGCACTTCACCAACAGCGGCAAAGGCAAACGACGCGTGGCGTTCGGGGCGCCCTATCCGGGCAAAATCATTCCCATCAACTTGATGGACGTGGACGGCGTGCTCATTTGTCAGAAAGACGCCTTTCTCTGCGCAGCCCTGGGCACGAAGTTGGGCATCGCCTTTCAAAAGAAGCTCGGCGTCGGTTTCTTCGGCGGCGAAGGCTTCATCCTGCAAAAGCTTGAAGGCGACGGAATGGCTTTCGTCCACGCGTGCGGCTGCATCATCGAACGCGATCTGGAGGAGGACGAAACGTTGCGCGTTGACACGGGCTGCGTGGTCGCGTTCACGGCGGACGTGGATTACGACATCCAGCAGGCGGGCGGCTTGAAGTCGATGGTCTTCGGCGGCGAGGGCTTGTTCCTGGCCACGCTCACGGGGCCGGGCCGCGTTTGGCTGCAAAGCTTGCCGTTCTCGCGTCTTGCCGAACGCATTGTCGGCGCCAGCGCGGGCGGCAAGGAGGAAGGTTCGGTGTTAGGCGGGTTGGGCCGGATGCTGGGCGGCGACTAAGACTCGCCGCTCGCTTGCGGTTTCGCGCTAAACGCCCAACGCGGGAGCGCGAAACCGCAAGCGTCGCTTCCTAGAATCGCAATTCAACGCCCAGATTCAAGCCGTGAATCCAGAAGTCGGTGCGGTTGTTCGGAAAGAGCGGCGACGTGCCGACGCGATTCGGAACGTACGTCGGATCCGTCGGCGATTGCGTCAAATCAATGTTGCGATCAATTTGATCCCCAGCGCGGGCGATGCGATTCCAGTAGATGATGTTGTAACCGAGGAGCAAGCGCAAGTGCGGCGTGAGCTGGTAGCCGAGCGTTGCGTTCACTTCGGGTACGACCGAGAAGTCGGTGCTGTTGTGGCTGCCGATGTTGCTGCTCTGCGCGAGGCTGCTGCCGGTGGTCGTCGTGCTCGTGCCATTGACGGCGTTCAGCGTTGTGGAGCCGTCGATGTTGACGGCGTGCGTGGTGACGCCCATGGCGATCTTGGCGACGGCGCCGACGTCCCATCGGCAATGGGTCCAGTTAAAGCGAGCGCCGAACTGGCCGCCGTAAAAGCGATTGGTGACGTTGAACGAATCGTAAAGCTGGAAGTTCGAGCCCGGACCCTGAAGCGCGCCGGCGAATGGGATGCCGCCGCCGCCGGGCAACACGGTGATGTTTTGCAGCATTGTCAACGTGTCGTTGAGGTAGATGTAGCGAGCGCCGAATATTCCGTCGATCGACCAGCCGCACAGGCGATAGAGGTTGCGTGCGCAATTGGCCTCCACGCCGTGCATGGCCATGCCGTTGCTGACCAGGATGTCTCCCTTGAACACGCCGGGGAACGCCGTCAAGAGCGATGTTTCGCCGGGCGCCAGCACGGGCTGCGCGAGAACGGGATTGCCGGCCGAGTCGGAGGCGAAGTAATACTCGCGGCTCGCGTTGCCGAGCCAGAAACCGCCGACTTCGAATGCTTGCAGCTTGTCATCGTCGAGCCACATGCCGGCGGCGACTTGAATGCCGGAGAATTCCTTGGGCCCGATCGCGCCGTCCCCCAGGAGGATGATCGTGTCGGCGTTGCCGAGCGTGCCGGCGGTGGGGCCGGGGTTGCCGGTGGTGACGAGTGCAGGGGTCGAATCGCGACGGACCCACCAGTGAATGAAGTTCGCCTGCACCCAGACTTGCGTGTTATCCTGCTTGATTTCAGCAAGCATACGTCGGCCTTCATACAGCGTGTACGGCTCGTTCGGCCCCGCATCGATGTACGACGCGGGATCGAGGTACGGGCCGCTTTCGGCCGGGGGCACGGCATCCGACTTTGGATCGGGCTGCACCAGATAAGGCTGATCGGCCCCGGGCTTGGCGCCGCCGCCACCGTAGGTCGGCAAGGAGGGCGCCATTCGTCCGGACGTTCCCGGGTTCGCATACGGCATAACGGGCATCATCGGTTGCGGCATTCCATAAGGCGGCGTCGGATAGCCGGGGTAGCCTCCCGGACCTTGTGCGTAAGCGAATGTCGCGCTCAAGAACATCCCGCATGCCGTCAGCCACATCTTGGTCCGCAACATATCGATTCCCTTTGGCCACCGACGCTGCCAGCATGGAAAAACAGGCAAATTGACGCCGGCAGGGCCGTCCGTGCTTCATCGGCACGAGGCGATAAGCCGCATCATACTTTCCGCATGATCCGCACAGGCGGCTTTTCCATTCAAGGCGGCAGATCCGGCAGATTTTCACGAAGTTGCCCAAATTGAAGGTTTTGCACAAAAACAGATGATTCCCCGGCGTGAGGTACTTCGAACCCAAGGGTTCGGAAAATGCCCCTTTTTGCCGGCACAAGCCGCTTGCATTCGATTTCTAAGCTATGTTTGGCATAACCGGTCCGCGCGACGCACCGTCCACGTCGCCAATCTTGGTGGACACCCATGCCAACTCGACGCGAAGCTGTTACCACAGGCCCCGCACTGATTCCCATCGCGGGCAATTTCGATCGCAAGCCGCGTTCTCTCGATCGCGACGTGACGACCATCGGCCGCGCTCGCGGCACCGACTTGTGCCTCGAAGCGAACGAGATTTCGACGCTTCACTGCATCATCTATCGCGCCGCGGACGGCTACCGAATCCGCGACTGCAACAGCCGGTGCGGCACCCGCATCAATGGCGAATCGATCAAGTCCGGGCGTCTGCACGACGCGGACATCGTCAACCTGGGCCCGTTCAGCTTTGAATGCCGCCTGCCGGCCGCGATTTTTCCGCAGGACAAGCTCGATCCCGCCAAGATCGAGCGTCTGAAGCGCTCGCGGCGCAAACTCGCCCAGTTGGCGCTGACGATGCGAAAGCGTTCGCGCGGCGTTTCGAGCAATGAAGAGGATTGGTCGCAGAAGACGCATCTGCTCAAGGAGAAGATTCGCGTCTACGATCAGCGCCTGCGCGAGTTGGAGGAAGCCGAAGAGGAATTAACGAACGAACGCGACCAGCTGGCGCGTGCCGCGGAAGGCCAGCAGCAGCGCGTGCAGACGATCGAAAAGGATTTGGCAGGTCAGCTAGCGCAAGCCGAGGCCGAGATTCACGAGCGCTGGCAGGAGTTTCAACAGCGCTGCCAGGCCGAGGAAGCCCGGGTTCGTGCCGCACTCTTGTCCGCCAAGCCGGCGCCGGAGTCAGCCATTCCCGTAGCGGCACTGGCCCCCGCCCAGGAAGCGGAATCGCACGTCGTTTCGGACGAAGACAGTCAGCAACTGCGCCGTTACCTGAACGATCTTGAAGAACAGTGGACGCGCCGGCACGATCAATTGCAACGCGAACAAGAGGAGTTCACCATCATGAAAGAGCAGTGGGTCAAGGCGCAAACCAAAACGTCCTCCGCCCTCGAAGATCAGCAGTCGGCCATGTCGCAGCAAGAGTCGGCCATGCGCACCCAGAAGGCCGAGCTGACGCGCATGATGGGCGAGCTTCGCAAAATGCAAGAAGACCTGCGCAAGCAAGCCAAGGGGGATTTGCGGGCGCTGCAGGACGATCTCGACCGGACGAAGCGCGAAAACGCCGAGCTGCACAGCGCGCTCGAAGAGGTCGAACAACACCAGCTCGCCCCCGCCAACCAGGAGGATTTCTCGAATCAGATCGAAGAGCTACGCGGCCAGGTCAAGCTGCTGCACAGCGAACTCGAGAAAAAGGAAGCCGACCTCCACGAATTGAAACATCGGCCGCAAGCCACGAGCGGCCTGGGCTCCACCGAACTGGCCAAGCTGCGTGCGGAAAATGAATTGCTCAAGAAACTCATGGAAGAAAAGAACCAGCTCCTGGAAGAGATGGCCCAGGCCAATATCGAAGCGCCGCGCGAACCGGCGCCCTTGAGTGAAGCGCCGCTTATCGAAGCGCCCAAAAGCTCAGGCGACCTTGAACGCTACGAGTCGGAGCTGAACGATTTCCGCCGCCAGCTCGAAGAGGATCGCAACAAGCTCAACAGTGAATGTGAGATGCTGCGCGAACGCAACACGGAGCTGGACGAGGCGATTCGCGAGATGGAAATGGAATTGTCCAAGGAGCGAGCCGAACTGGCCCGCGAACGCATGCGACTGGAGCGCGTCCGCGAAGAAGTGAAATCGGACATGGAAAAGCTGCAACGCGAGGCCTCGGTTCGTGAAACCATGGCCCCGGTGCAAAAGCTGCGCGACGAAATCACCGGCAAGGGCAAGGGCGATAAGTCGGTCAATGATCGTTTACGCAGGATGCAAACGCAGGTAAACGATAGCCCGACCACTTCGACTTGATCCTGTTAATCGGAAGATTCTTGACGAGCCGAGCCCCGCACGGCGCCGGTTGAGTTGCACTCAATCGGCGTCTTGCGGGGCTCGGCTCGCTGTCATGACGTCCGGCGTGCGGCATGCCATCGTCTCATCGTCTCGCCACCCCCCCTTCGGCGCGAGAAGAATGACCCCTTTCGCTGAATGCATGCAGTTTTTGCCTTGAACGAACCCCCATTTTCGCGAGAAGAATGGGCCAAAAAACAAGAAGAATGGCCCCATTTTCGAGAAGAATAGGCCTCGAAACGAGAAGAACCGCCCCGAATTCAAGAAGCAAGGCCTCGAAAACGAGATCCATGGCCATGATTTCGAGAAGAACCCCCTCTTTTTTTGAACGCATGGCTGTTTTTTCGAGACGAACTTCAACTGCCAATGTCCCAACCCGAGGGTTGAAGGTCGGCGTTGAGACGACTGCGTGCAAGAAAAAACTTGACGCATTGCATGAACAACGTTCCAATAAGGCCGTAATACGCTAACCGGCGACTTGATACGCTGACCGACAGCACGTGATACGCTGACCGGCCCGGCGAAATACGCTGACTGGCGCATTCATATGCTGACTGGCGCCGGTCAGCATACTCACTAGTTCGGCGTTCTGGAGGCTAGGTGTGGCTCAGAAGAATTGGTTTAGAAGAATGATGATGCTTGCAGGGGTCGCTGCGGTTGCCGGCGGCGTGATGGCTTCCTTTGTATCCCTTGTTGAACGAGATTGGACACTCTCGCTTCTCAATGCGGGCATCGTGTCAGGAGGCGTGTCCTTGATGGCTTTTACCGTCTCTTGTCACAGCAGGGCGCTCCAACGGAGGGTTGCCGAGGCAGCAGTGGCCGAACAAGGCGCTGCAGCAGACGGCGGGGGCATGTAGGCTTTTCAGAGTTCGCAACTCGCTCGGCCCCCGCCGCTGCTGAGCTTGTCGTTCGGCGGCTTAACCGAGGCGACTGATTCATGAGCGACGACGCAATCGCGCGCCTGGCCGATTTCTTTGATCGCAACGGATACGTCCGTCAGCAGAATGCCGAACGGCTCGCGGTCGAAGGTTGTGGCTCTTACAAGAAAGGCGACGAAGTCCGCCTCGTCGCTGAATCATTGGCGGAGCTGGCCGAGATAAGGCGTCTCCTACGAAGTGCAGGGTTCAAGCTCGGCCGCGCATTTCGGAAAGCAAACCAGTACCGGCAACCGGTCTACGGACGGGAACAAGTCGCGAGGTTTCTCGTGTTGGTTGGCGGCCGCCGCCGAACGAGGCGCGACACCTGACGCCGCGGCACGCGCTGGTTTCATGTTTCACGCTCGTCAGCCGCGGCGCCAGGTGAGCTGTTCCATTCGGCGGCGCGGAAAACATTTGGGATCATCAAATCTCGATCGAGAGAAACGAACTCCGGCGGTCTACTTCTTTCGCCGATAGTTGACCGTCATGAACACTACATCTCGGCGTCATACTCCCACTCACCCGCGAGTTGCTGAAGCCATTGGTGCTCCTTCTGGGCCGCTGGCTGCGCGCGGACCACGGCCACGCCGGCCAGCAGCGTGACGATCAAACCTGTGATCGCAACGTTCTTCATGATGCTCTCCCTTGGTGAAAGCGATGAAACAACCAGTGTAGGGTTCGTCCAAGAAGGCATCGCCAACGCACCTGAGCACCAACGGTGCGCAAACAATTTAGCCCAGGGCAGAGCGCAGCGCCGCCCTGGGTTTGATAACGTCGTGCGACCAAGCTCTGAAAGAGCAAAACAAGCGGCGGTACGCTGTTGTGGCGCACTTTCAGTGCTTTGACGGTGTGGATTCGTTGACCCAGGGCGGCGCTGCGCTCTGCCCTGGGCTAAATTGTTTGCGCACCATTGGTGCTCAGGCGCGTTGGCGATGCCTTTCTTGGGCGAACCCGACAGTTAACTGTGAAATGGACTAATCAGTTCACGCACATGATGTCTCCTCGGTGACCGTTCGCGTCAAAACGGATGGGCCATGACCACGAAGTCATTCGCTCTTGCTCGGTTCCGTCGGCGTCGGGAAAAGTTTCTGGATCCACGCTTGCCACAGGGGCCTCTCGCGGGCGGCGACTCCGGCCGCCTGATCGCCATAGAGGTAGAAACTGAGCGTCACCATGACCGGGCCGCCGCAGACGGCGGCGCCAAAGTCGGCGACGCCTGGCCCCGGCTTGTCGAGGCGCAAGACGGCGTGGTACGGATACTGATCAGCGGGCTCCACCACGCCGCCGAGGGACGGGACACCTGCCGGGGCAGACCAACGCTGCCCGGCACTCTTGCCCTTCAGCCCCAGTGCGGCGGTCAGTGTTTCCCAGGCCTCCGCTTCGGTTCCCGCGGGGGTGGCGATCCACTGCATGAGCGCAGAGCGTTGACCACGGAAGTGAGTGAGATACAGCCGCAGGATGCGGAAGAAGCCGGGCCAGCCGAATTCGGTGCCTTCGAGCTGGTTATCCCAGTCGTCGGTGCTGGCAAAAAGACTGTGCACCACGCGAACGATGCAGACGCCCCCCGCGCGCGCTTCGACGCTCCACTCCGTGGCGATCGGCGGCGAGTCCGGGGTCCAGCCCGCGCTCTCGGACAAGAACCGGCGGGGCGGATCCCAGACGGTCACGGGCGATGTTGATTCCATGCCGGGGCCGAAGTTGCACTTGACGG
>DAIOGM010000371.1:0-309 GCA_036745215.1 Gemmataceae bacterium
CGCATGCGTTCCTGTATCCCACCATAGGATCAAAGGTGCGCTGTCGAATTAGGTAGCATTGCTGGCAAGTTTGCGTTACAACGAATCGAACGCGAAGTAGACGATTGGCGAGATTTCTGGATGTCAACGATGGGCAAGATCACCTTCGAACTCGCCGACACCATCGAGGAGCCGTGTGAATGCTGCGGCAAGATGACGACGCGCGTGACGCGCTTCGTCTATTCCGACGGCGACGCGTTCGGAGTCTACTACGCCGCGTTTACCGACGGGCATCCCGAGCGCACCGTCAGCGTCGCCGTGAGCCTCGGC
>DAIOGM010000371.1:319-7545 GCA_036745215.1 Gemmataceae bacterium
ACGACCAGGGCGCGATCCGTATGATGTGGAGAGACCTCGCCAAGAGCCTCGGCGAATGGGGCGAAGACCGCACGCCAAAGGATCGCCGGGCGTTCGCGCTGCGCATTCGAGCGGCCAAGAACGAGTACCAGGTCATGGTCGTGGACGCGAAGCACTCCCTCTGGCAAGACGCCGAGGATGTTCTTGGCCGGATGCTGGATCGGAAAGAAGCGCTCAAGCACAAATGGATCAAGGACGTGTTTCACATCACCGATCACATCGTTGAAGATGATCCCGTCGTGAAGGCGTATCTGGACGGCGGCAAATAAAGACTTGCATTCGCGCTCCCGGTCCGACGCTCCGCCTCGAAGCGAGAGTCGCGAATGATCGCTCGATGATTACTTGCGGCGCGGCAAGAATATGCGGAACGCCCTGGGTTGGCGATCCTGAATGTTGTAATAAACGTTGACATTCGAACCCGGCTGCAGATCGGTGATGACGCCGCCGCCCTGAGGACGCAGCTCATAAATCGTCTGCGGGCTCACATAAACCGTGATCTCTTTTTTCTCCGGCGTGCGGATGATGACCTGATCCTTGCCGACGACGCGCACGATCTCGCCCTCGGCCATTTGCAGGCCGACGACGCGCGTCGCGATGTAGCGATTGTCGCGCGAGTCGTAATAAACGGCGACGTTCGTGTCGGGACGCAGGTCAGTGAAGGCCCCGCCCTTCTCGGTAATTTGATACGTCGTCTGCGGCGTCACATACACGGTGACTTCTTTGTCCTGCACATTGCGCACGATGATCTGGTCCTTATCGACGACGCGCACAATCTTGCCTTCGACGACGGTGACTTTCACGTCCGTTTTTTGCGCCGGTTGGACCGGTGGCTGCGCCGATGCGGTCAAGCCGAAGAACCCGCCGATCAAGGACGCGAGCGCCAAATGCATGCAAGCTGCCTTCATGAAACATCCTCCGATTAAATGGTAAGCGAATGCCGGCCGCGAACGTGAGCGGCCGGACTCCGAATTATTCGCGCGGAGGAATCGAATACCAATTGGTGGATTCAAGCGATTGGTAGTCGGGATTGAACCTAGACGAGCATGAGGGGCAGCATGATCAAACCGTGAGGACGTTGACAAACTTCGTCCGTCCTTGGTAACGATAGATGTTGAAATCGCGGTCAATGCTGGCAATATGACGGATGCCAAGCCGCTCACTTAATGCAACGAGCACGGCGTCGGTGAAGTCCATCGGCAGGTCCGCGTATTTTTCCATCAATTCGGCGACGCGCGAGAAATCGCCCGATTCAAGTTCGGCGAGCGACAAACCGCCGGCCTGAATCCAGGCGAGCAGGTTCTTTTGTGCCGTCCTGCTCTCGTCAAGCAAGTACATGACTTCGGTGATCGCAGCCAGGCTGGATATCAATTTGGCGCGCGATCGATGGACGAAATCCACTGCGCGAGCATGAAAGGCGTCGTCCGCGTCGAACAAGGCAACGAGCGGGCCGGAATCAACGACGACGCTTCTTGGCGCGGCGGGCATGGATGCGTTCTCCGGCAATTTCCTTGACGCGGGCTGACAGGTCGCCGCGGCCGCTGTGCCAACAGCCGAAGAGGTCCTTGCCCAGTTCCCATGCCGTCGGCGTTTCCGCCTCGCTTTTGAGAAAATCATCAAGGCACTGGCGAATCAGCGCAGACTTGGAGATGCCCCGCGCTTTCGCCAGGGCCGCGATTTTCGACTGGACATGATCCTCAAGCCGCAACGAGATTGCCATGCCGCCTCCTGTAATACAACATGTATTACAAATCATAGGCGCGACGTTGCGCGGCGTCAAGCCACGAAGTTCGTTACGGCCGCTCCGTCGATAACTTCAACTTCGGCTGCGGCCGCGCCTTCCACGCCTGCACGTCATTGTTCAACACTTCGAGCGCCTTCGCCATTTGCGCGTCGCGGCCCTGCGGCAAGTTGTTCGGCTCGAGCCAGATGACGTGGTGCGGCAAGGCGCCGTTCTTCTCCATGTCTTCGCCGTCGTTGATCGTGAACCAGCCGCGCGTCGGCAAGCGCAACGTGCCCGCGTCGAGCACCGGCGCCGCGCCGGTGCTGACGACGGCGCCGGCCGTTTGCACGCCGACGACCTGGCCGCGCTTGAGCGTCTTGATGGCGTGGCTGAAGATCTCCGCGTTCGAGCCGCTGTTCTGATTGCACAGGACAACGATTGGCTTGTGCCACGAGATGTAGACTTTGCGATCCGACGGATAGCCGGGGCCGCCGCCGCGCGGCACCGTGATGGCGTGCGCCGGCTGTGTCAGCGCGGTCAACAGGTGATCGGCGATCGAGCCGCCCGGGTTTTCGCGCACGTCGATGACCAGGCCGTCCTTGCCCGCGCCTTGTGAAACCAGCTCTTCTTCGAACTTGCGGAAGTTCGGCATCGCCATCTGGCTGATGTGCAGATAGCCGAACGTTCCCTTCGAGCCGTCCTCGACGAGCTTGCGATTGTGGTTGAGCCAGTGCTCGTAGAGGAGCGTCTGAGCCGCGGGATAGGAGATGGGGCGAATCGCCACGTTGCGCGACTGTCCGTCGCCGCCCTTGACGGTCAGGTTGATCTCGCGGTCGAGCTGTCCGTTAAGATGAGCCGTCAGGTCGGTGTTGGGACTGATGATGGCGCCATTGATATTCGTGATGACGTCGCCTTCATTGAGCCGGCTGCGCTTCTTGTCGGCGGGGCTGCCCGGCAACACGTCGCGCACCTTGATGCCGGGGCCCGCGAACGACGGATCGAAGCGGACGCCCAGATGGCCCGTCGTATCGCGAGGCGACGTGGGCAGCGCCTTGCCGTCGGGAATGCCGGCGCCGGCGCCCATCGTGAAGCCGAGATGCGAGCCGTTGAGTTCGCCGAGCATCATCTGCACGACGGTGGTGACGGTTTCCGGATCAGGCGCGTTGAACGCCATTAGACGGTACTTGTCGCGGACCTTGTTCCAGTCGGCGTTGCCGAGCTTGCCGTCGTACCAGTGATCACGCATGATGCGCCAGCACGTGTCGAAGATGGCAGCGTTGCGAAAAGCGTGCTCGACTTGCTGGCGAACGGAGAACGTGTAGCCGCCGCCGGCCGCGGCCGGAGCGCCTCCTGCCCCGCCGCCGATGGGGAACTTGCCGCCGCCTTTTTTCGGGATGCCGGTCTTCGGCGTCAACGCAGGGCCCGGGTCGGCCGGCGCAGCGCTCGCGACGCCCGGCGTGCTCGTCGGAATGCCATTCACCAGCCAGACGATTTGATTGCCCGACTTGAGCCACACCGGATTGGAACCGACGGAGGTCGAAAAGGACTTCGGCGTCAGCGAATCGCCGATGTCGATGGCGTACGTGCCGCTCTTGCTTTCGTAGGTGCCCGTGAAAACGAGCTTCTTGGAATCGGGCGACCAGAAGAGCGTGTTGGCATTGCCCTCGCCGAGATTGACGCGCTTGATGCGTTCGTGCAGGCCGATGAATTCGATGGCGAATTCCGGCGTCAACGCCTTGGCCGGCTCCTTGCCGGGACCGGGCGTGCGCGTCTTCATCTTGTCGAGCGCTTTTTGCAACTTGCGATCGCGAGCCGTTTTCTCGTCGTCTTCCGGATTCAGATACACGAGGCAAAGGTGCGCGCCCGGATCGCCCGAAGCGCGGCGGCCGGCGTAGGCGAGCATCTTGCCGTCGGGCGAGAACACCGGCACGCCTTCCGCATACGGATGCCGCGACACGTTGAACGCCTTGCCCTTGCCGTCCGACGGCAATAGCCAGATGTCGCGATTGAATTCCTCGTCCTGCTGAGCATAGACGAACCACTTGCCGTCGGGCGACCAATCGAAATCGGGCGAACTCCAGCCGGTGATGATGCGGCGCGGCTCCTTGCTGTCCAGGTCGAGCACCCACAAATCGCCGCGGCCCAGAACATACGCGAGTTGCTTGCCGTCCGGGCTGAGCTTGAGCTTCGTCGGCTGTTCGGGCATGTTGACGAGGAAATCCCCATTAAAGTTGATGTTTTGCCACCAATACTTCTTGGGTTCATACCGCGTTGCTTTCGCGATGGCGAAGCGATCGCCGACGTTAGCCACATAGAGAATCGTCTGCCCGTCAAGCGTGAAGAGCGGCCGGCCATCGACGAGACCGGAGCGCGTCACCTGCTTCGGCTCGCGCAGCTCGGTGTCCATGACGTAAAGCTGATTGCCGGCGACGATCGCGATTTCCAGCCCGTCCTGCGTGAACGCCGCGCCGGACGCCGTGTTGAAGACCTTGAATTCCATTTTCCTGGCCGTGCGATCGGCGTTGTGATAAAGGTCGAGCTTCGTCGCCTTGCCGCCGGAAGTTTCGATCGAATAGAGATCGAACAGGTGGCGGAAGACGATTTTCGAGCCGTCGCGCGCGATGCACGGGAAGACGACGGAGTCCTCGGCGAACTTGGTGAGTTGCGTCTTGGTCTTGGCGCCGAAGTCGTAGCTGAACAGGTTGGCGCCCTTCGCGTGCTCCGCGACGTAATAGAATCCCTTGCCGTCGGGCTTCCACAGCGGCCAGCGAGCGCCGTAGTCATCGTGCAAGACCTTGGTGAACGTCTTCGCATTGAGATCGTACAACCAAACTTGCGAGACGCGCGAACCCTTGTAGCCCTTGCGCCACCAGCCTTCGCCTTCGCGGGTGAAGAGCAGCTTCTTGCCGTCGGGCGAGAGCTGGCCGTCGGCGCCGTAGTCGTCGAAGAGGAGCCGATCAGCCACGCGCAGCTTGGCGTGCTGGACGAGGAAAAAGCGTTCGCCGTGCCGCCAGAAGTGGTCGCGCGTCGCCTTGATGAGCAGATGCTTGCCGTCGCTCGTCCAGTCTTGCACGAGCGAGCCGGCGGTGTGACGCGTGAGCTGCCTTGGCACGCCGCCGTCCGTGCTGAGGACGTAAACCTGCGAACTGCCCTCGCGATCGCTGACAAATGCGATCTCCTTGCCGTCCGGCGAGAACTTCGGATGCGTATCGCGGCCGAGGTTGGCGGTGCGTTGCTTGGCCTCGCCGCCCGTGGACGGCGCGAGCCAGATGTCGCCGTTCCAGTCGAACGCGAGCAATTGGCCGTCCGGCGACAGAGCGGGATTGTTCGCCAGCCGGATCGGCTCGGCGGCGGCCGCGGGCAATGCGATGGCAAACACGAACAGAAGTCCGGACAGGCTGCGTCTCATGGGAGAACCTCGCGCGTACAGGATTTGGTGAGTGCTTGGACGTTAAGATATCACACGCGCAAACGGCTACAAGCAAAATGTTCGATCCGCGAAATGACATGGACGCGCGGCTTTGCAACGCAACTGAACCACAGAGACACAGAGGCACAGAGAAAGGCAGGATAGGTAAGAAAAATCCCGCGTCTCACTTCCCCATTTTCTCTTCTCTGTGTCTCTGTGCCTCTGTGGTTCAAATGCGTTGCAAAGCCTGGACGCGCCGCGAACGCTTGCGGTTTTTTCAGAACGACTGGCCAGGACGAACATCGCTCGATCGAACGGTGGGCGAATCACCGGCCGGCTCCCGCAACGTTCGCTCCTCCACACCGATCGGGACCAAACGCCTTTCGGTTTGCCGGCGCCAGTTGGCGCGCAGCACCACCAGCCCGAGCGCCACGCAGACAAGCCCGCCGAGTTGGACGCCCAAGATGGAGCCGCCGACCCACGCATACGCCAGCATTGCGTCGAATTCGCGCGGCACGCCAATAAACGCGCTTCGATAGAACTCGGGACTAATCGTGGCCAGCAGCATCGCCGCCGTGCCGCCGATGAGCCAGCATGCGAAAGCGCCGGCGATGATGCCCGCCAAGTGCCGAATTGCAAAGCGGTACGTACACGCCGCGCGCGTGATGATGCCGACGCCGATCGTGAATACGAGCGAAAAGAATAGTCCGGACAACAGACCTTCGAAAACGCCCTGCGCAACGCTTGCACGCCAGACATCCTCGACGTTGCCCCAGCGCAGAACGGTGACGAAATAGTGCGGACTCACGTAGCCATTGATGCTGTTCGTCAACGCGCCAAGAAATGCCGTGGCGACGACGCCGGTGACGGCGATGGCAAAGAGAGCCACGGGCCGTATCGGGTTTTCGATCTGCGACATTCTCGTGTCTGCGTTCGTTTCGTCGGCGGAAGCCATTGAAATGTCCTCGCGAAGTCCTGGCCAAGCGGTCGATCCAAATGCGGAACGGGCCAATCAATTGAAAATGGAATCAGACGCGCACTTCACGCAGCGCATTCGACTCCGCGCGAGCATCATGCAGCGCCAGCGCCATGCCGGCCCACGGGCTCAAGCCGCGCGGCGTGAAGCCCAAGGTGCGGCCCGCGGCATCGCCGAACAGGCACTCGATGGCGGTGCGCATGTCGTCGGCGTCCAGGAACGGCTCGATCACCTCGCGCGTGTATTCGAGATCGTCGGCATCGAGCCGGGGGCCGGTGCAGTTCGCCGCCGCGAGCACGTGCCCCTCCTGTTGCATCATGTCGCGCAAAGTGCGAACCGAGCCGTGCCTTTGCGCATACGCATAGCGATGAACGGCGGCGGACATTGCCGTGCGCGCGGCCTCCGCGCTGGCGGGCTCGCTGCTCCAGACGATGCCGGTGATCCAGCAATGCGACAGCCAGCGCGGCAATTCCGTGGGCCGTTCGCGTTGGCAGCGCAGATGATCGGGGCCGAAACGCTGCGTGAACTCACACGCGTATCGATTGGTCCAGCCGCCCATCAAGTCGTCGGCGATCACCAGGCAGGCCTTGATGTCCCAAGGGTCCTCTTGCAATTCCGCCGCCGCTTCGTTCGCCGCCTGAGCCGCGATGGCATCCCCATCGAGCGCTGAATATTGATCGAGAAGCGCCGCAACGTGGTCCTTGCCCATCGGGTTCATGACGAGCAGCGACGGCAACTCGAGGCGTTCCGAACCGCGGGCGCCGATGGTGCGCAGGTATGTTTCGAATCGCTGAAAATCACGCGGCAAGCGGTGCAGCTCGCGCTGGATTTGCAACAAGGGGACGTATTCGAACTTCATGGCCGTTGACCTCCGATCAATCGATTGCCGCCAAGAAGATACGACCGTTCCATTGTCGATTTGGTTCGCAAAGTACTCATCACGCTCCGCGTGATGATGTTGGGTAACGTTTACACCAGGTCGATTCCGTCTGCGAATGGAAGTAATTCCAAACTCAGTAACACACGTCAGGATTTTTACCCCGAAGGGGTTGCATCCCAAAGCCCAGGGTCGCGCAGCGCAC
>DAIOGM010000372.1:0-4213 GCA_036745215.1 Gemmataceae bacterium
GACGACTTCATTGAGATTGGTCGGCTCGACGGCCGGGATACGGTCCTTGGAATAATTGAGCATGTCCATGACGAGATCGTAAATCTTCGCCTGGTTCTTCTCCGCCAATCGCCAGCCCTGCTCGATGAGGTTGTCTTTTTTCTCCTTGAGCCCCATCTTGAGGATCTCGTTGCCGGAACGCAGCCCCTGCAGGATGTTCTTGATGTGATGCGACAGCGCGGCAATGGTCTGCCCGATGGCTGCCAATCGTTCCGCTTGCACCATCGCGTGGTGATAGTGCGTTTCTTCAACGGCGAGGGCCGCTTGATGGGCGACGGCGATCGCCAAGGCGAGGTGATCTTCCGAGAATTTACCTAATCCCCCGCCCGCCGCGGCGTCCTTGTGCGTCGTCTGCGTGTCGAGATACAGAACGCCGATCGAATCATGGCGCCCCTTCATCGGCACGCAGATAACCTCGCGAATTCCCAGGCGAATGATGCTCTGACCGCTGCGAAAGCGTTCGTCTTGCGCCGCGTCGGACACCAGCACGCCGACCTTTTCTTCAAGCGTGTGATCGACGATGGTGCGCGAGAGCGGAAACTTTTCTTGCCGATGATCCGGATTGCGCCAGCGCAGCGCCTTGGGCTCCAGCGATTCCTGCTCTTTGCCGCGCGGTTGCGAAGCCGACGGCAGAACGCTCGTCCCGTTCGCCCGCAACAGGATACAGCCGCGATCCGCGGGGACCGAGCGGAAGATCAATTCGAGAATGCGGTCGAGCATCAGGTCGATGTCGAGAATATGGCTCGTGACCTGGCCGGCTTCGTACATGATGGTGAGATTCGCGAGCGCGCCGCGCAGCCAAAGCGAATTCTTTTCCGGCTGCAACAGGATGCGGCTGCCTTCGCCTTCGCCGATTGACTTGATGATCGCGGACGAGAGTTCGAGATCGGCCCGCGTGATGACGTTGATCTGCTCCGCCAACTCGCCGACATGCGTCGCCGCCTCATCGCGGCCGGTGCTGAAGACAAGGATCGTTTGCCCGATGGCGATGTGATCACCCGCTTTCAACGCGGCGTGCTCGACCTTGTGATTGTTGATGAACGTGCCATTGACGCTGCCGACGTCCGCGAGCGAGAAGCCGTCGATCGAGCGGCGCACCTCGGCGTGCCGGCGCGAAACCTCGGTGTCGTGCAAGCGAATGGTGTTCGACGCATCTCGGCCGATCGATGAATTCGGCTCGGTGAGGTCGAACTGCTTGCCTTCATCAGCCCCTTTGATGACCAGAAGACGCGGCACGTGAAATGATCTCCGCGCGTTTACGTTTAGCGCTTGCGCGGCGCCTGGTAAACGCTAATCGATTCCAGCTTATCACATTCCCCTTACTTCCGCGACCAATTCCGTCAGATCCTTGAGCAACCGATCCGGCTTCGCATTCTTGAGCGTCTGCCAATCGTCCGAACCGGTCGGCACCGCCCAGACGCGCACGCCGGCCGCCCGCGCCGTTTCAATATCGACGGTCATGTCGCCGACATAAATCGCTCGCTCGCACTCGACGTCGAGTTTCTCGATCGCGATCCTCACCATGTCGGGCGCCGGCTTCGGCAACGGCACATCTTCGGGGCCGAGAATCGCACTGAAACAAGAAGCCAGCTTGAAGTGCTCCAAAATCGCGACGGAAAAATGTCGCGGCTTATTGCTGCAAAGCGCGATCTTCTTGCCGGCGCGATGGAGCGCAGGAATCAGTTCCGCGGTCCCGGGCAACAGGTGCGTCAACGTCGCCAAGACGCTCGGATGATGCATCCGATAAAGTGCGAGATCATCCTTCAACTTGCCGCCCGGCACCGTGTGCGTCAGAAGATACTCCGCGCCGCGGCCGACGTTGCGTTTGACCTCGTCGAGCGGCAACGCCGGCAGCCCATGGAATGCGCGCACGTGATTGACGCTGGCAGCGATGGCGGCGTAGCTGTCGGCGAGCGTGCCGTCAAAGTCGAACAGCACCGAGGAGTAGCGCTCTAGCGTATCGGTCATGAGAAGATCGTTTTCTATTGCGGGCGGGTCAACGTGGCTTTATCTTAGCAATTGCCTTTCGGCATTGGAGTCAGCCGATGGAAAACGAATTTCAACCGGGACAAGACACCGCGCAATCGGCCGAGGATATCGCCACGTTCGGCATGGAAAAGGCCGCGACGCAAGGCGAGGTCTCCGTCGAGTTCACGCGCTTGAATAGCCGAAAGATGTTGCTCGTTTGGGCGCTGGTTTTTGTCATTTCGGTGGTGCTGCTATTTTGCATCGGCGCCGGCGTGATCGGCCTGCTCGTGTGGACCAAGCTCCCGCGCCCGACGCCGGTGGAGATCGCCAAGAAGGAACTCGCGCCGCCGAAGGAGATGAAGGCGCGCATCAAGACGATCGACCGCGGCCAGCGCACCATGCGCCTGCTCGTCGGCGACGGCAAGTACCAGACGTTTCGCATCGACGCGGCGACGGAGTTTCGCGACGAAGCCGGCCAGCGTTTGCCGCAAGGGTTCGACGCGCCGCAATTGCGCGAGGAAGAGATGGTCACGATCTTGCCGACGAACGACCGTCAAGGTTTGCAATGGCTCAAACTGGGCGTTGCGAAGTGATTTGGCCGTGAATGTCCATGCCGACTTCGGTGCTCCAGGCTTCGACCAATCGCTTCAGCATCGTTCCCGGCCACGGAATCTCGCGGCCGTTGATCGAACGCACGCCGGCGATGCAGTAGCTCGTGCACGTCAAGAGAGCTTCGTCGGCCGAGTAACAATCCGTCAATGCGATATTCCGATGCGTCAAGTCGATTTCCAGGCGCGTGCAAATCTCGGACACAACGCGCAGGCTCACGCCGTCCAGAACGATTTCGCGCGGCGGCGAAATCACTTTTCCATCCTTGACGATCAAGAAATTCGACGATGCCGTTTCGGTAACGTGCCCGTCGAGATCCAAAAGCAGCGCTTGCGCGCCAGGGTGCGTGCGTTGCACCTCTTGCTCGGCGAGCCACCAGTGCATGCGGCTGCGCTGCTTGATTTGCGGATCGACACACGCCGGCGGCACGGCGCGAATGCTGGGCGTCGCCAGCGCGACGCCGTCTTCGATCCATGGTCGATAGCGTGCGAACGGGTGCGGAAATGTGTGCATGCCGAACGTCGGTCGCTCGCCGGCCTTCGTGGCTTGGCCGAGGTAGAAGCCGACCGGCCCCGGCGTCGCGAAAAGGACGAGCGCGAGGTCGTCGTTGGCGTCGATCCAACGCGCGTTATGCGCGATTAGCTCCTCGGCGCGTTTCGTGATGTCAATGTCGCTAAGCGAAACGTCAAGATGGGCCGACGAACTGCTTTGTCGAAAACGCGCAAGGTGATCGGACCAGCGGAACAGACGATGTCGAAACGTGCGGCAAAGGTCGGTGACCGTCGCGCCGTAGATGAAGCCGGCGTCGTTGAGCGGAAGCACAGCCTGTGATTGGGGTACGATTTGGCCGTTAAGATATGCGATCGATTCACTCATGGTTGGACGCCTGAATTCGTTTAGCGCCCGCGTGGCGCCGCGCGAGCGCTATAGACCATCAGGAAAGTAAAACGCGTGTGTCGGGAGGGCGAGGCTCCTGCCGAGCCGTTTTGGACTACGTTTTCTCGAGGTTCGCGGCTCGGCGGGAGCCTCGCCCTCCCGGTGCGTCGCGCTTTCCTTTCCCGAAGGTCAGTAAACGAATTCGTTTTCAAATCGCCGCAAGCGCTTCTTTCGCCGCCGCGATCGTCTGCTGCACGTGTTCTTCCGTATGCACCGCCATCAGGAACGCGGCTTCGAATTGGCTGCATGGCAAATAGATGCCGCGATCCATCATTGCCCAGAAAAAGCGGCCGAACTTGGCGGCGTCGCTTTTCTTGGCACCGTCGTAATCGGTGACTGGCTCCGAGTTGAAGAACAGCGTCCACATGCTGCCGACACGCTGCACGCGAAATGCACCCCCCTCACCCCCGGCCCCTCTCCCGCCAGGGGAGAGGGGTGTAAGGCCGTTCTCCAACTGAGCGCCGAGTTTTTCCAGATGAGCATACGGCGGACGATCGCGCAACTCTTCGAGCGTCGCCAGGCCGGCGGCCATCGCGAGCGGATTGCCGGACAATGTGCCCGCTTGAAACACGGGGCCGGCGGGCATGATCTTTTTCATGATGTCGGCGCGGCCGCCGTACGCGCCGACGGGCCGGCCGCCGCCGACGATCTTGCCGAGCAC
>DAIOGM010000372.1:4223-5028 GCA_036745215.1 Gemmataceae bacterium
GAAAGCCGGTCATCACTTCGTCGTAGATGAGCAGCGCGCCGTGCTTCTGCGTCAAACTGCGCAAAGCGGATAAGAAGTCTTTCGTAGGCGTTACCAGGCCCATGTTGCCGACGACCGGCTCAAGAATCACTCCCGCGATCCGGTCGCCGCGTGCCTTGAACGCTTCGTCCAGGCCGGCGACGTCGTTGTAACGCAATACGAGCGTGTCTTGCGTGCAACCTTTCGGCACGCCGGGGCTGCTCGGCACGCCCAGCGTCGTCGCACTGGAGCCCGCGGCGACGAGCAGGCTATCGACGTGCCCGTGGTAGCAGCCCGCGAACTTGATGATCACGTCGCGGCCGGTATAGCCGCGCGCCAGGCGAATGGCGCTCATCGACGCTTCGGTGCCGGACGACACCATGCGGACCATCTCGATTGACGGCATCAATTGCGTGATCAACTCGGCGAGCTGCGTTTCGATTTCCGTCGGCGCTCCGAAGCTGGCGCCGCTGGCCATCGCGCGGTTGACGGTTTCGACAATTCGCGGATGCGCGTGGCCGAGGATTAAGGGGCCCCAGGAGCCGCAGTAGTCGAGATAGCGATTGCCGTCCACGTCGATGAGATACGCGCCTTCGCCCTTCGCGATGAAGATCGGCTGCCCGCCGACGCCGCCGAACGCGCGGGCGGGACTGTTGACGCCGCCGGGGATGAGGCGCGACGCTTTGGCGAAGGCGGCGGTGCTGTTGGCACGGTTCATGTTCACGACCCCTCTCCTGACGACTTTCCGTCTTTGATTCTGGCCGCCGATTCGCGTTCCCGCTTGGCG
>DAIOGM010000372.1:5038-7541 GCA_036745215.1 Gemmataceae bacterium
ACTCGTTTTTCGCGGCCCGTTTCAGTTCCGCCCATTTTTCCTTTGCGATGCCGCTAGAGAGGTCATTTTCTGCTCGGCACGCCTCTAGTGCGATTTTCTCAAGATCATCCGTCGCGCTGACTTTCGTTTCCGCCTTGAGCTTCAGTTCCTCGTAATCGGATTCCACCTTTCGAATGTCCTGCAGATAACGTTCTCCAAGCAATCCCCACGCGCGCATGTCCGCATCCTTGTTGCTTTTTTTCTTGCTCAACGCTTCCCAGTGCTTGGCCGCGTCCTGGAGTTTGCCGTCGTCTTCGTCGCCTAGCGCTTTGCGAAAAGCGTCTTCCTCGGGCGTCGTATTGAATTTCAACGGCGAGACGCGACGATTGTGCATTTGCTTTTCGAGCGTCTCGAAGTCAATATCATCGGCCCAGCCCTGCACCTTGGAAGACTTCTCATGGTTCGCATGGTATCGCAAGAAGTCGGCAATCGGCCCCTCCCGCGCCGCCTTCTTGTCCGTCGCCATCATCGATTGCGCCTGCGCATACAGCGACTCCGCGCCCGGCGTTCGCAAGAACGCGAAGTAAATGAACGCGCACATCGCGACCGCAACCATCGACAGCGCCAGGATCGTGAACCAACCCTTCGCATAAAACGGCGTCGCGACCTTCTTGCCTTTGCGGCCCGCTGTGCCGCGCAATGCTTCCTTGTTATCCTGGTCGAGCTTCGATTGGCTTCGGGTCCGGTCACTGCGGCTTTTGCCGTTGTCGTCCGGACCGCGCTGCTTCTCAATCTTCGTCTTGATTAATTGCAAGGACTCGGCAACTTCTTTCGCATTGATGGGCCGCTTCGCCGTCTCCTTTTCCATGAGCTGTTCGACGAGCGTATTGAGCCAGATGGGAATCTCCAGGACGATCTCGGCTGGCCGTTTGTAATCGGTCTTGTTCGCGTGCTGCAGGAAAACCTCCATCGCGGTGTCGCCGACGAACGGCTTCTTACCCGTGAGCAGCTCGTAAAACATGATGCCCATCGAGTAAAGATCGGTCTTGTGCGTGATGTCGCGCACGCCGCGGCACTGTTCCGGCGACATGTACGCCGCGGTGCCGACGGTTGAATTGGCGGCCGTGAGGGCGGTGACGTCGGTGTCCTTGGCGATGCCGAAGTCGGTCAATTTGACGACGCCGCTCTTGAGGATCATCAGATTCGACGGCTTCAAATCGCGATGGATGATGCCCTTGTCGTGCGCATGCTGCAACGCGGCGCACAGGTGGATGCCCAGATCGACAACTTCTTCCCACGGCAAGCGTTTGCGGCGATGCAGGATGTGATCGAGCGACTCGCCTTCCACATACTCCATGATGTAGAACGGCGAGCCGTGATATCGGCCGCTGCCCTTGTACTTGACGATGTTGGGATGATTGAGCTGCTTGAGGATGGACACTTCGCGAACGAAGCGATTGATCGCGGCGTCGCTGGAGCCGAGCGCGAGGGCCATGAGCTTGATGGCGACATGTGCGCCGGACTTCTTGCTCTTGGCGCGAAAGACGGTCCCCATCGCGCCGGAGCCGAGTTCTTTTTCAACCAGGTAGGGACCGAGATCTTTGCCGACCAGCATACGTTCACCCCGTCTTCGTTTACTGATCTTCAGGTTTGCAATGCGAGAGTTGTAGGGTGGGCCGAGTCTTCGAGGCCCACCACGCCCTTGCAAGGGCGTGGTGGGCCTCGAAGACTCGGCCCACCCTACAAACCGGCCAACACTTTCCAAACCTGAAAATCAATAGCGCCCGCAGGGCCAACGAAGACTCGATCTTATTTCAACCAGCGAGCCGCGTCCAGCGCATGATATGTCAGGATCATATCGGCGCCGGCGCGCTTGATGCTAGTCAAAATCTCCATCGTCACACGGCGTTCGTCGATCCAGCCTTTCGCGGACGCGGCCTTCACCATCGCGAACTCGCCGGAGACGTTGTACGCAGCCAGCGGGACGCCGAAGCGATCCTTGACGCGGCGAATGATGTCGAGATACGACAGGGCCGGCTTGACCATGATGATATCGGCGCCCTCTTCGAGATCGAGCGCCACCTCGCGCATCGCCTCATCGGAGTTGGCCGGGTCCATTTGATAGGTGGTGCGATCGCCGAACGACGGCGGCGACTCGGCCGCGTCGCGGAAGGGGCCGTAGAAGCCGGACGCGTATTTGGCGGCGTAGCTGAGAATAGGGATATTATTGTAGCCCGCCTCGTCGAGGCCCTTGCGTATCGCGGCGACCATACCGTCCATCATGCCGCTCGGCGCGACCACGTCCGCGCCGGATTGCACGTGGCTCAAGCATTGCCGGGCGAGGTTGGGCAGCGTCGCGTCGTTATCGACGTCCAGGCGGCCGCCATGTTCATGCAGCACGCCACAATGGCCGTGATCGGTGTATTCGCAGAAGCATTCGTCCGTGATCAGGAGGATGTCCTTGAACGCGGGCCGCAAAGCTCGCAACGCTTGTTGGACGATGCCTTCGTCATGCCAGGCGATC
>DAIOGM010000373.1:0-1859 GCA_036745215.1 Gemmataceae bacterium
AAGAACGCGATAGCCGACGCTGTCCTGCTCAAGGAACGGCAACAAGCCGGCCTGAAGGTACGACGTCTTGCCGACCGACGGCGCGCCGTGCAAGAAGATGCCGCACGTGTCAGGCTGATCGGCAAGTTGAGCGCCGTGCAGCGTGTCGTTTTCTCGGCCGAAAAACAAAGGCCGATCGCTCGCCTCGAAGGCGGCAAACGGGCGATAGGGCAAACGCGGCAACGGCAGCGGCGCCGCCGACGTTTCGGGCGCCGGCTCGGTTGCGTCTTCCTTTGCGACGTGAAGCCCCGGCGCCGGCAGCAGCACTTCGTTGGCAACCAGGCCGCCGAACATCGATGTCGCGACGCTGATGATCGATCGCCAGGCCGGTTGCTGGCCCGGTTCACCGACGCCCATCAAGATCACGAGCGGATCGGGATTGCCCTCCGTCGGCGCTTCCAGCCAGCGTTGCAAATCGACTGGATCAAAAGGCTCATCGCCAAGCCGCAGTCGGCCATGGACGCAGTGAACCAACAACAACAATACATCCGGCGCCGACTTCGCGAGCGCATCGGCAAGCGCCGATGCCGTGTGTACGACTTTGCCGGCCTCGCGCAGCGGATTCAGGGCGGGGCGTTGCGCGTCGCTCAGCAGATCGATGAGGTCGTCGTCGGCCGCCAGCAATTGCTTCGGATCAATTTGAGTGGGGTTTTGCCTGAGAATATTGACGCGCCGGCCCGCGCCGAGGTTGAAACGCACGCCCCAGAATTGCGTCGCATCGGCGACGGGATCATCGAGCAAAACGTTCCATGGGATCAAGCCCGGCACGTCGCTGAGGAATTCCAGACGTTCGATCTTGCCGCCCTGCGCCTGTTCCGTCAACCAGGAACGCACGCCGGCGGCGGAGCCCGATTCCGGAGCGTCGAGGCGAAAGACCGCGCGATAAAGCTGATGGCCGAGCTGCGTCGGCGCATTGCCGGCCGCCAGATCGGCGTGGGCTTGTGCCGCGAGCTGGATCAGGTTCTCCCGTTCGGCGCCTTCAAGGTGGTACGGCTCAAACGAGGCCGTGCCTTCGGACCAAAGAAACGTGATGCTTTTCGCACGATGCAAGACTTGACAGACAATGCGAGCCACCGTTAACCTCCGGGTGAAGAACCTGTTCGCGACAGGTCGGTCGATTGGTGTCGTCCCTGAAATGCCTGTATCGGTCGCAGCGAGGGAGTGCGGCGTGCCGGGTGAAAAGAACGCGAGCGCGATCAAGGCTTCGTGTTGATTTATGTAGTAAACTCCTGTAAGGGTTCAACCCGCGCAGACCTTCAGTCCAGCCTCAAAACAATGGATGGCATCGATCGTGTCGTACGCTCCCCAACTCGAATCCTTCGCGCAAAACATGTCCTCGGGCGGCGGCTGGGGCTACGCTCCGGGACTGTCGCCGCAACTCGAGCCGAGCTGCCTCGGGCTATTGGCTTTATCGCTTGACGCGCCGCGCTATGCGAAGCAAATCGAGGAGACGCGGCGGTTCATCGAAACGAATGCAAACGCCGACGGAACTTATCGCCCGCGCATCGGCCGCGAGGAAGCGATCTGGCCGACGTCGCTGGTGTTATTTGTCCGCGCCGTCCTTGAAGGTTCGACGGCTACGGGACTGGATGGCACCGCGGCGTATCTTCTCGCAACGCGCGGCCGGGTGCCGGATCAGCCGGAGGCGGGCGAGCTGCATGACATCGATTTGAACCTCATCGGCTGGCCGTGGGCGGAGCAAAATTTCTCGTGGGTCGAGCCGACGTCGTGGGCTTGTTTGGCGCTGCGCGCGGTGGGGCAGGGGGCTCATCCGCGCGTCGTCGAGGGCGTGCGCATGCTGCTCGATCGCGCCATGGACG
>DAIOGM010000373.1:1869-7518 GCA_036745215.1 Gemmataceae bacterium
ACGACCCCGCCGCCCCTCTGCACGACCGCTACACCATGGACGACGGCGGCATCAACTATGGCAATCGCCTGATCCTGGGTAAAAAGACCGATCCCATCCCCGGACCGACGGCGTTGATGCTGATCGCGTTGCAAGGCCAAACCCATCCGCGCATCGACAGCGCGGTGAAGTATCTGATTGAGCAAATCAACACCGACGACATCGAGCATCTATGCTGGGCGAAGATGGCGCTCGATTTGTATCGGAACGAGCCGAACGTTGAAAAGACATTGGCGGAGCTGGATCAGCATATCCTTGCCGCGGAGGAAAAACGCCGGCAAACGGGTTGGCTGAAGCCGAACCTTTATCGGCAAGCGCTGATGATCCTGGCGCTGGGAACGGGGACGCGTAACTTTTTTGCGCTTTCTCCCTCCCGTAGTGCAAGCGGCTCGCTTGCACATGACCGCGGTGCAAGCGAGCCGCTTGCACTACGAGGAAAAAGCGCATCGATTTTTGAACGCTTCGGCTCCTGGTATCGCCGCCTGCTGCTCAAGGGTGCGAGCATGCTGCGCGCGGCGCCGTTGAACTCGGCGGTTCACATCGCTCGTGCGGATAACTACGACATCGATCTCACGTCCGTGTTGCAAAAGCAGTACGAGCATTTTCGTGCGACCGTGCCGCTCAAGGACAAGCGCGTCGTCTTGAAGCCGAACCTCGTCGAATGGCATCGCGACAAGGTCATCAACACAAATCCCAAAGTGGTCGGCGCCGTCATCGAAATGTGCAAGCGCGAAGGGGCGGCCGAGATCATCGTCGCGGAAGGGCCGGGGCACTGGCGCAACGTCGAATATCTCGTCACCGAGAGCGGCCTGGGGGATGTGCTCAAGCAGCATGGCGTGCCGTTCGTGGACATCAATCATGACGAGCCGATCAAGTTGCCAAACATGGGCCAACTGACCGGACTCGAGTTCCTTTATGTCGCTCGAACGATCGCGGCCGCGGACGTCGTCATTTCACTGCCCAAGCTCAAGACGCACCACTGGGCCGGCGCGACGCTATCGCTCAAGAATCTCTTCGGCACGCTCCCCGGCATCTACTACGGCTGGCCCAAAAACGAGCTGCACTGGCGCGGCATCGACAATAGCATTGTTGACATCGCCCTGACGCGCACGCCGGAGCTGGCAATTGTGGACGGCATCGTCGGCATGGAAGGAGACGGCCCCTTGAACGGCGTCGCCAAGCCGTTCGGCGCCCTCATCATGGGGCACGACCTCGTGGCGGTCGATGCGACCTGTTGCCGTTTGATGATGCTCGAACCGGAAAAAATCGGTTATCTCGTGCTCGGCGCGATGAAGAAGTTGGGCCGCATGAAGGAAGCGGAGATTCCGCAGCTCGGTGAGGCGATCGCGTCTTTAGCGCAGCCATTTGAAACCGTGGCCCATCTGGACCAGATCCGCGTTCGGCGATCGGCGTGAATGTGCATGCGCTGTTTCATTCGGCGTTCGCTCGACGTCGAACCCACTTACCCAACAGCCGTTGGGTAGCTCGAAATGCAAAAAACGCGAGGAATACTGGCCAAATCGGCCCATTTACCCACGAACGCGCGCGTCAAGCCCCTAAAAGGCGACACGGCATACGGATTCGTCGCGCCCACATGCAGACACCCCTCCTGTTCTTGCGCGACGAATTCATTGTCACACCTGACCTTGCAAATCATGCGCGTTAGAAAATCCGATGCGGATGGCAAGTTTCGCCTGGTGCGCGATGATCAGCGCGACAGCGTCGTGGTCGGCTTTCATTCCTTGATCGTGCAGGACACGCGCACGTCCGCCGCCGCGCAATCGCGATTCCAAAGGGGACCCGCCCGTCATGCCGCCGTCGCGCCTTTCTGACCGTTACGAAAATGCGACCAAGACGCCGCTGCGTCAGGAAGTAAAAAACGCCGGGCAAACGATTGCGCTGGAAGTTTCCAGCAAGTGATGTTACTGTCGGGCACGCGTGTGAGATCCCATGCTTAGCTACTGATTGTCAGGTAAGGAAAGCACGACGTGCCGGGAGGGCGAGGCTCCTGCCGAGCCGCGAACCTCGAGAAAACGTAGCCCAAAACGGCTCGGCAGGAGCCTCGCCCTCCCGAATCACGCGTTTTCCTTTTCTGAAGATCAATAAAGAGGTTGCCATGCTTCGCGGCGTCATGCTTTTTCTTATTGCCTGCATCCTGTTCGCCTGGTGCGTCGTCACGTCGCCGGCCCAGGGAACGGCGCACGTGCCGGAAGCGGCGCTGCGTTACAAATTGAGCACGCTGCCTTCCTATTCCGCGGAGCTGTTTTTCACGCCGGACGGCAAGCGCGTCGTCTTGCTCAGCCACTTCGCGACCAAGCAGGCGGCGGTCATCCCCATCGCGAAGGCCAAGAAACTCGCCAAGGCGCTCGCGGGGTTGCCGGAAGTCAATGCTCGGTTGGAGCCGCTGATCGCGGTTCACGACGTGGCGAGCGGCAACGAACTTTTTCCGCCGTTGACCCTGGCGACGCTCGAAGTTCAGCCGGCGACGGTGATGTCCGCCATGACGGCGGTGGCGGTCGCGCCGAACAGCAAAGTCTTTCTGACCGCTTCGCCCAAGAGCGTCAAATTCTGGGACATCGAGACCGGCAAACCCGTCGGCGCAAAGCTGGAGATGGGCAACGTGACGGTGACGGCCGAGTTCTCGCGCGACGGCAAGAAAGTGCTGACCGGGTCCAACGTCGCCAACAGCATTCTCGACGTGCCGGGATTTTTACCTAAAGGGGCCGCGCGCGTCGAAATCGCCCTGTGGGACGTGGCCACCGGCAAAAAGCTCGGCGAGCCCGCATCGAAGGCGCCGGCAGGCAAGGGGAAAGCCCAGGGGTCGCTCATCGGCAAAGCCTTCTGGGCGCCGGATGAAAAAACGTTTGTCACGGCCTCGCCGATGCCCGCGAAAGGCGTGCAATTCTGGGATTCCGCCAACATGCAAGGCGTCGGCGATCCGTTGCCCGTGAAGGCCGATACGCTCCAGTTTTCACCCGACGGCGCTTGCGTTTTCGTCGGCGTCCACGGCGCCAGCGGCATGCCGTGCGAGTTGAGCTTGTGGGACGCCGCGACGCGCAAGCAAATCGGCAAGTCGTTGTCGGCGGGCATGCGCGAGGATCTCTCGTCCAATCAATTCCGCTCGTTCGCGGTGCTTCCCGACGCCAAGCGCGTGATGATTTGCGACGGGGCCCAGGCGCAGCTCTGGGACCTGAGCGTGGATCCGCCTGTCAAGAAGCGGTCGCTCGAACACGCGTTGCCGGTCTACTGGCTCGCGGTTTCGCGCGACGGCAAGAAATCCGCCACCGCGAGCGGCACCTTTGGCCGGCCCGGTGAGGTGCGCGTCTGGGACCTGGCGACCGGCACCGCGTTATTGCGCATTCCTCATGACGGCTTGATCAAGGCGATGGAGTTTTCACCGGACGGCAATTCGCTGGCAACGGTGAACGATCGCGATGCGCGGATGTGGAATATTGAAGGAAAGAAGTGAATGTGTCGCGGCCGCTCCTGTTGTTGACCAACTTCTCGATCGGGTGTAGGATGCTCTTGAGGAGGTTGACAAAATGAAACTAAGAGTCGTTTTTCGCCGGGAAGAGGACGGTGGTTTTTCCGCGGCCATCCCCGCGCTGCCCGGATGCTATTCATGCGGCGAGACAATCGACGAAGCGCGGGCAAATATTCGCGACGCGGCCCAGGGATGGCTCGATGTCAACAACGACCGCAACCCTTTTGACGGAATCGAAGCAACGACCGAGCAAATCGAAGAGGTCGAATTGTGAAAGCCGTTTCCGGCAAGGACCTTTGCAAGATTCTCGAGCGCAAAGGTTGGCGGCTCGTTCGAATTCATAGCAGCCATCACATATTTCGCAGTCCCGACGGCTCAACGACTGTTTCTGTTCCGGTTCATGCCAATCGAACCCTTCCGATCGGGACACAACACGGCATCATGAAGACTACCGGCATTACCGAAGCGGACCTGTAAGCTCACGCCGTTTGCCCTATTTGTTCACTTCCTTCAGCAACTCCAACCACGTGCTCATGATCGTCCGCGACGCGTTCACCTCAAGATAACTCGACCGCGCCCGCCACGTCTCGTAACCGCCCAGCGCGTGATGCTCCGGCGTCGGCAAGTAGCCGTTGTAGCCGTTGGCGAGTTCGATCGTGAACGTCGGCCGCAGCGGGCTTTTTTCTTTGACTTCCAGGCCAATTTCAACAAACGTCTCGCACGGATTGGCGACGATGCCGAGCTCGCCGATGCGGATCGCTTGCAGGATGACGTTCACCTTCGGCGGATACTTTGCCATCAGCACGGTTTCGCGCGCGTAAATCTCCGGCAGTCCTTTGAGTTCCCGTCCCTTGGCGCCGGCGAGAATGGCCTCGGCGCGTTTGATCTCGTTTTTGTCCGGCAAGCGAACGCCAAGTTCGATTTCTTTCTGCGCCGTCTTCAAGGCCACCCAGTCGTGGTACTTGATGTTTTTGTGTGCTTCAAAAGCAGCCTTCGCGACGCTTTCGGCGACGATGCGCGCCTGCTCGCCCGATTCCTTTTTGCCGGGGCCGGCCTTTCCGTAGTTGACGTTGTTGATGTTGCCGCTGGTGCCGTTCGACATGATGCCGACAAAGGCGGGCTTGACGTCGTCGGCGCCGAGCAGCGTGGCCAAGCGATTGGCGAACATGGCGAAGTAATCCGCCGACAGCGCCGGCACGCCGCCGACGTAGTGGAGCGAGTAGTTCGCAAAGAACGCGATCGGCTGCCCCTTGACCGTTTGCACGGACAGGAAGGCGATGTCCGGATCGATCGGGCCGGCCGGCTCGATAAGATCGGCATGCAAATAGCCTGGGTTCATCTTGACCTTGTCGGTGCCCTTGTCGAACGGATCCTTCAGGAGCAACGAGCCGGGCTTGACCTTCCAGCGGCGATTGAAGAGCTGCGTTTCGTCTTTGCCGATGCCCCAGCCAATTTTGGCTGGCACGAGCTGGCTGTCGGCCTTGGCGATGCCGGCGGCGATCTTCTCGGCGAGGAATTTACGATACGCCTCGTCCGGGTCGCTCTGAAACACGCCGGCGACGGTCGGCGCGGTGTGCGTGTGCGTCGCGGCGATGAGGATGCGATTCGCCGCGATGCCGGTGAGGTTTGCCGCCATTTGCTTGGCCGGATCGGTCACTTCGCGCGGGATCATGCAGCTATCGCAGACGACGAGCGCGATTTTGGTTTTGCCGTCGTCGAGCACCAGGCAACGCGCGTGCAGCCGATCGTGCGCGTTGGTGGCCTGGCGATCGGCCATGCCGCCGTTGACGGAGATCGGGAACTTCGTCGGCGTGATGTCCTGGGCATAGGCGCCGGCGCGAAACGTCTTGACTTGGGCCGATACCGGCGGCGGCATGAACATCGTGCACGTCAAGGCAGATGCGATCAACCATCGCGACGGTTTGCTCATGTTCGTTCCCCTCAATGACGCCGGGTGAAGCGGCTATGAAACAGGTCCCGCCGATAAGAGCGCCGATCGGTCGCGCGGGACTGGTTAGGATGGTAGTGAAAAGGAGTGCGCTCGTTGGGAATCGAACCCAAGACCCCAGCATTAAAAGTGCCGTGCTCTACCATCTGAGCTACGAGCGCGATGTAGGTTTTTGTGC
>DAIOGM010000374.1:0-7512 GCA_036745215.1 Gemmataceae bacterium
CGCTTGCCGTTTCAATGTGCGCGACGCGAACGCCGTAGCGCCCCGGCTTGTCGAATTGGCCCTTGACCGTGCCGTCCGTCTCGGTCGTCGTCTTGAGCGATTTCTCTTCGCCCGGCGCGAGAATGCCGAATTCAGCCCCTGCCAATGCTTTGCCGCGCATCATTGCTTGAAAGCGGAGCTGCCCGTCGCGGACGACGGCGAGAATCTCCAGCGGCACTTTGTCGCCGAGTCGGATTTTCTCGGCGGCGACAGCATCGCCAAGAATGGCCTTGGGATAGTACTTCAGCCAGACCGGCTTGTTCTGCGTGTGCTTGGATTGGTGAAAGCCATAGTCGGTCACGCCGGCGATGACGCGCACGTTCTTGCCGAGCGAATCAATCAGGAGTGCGTGCTCGCCTTTCGTCCATTTCAAGGGTGTTTGTTTGCCGTCGACGTCCACGGCAAAAAGCGTCGTCGCCGCAATCTTGTTGATGTCGACCTTGGTGTCGGGCTCCAAGAAATCGCTGAAGACCACCTGAGCCTTGCTGCCATCCGCCGACGGCAGGATGTAGGCGAAATGCGCCGACGCTGTCGTAGCCAGCATGAGCGCGACCGCAATCGCAACGATGCGTTTCATAAGAGTATCTCCTTAGTTGAGTTTGGTTCTCGATCAATCGGGCAAATTAACAACTTCATTCCCGGCTCGCGTGGACAAGGCACGCCACGTGGAAAGAGAAATCGAATTCGTTACGAATCGCACGCTGCCGTCGCCCAGCAAAACATTGACGCCGCCGGGATGGCCGCTCGACGCTTTGAAGAAGCCGATGCCGTGGGCCTGACAATCGGGCTGCGAGCTGTTGGGCGCCGCGTAGGTGTTGAACGTCGTGCTCTGGGCGAGACCGTAAATCCACGACACGCCGCGGCCGCCGACCCAGCGCATTGTGCCGGCGCAGACCGGGTCGCTCAAGGATGGCGTCGTGCCGCCGCTGGGATTCGAGGAGCCGATGCCCTGCGGCGACGACATCTGCCTAGGGTCGGCCGGCGTCGCACTCATCGTGTCGAAGTTGGTGCCGACCAGCGCCTCGGCGGCGAACATCGTGTTGGACAGGCCGTCGGTGATCGTCGCGAGCCGTTCGCTCGAACCGTTCCAGAACAAGCCGTCCGTTGGTATACGAAGATCATAGAAGGCGCCGGTCCCCGTGCCGGTGTTGACCATGTAGTTCGTGCCGGCCACATTGTTCGCTCCCCAGCGCGTGAACGTGGCGGGGTAACTGTCGCTGGGACAGAGGAACATTTTCACCGGTGTCGTCGCCGCGTTGATTTGCGCTGGATTGAAACTTGGCACGCCGACGACCAGGTTGAATAGCGATTGACTGGGATCGTAGAGCTGCCGCAGATTGTCTTGCTCGACGAATCGCAGCAAGTCCGTATGAACGGAGGTCTGGTTTGGGCTCAGGCCGATGCCGGGAAGTCGCTTCATGGCGCCTTCGTAATTGTGGAACGCCAGTCCCATCTGCTTCAGGTTATTCACGCACTGAATGCGTGCCGCCGCTTCGCGAACCTTTTGTACGGCTGGTACCAGCAGGGCAATCAGAATTGCGATGATGGCGATGACGACCAACAGCTCAATCAGCGTAAATGCTTTTCGAATATTGGCTTGCATACTTAATCCTTCCTGATAGTTAAAACTAATACTTAAATTCGTTGATACTAATATCAAAATTCAAAATTGATAAGTCAATAGTTCAATTTGACAAATTCAAGAAAAAGTTGATATGAATAGTCATTGCGAATAGATGCCAAGATTGGTTCAAACACGGGTGAAATGCCGATTTGCGCTGCCACCCCCTCCGGCACGGAAAAGGGTGCACTTTCGGTGGCGTTTCAATTCGTAAGTTATTACACATCAATAGATTGCGGCAGCACAACGAAATGCGCGATCCTGTATTCGAGCGCGCATTTCGGCACAAGAACGCTCTTTGAACCACGCCCAGCGGACAGGCCTCCTTCGACAACGCGACGTTGCGTTGGCATTTGCGGATTCGCAGATTAAGGGGGGTGTGAACGATTTGCACAGCAACTTGCACAGAAATGTCGCCGGTATCGGGATGTGATTCGGACGGCACTTGCCTGTCCTTCTACAATGGAAGAAACAACCGCAATCCTGCTAAAGGACTACTGGCCATGATCGATATGACTGCTCCGTTCCGCCTCGACCCGAAATCGCAGCGCGGCGGCAACTACGCCCGCCAGCGGCAGATGACGCTCTCCGATCTTTTGATGGAGAATCGCATCATCTTTCTCGGCAGCTCGCCGGAGACGGGCTTCGATCCCGAAATCACCGACTACATGGCCAACATCACGATTCAGCGTTTGCTGTATTTGCAATATGAGAACAAAAACCAGGAAATCCACATGTACATCAACAGCCCCGGCGGCTCGGTGTACGCGACCCTGGCGATTTACGACACGATGCAATTCCTCGAGTGTCCCATCGCCACCTACTGCATGGGCATGGCCGCGTCCGGCGCTGCGATCCTCCTGGCCTCTGGCTCGAAGAACAAGCGTTACGCGCTGCCCAACTCCAAAGTGATGATCCATCAGCCGTGGGGCCAGGTCATGGGTCAGATCACCGACATGGAGATTCAGGCGGGCGAGTTTACGAAAGATCGCCAGCGGCTCAACGAGATCTTGGCCAAGCACTGCAATCAGCCGGTCGAACGCGTCGCGGCGGAGACGGAGCGCGATCATTACTTCTCGGCCGCGGAAGCTAAGGAGTTCGGCCTGGTCGATGAAGTGGTTCAGAAGAAATAACCAGGATTGACAATTGGAAATTGATAATTGTCAATTGTAAATTGTCCATTCTTTTCCCTCAATTTGGTCCCTCCCGGTTGCCGATCTTACAAGAATGGAACCGGTAGGCGCGGAGATTCCGATGCCACTGATTCCGTATGTTGTTGAAGGCGGCGGGCGCGAAGAGCGCGTTTTCGATATCTACAGCCGACTGCTGAAGGATCGCATCATCTTTTTGCAGGGCGAGGTGAACGACGACAGCGCGAGCCTGATCGTGGCGCAGATGCTGTATCTGCAATTCGATCAGCCCAAGGCGGACATTCATTTGTACATCAACAGCCCCGGCGGTTCCGTGACCGCGGGCCTGAGCATTTACGACACGATGCAATACATCACCTGCGACGTCGCGACCTATTGCATCGGCCAGGCCGCCAGCATGGGCGCCGTGCTCCTGTGCGCGGGGACCAAGGCCAAGCGCAACTCGCTGCCGAATTCGCGCATCATGATTCACCAGCCACTGGGCGGCATGCGCGGCAGCACGACCGAAATCTTGATCCGCTTGAAGGAGAATCAACGGCTCAAGAAAGTGCTCAACGAAATCCTGATGAAGCACACCGGCCGAACGGTCGAGCAGATCGAGCGCGATTGCGATCGCGACAACTTCATGTCCTCGCAAGAGGCGAAGGAATACGGCCTGGTGGACACGGTGCTGACGCGGTTGCCCGGTTGATCATGCCGCTAACGGCTTCGCGTTCGCAAAACGCCGCGCGAGCGCGAAGCCGCAAGCGGCAATAGGAAATAGATCCATGCAGGCACGATGCCGAGCCGCGCTCTGTCTCTTTTTCCTGCCGCTGCCATTTCTCCTCGTCGGCTGCCGCAGCAATACGGGCAAGCTCGAAAACGAAATCCGCACCCGCGAACAACTCTATCGCGAAGCCCTCGAAGAACAACGCCGCATCGAAGGGAACAATCTCCATCTCCGCCAGGAACTCGACGCTCTGCGCAACGCCGGCAGGAAGTCGCCCGATCTGCCGCCATCCACCTTCGGCGTCAAGCGCATTGTGCTGGGCCGCTCGACGGGCGGACTGGACCAGGACAACCTGCCGGGCGATGATCTTTTGCAAATCGTAATGGAGCCGCGCGACAGCGAGGATCACGCGTTCAAGGCGCCGGGGATGCTGCAAATCTACGCGCTCGAAGTGACGCCGCAAGGAATCAAGACGCCGCTGTGCATGTGGGACATTCCGCCGGAGAAGCTGGAGCCGACGTGGAAGTCCGGCCTGTTGAGCACGGGCTACACGTTGACGTTGCCGTGGAAGGTGTTGCCGATCTACGAGAATGTGCGAATCGTCGTGCGTTTCACAACGCCGGACGGCCGAACGTATGAAGCGGACCGCGACATCAAGGTGCGGCTCGTGCCGGGCGCGATCCAAAAGCGAGGGGATATGCCGCCGGAGTTTCCGCCGATGCCGGCGCCGACGTCTGAATCCGGTCCGATTCTGTTGCCGACGAGCGCATCGTGGCGGCGTGCTCCGGTGCAAGCGGAGACATCGCATCAAACCCATTGGCGTCCGGTTTCGCCGGACGCAAACGTCACGATCGGACAACCGCAACGCCTCGAGCGCGATTAGCCCGTCGGTTTCCACCATTGCAAAACCTTGCGAAACACCAGTGGCGCGAGGCCCAGAATTGCCAACGAAACAAGGAAACCAGGCGAAATCAAGCCGCTTGGTTCATTCAACTCCGACAGTCGTTTGCCCACGTTAATGTAGAGCAGCGTCCCCGGCAACATGCCGATCAGACTCACCCAGAAATACGTCCACGTCTTGATCGGCGTCAAACCCATCGCGAGATTGATCAGCCAAAAAGGAAACAGCGGCACGAGCCGAAGCGAGAAGAGGTAAAACGCCCCGTCCGTTTCGATGCCGCGATTGAACGCCTCCAGGCGCGAGCCAAGCTTCGACTGCACCCAATCGCGAAGCAAGAATCGGCTGCTCAGGAACGCGAGCGTCGCGCCGACCGTTGCGGCGAGTAGCACGACGCCGGCGCCGAGCCAAAGGTCGAACAGGGCGCCGGCCAGCAACGTCAGGATGGACGCCACCGGCAGCGAGATTGCGGTGACGAGCGTGTAAAGTGCGAAAAAGATCAAAATGGCGATCAAGAGATTCTCGTCGACTTCATTCTTGAAGTAGGCAGCGTTGGCGCGAATGTTCGCGAACGTGAAATGCTCATGCAGACCGAGCAGATAGAATCCGACGAATCCGGCTACGAGGATCAGCAAAACGAGCAAACGCAGCCAGGTTCGGGAAGGTGCGGGCTCGGTTTCCGGCATGCCGCTTACTCCGGCCATGTTTACGTTTAGCGCTCGCGTTGAAGCGCCGGGCACCCGGCGCTTCAACGCGAGCGCTAAACGTAAACCCTGACATTATCCCTTGTACAAATCCAACCCCGCGTTGCCCGTGATCAGCGTATACGCGTCGCGCACTTGTTCGAAACCGATGCGCATCAGGAAATTCGCATCGCGGCCATAGCTCTTCGCGCCAAGGATGTAAAAGTTCGGCTCTGGATTGCGCAGCGACTCCGGCCCATGGCACACCTGCTTCAAGCAATCCAGCGATTTCGAGCCGGCCAGCAACGCCGCGAGCTTCATCGGCCCGAACGACGCGTAGCATTCGTGGATTTGCAACTCGCGATAGAGCGCCCGGTCCGGCGTGTAGCCGACGTTGGCGACGATCTTGTCCACCTCGATCGTCTTTTTCTGCCCGCCGGTCTTGAGCGAGACCTTGAAGCTCTGATTGTTGAACTGCGGCTCAATCGATTCAACTGACGTTCCAGCGCGATATTCGACATTGTCATCGTCGCGCGTCGCCAGGCTATTGGCTTGCATGGAAAGGCGATCGCGCTCGCGCAACGCGTCGTTCGGAATGCGCCGCAACGGCTGTGTGTTCGACGTGCGTGCGATCCAAGTGGTCCACGTCGTGTTGTGCTCCTGGGCGAGCTTGGCAAGGTTGCACGCCGTCGTTGCCGCGGAGTAGCCGGCGCCGATCAGCAGCACCGATTTATTGACGTAATCGCGCTTGGCGTCGCCGAGCACGTCCACCAGGCCGTAAGCAATGTGCGGCTCGGATTGCGATTCGCCGAGCGCGGGAATGCCGCTCGGCCCAAGCCAGCGATGATGCGAGTAAGTGCCGGTGCAATCGAGGACGATGTCGGTTTCCTCATAGCGGTCGACATTGCGTTCGCGCACGAGCAGCAAAAAGGGCTGCCTGGCGCGAGCCGGATCGCCGACGCCGTCTTGCTTGTAGAGTCCGGCTCGGCCCACACTCAGTACGCGCGTCTCGGTGCGGAGGTTCTCGCGCAGCACGTTCGCCAGTGGCGCGAGATATCGATCGACGTGTTCACGCCCGCTGATGCACGCGTCGTCCGCGGGAAAATCGGGATCGAGTTTGGTCGATTGAATCGCCTTGCGGCCCAGCGGCGTCGCATTCATCGCAAACGGACTGAAGAGCCTGACGTGCCCCCAACGCCAAACGTGCTCGCCGACGCGGCCCTGTTCATAGATCGTGAACGGCAATTTGAGTTGCCGCGCGTAGAGGCCCGCTTCCAGGCCGATTGGGCCAGCGCCGAGAATGGCGATGCGCGGTGACGTTGGCGGCATGGGAATCCCTTCCGAGTAAGTCATTCTTCAGGGAACTTGACGCGATCATAAACATCGGACATTTTGAGCGTGCAGCGAATTGACGCGATTACGACTTTCGCTTTCAAGCCCGAATGAAGGCGGTATGACCATTCCTCATCGTCCGCGGATTTGCGCCAAAAATGCTCGATCTGCGGTAAATCCTGCGTTATCAAGATATAGTCGGTGAGCGACGGATTGTGTTTCTGATAGCGTTCGAATTTTACGCCGCGGTCAAACGCCTCGGTGGACTCCGAAAGCACCTCGACGATGACCTTTGGGTTCAAGATGACATCACGGTAAGCGTCGTGATGTTCAATTTCACCGCACACGACCAAGATGTCGGGATAGGAGAAAAGTCCCTTCCTTCCCTTGCCCGTTTCCGGGATCGGGCCGCTTCGTATTTTCGTTTCTTTCGTGAGAGCTTCGCATGGTTTTCCCTTGAGTTGCATCACCAGGGAAGCCGCTGCATTGATCGAGATACGCCCGTGTGAGACCGATTCACCGGCCATAGCAATGATCTCGCCATCAAGATACCAATGCCGCTCCGCAGACGCTCGTTCCAGCGTAAGGTATTCGTCGACCGTGTAACGCCGTTGCAGCTTTGGCGCAGCTATTTTCTTCTGACGTAAGATGGCGGTTTGCATGAATGGGATTTTATCACGAATGATTGCCGCGATGCAGGAAAAAAAATCCCACCCGATGCGGGAGGGACTTTTGTTGACATGTAGGCTACTCCGAGGGCTAAACGACTTCGCGAAGCGCCGGATGATCGGCCAAGTGTTGCGGCCGGCCCGTCGGGTCGAGAATATTGACCGCATCCGGATTGATGCCGAGATTGCGGTAGATGGTCGCGATGACCTCGCCCTGGTACACCGGACGATTGGCGGCGATTTCGCCGAGCCGATTGGTCGAGCCGATGACCTGGCCGGTCCGCATGCCGCCGCCCGCCATCAAGCAGCAGCTCACCGGCGCCCAGTGATCGCGGCCCGCGCCGTTGTTGATGCGCGGCGTGCGGCCGAACTCGCCCCAGACGACGACGGTCACATCGTTCAACATGCCGC
>DAIOGM010000375.1:0-7496 GCA_036745215.1 Gemmataceae bacterium
CGAGACGCTGCCGAGTTCCAAGCCGCCGTTCTTGCGCCGCGTGCGCATTCGCGGGTACAAGAGCATTGCGTTTTGCGATGTGATGCTGGAACCGTTGACGGTGTTGGTGGGGCGGAACGGGGCGGGGAAGAGTAATTTCGTTGATGCTTTGGCATTCGTTCGAGATGCCATCGTGTTTGAACTTCCTGAAGCGATGGATCGTCACGGTGGTCCGGTCGCTATCCGGGGGCAACTCGATCAAACGCACGAGGTATCGGTAGAACTTGACTTGCAATTCATTGACGTCGATGAATCATTTCGCGAATTAGACAATGCGTTGGTGTCAGGAACGTACAAATTGGTCATTTCGTATTCGGGCGGCGCCGCTTTTCCGAAAGTTCACGAAAGTTTCAAAGTGACAAGCAAAGACCGCGGTCAAGCGTCTGGATTTGAAGCCAGCAATGGAATCGCGACGTTCGACAATGAGGAACCTCGGCCCTATCCACCTAATTGGCTGTTTTTACGAGCGTACGGGGGAACGCGAGTATTCGGCCTAAAAGGCGCACTCGCACATATTCGCAATCACAATTTCGACACGGACATCATGCGCAAACCTCAGTTGCCTAGCACACTGTCCTTCTTGGACAAAATCGGCAGCAATCTCGCAAGTCGTGTCGGCATTCTCGAAAGTGAAGACCCTGCGACTTTCCACCGGATTCAAGCGTATCTATCGGCGATCGTCCCAGAAGTAACTCGATTCGGTCGGGTTCCACGCGGCGACTATGAGACCGTGCATTTCGAGATGGATACTTCGAGGACAAAAACGCGGAGTTTGGAATTCGACGCATTCAGCATGTCGGACGGCACGCTGCGCGTCCTGGCGACATTGATTGCTGCATTTCCCAAGAGCGCCATTTTGGAGGGTTTCGTTTGCTTTGAGGAGCCAGAAACCTCCTTGCACCCCGGCGCAATGAACGCGCTGGTAGATGCTTTGGATGAGGCGACCTTGCGAAACCAGGTCTTGATTACGACACACAGCGCCGAATTGCTCGACAATCTAACAATCAAGCCCCAAAATGTTCGAGTGGTGCAAATGATTGACGGTCAAACCGTCATCGCACCGGTGGATTCCGCAAGTGTCGAAATCGTTCAGGAAAACTTGAATACGCTTGGCGGACTCGAACGTGGAAACCAGCTTGAACCAGACTTTGCGGATCTCGAACGGCAAAAAGTCCTCTCACGCACCAACGGGGAATTGCACGAATGACGCTTGTCGTTGCTCCAATTGTTGAAGGTCATGCAGAGGTTGAGTGCATTCCCACCCTCCTTTCTCGAGTATGGCAGTTTCTTCGTGCAACGGAGCCTATTCACTTCGTCGTACCCACCCTCGGAAAACGCGACAAGCTTATCCATCCCAAGTTTCCTGATCTTGCAAACAAGATAGCTGAAGCATGCAAGAAACTTTCGCAGCGTCTTATGCAGATCAAATCTCCTACGCTAGGAATGGTCCTGATTCTCCTCGACGCCGAAAAAGATTGTTCGAAAGAACTGGGTCCGCGCCTATTGGAGGCTGCACGCAAGGCGCGAAGCGATACCGACATAGCTTGCGTTATCGCCGAGAAAATGTTCGAAAACTGGATCGTCGCGGGCGCGTCCACTTTGGCCGGGATCAATGGCTTGCCAGACCCCCTTCCTCCCCGCGACCAATTCGAAGAACGCAGCGGGGTTGCCTGGCTTGAAAAGCAACTTTGAAAACGAAACCGATCGCGTTCCTACAAAAAAAATGTGGACGCCAAGTTGTTTGTGCAATTGATGGACCTCGCCGAATGCCGAGCCAACGCGCCGTCCTTTGACAAGCTCTGCCGCGAACTTGAAAAACGCTTGTCGTCCCCTCCTAAAGTTCAAAACGAGTCGGCAACACAGTAGCGGAATTCATCATGTCAACGCTCTCCGACACCTCACAATTACGCCGCTGGATCCACCATCTCATCATCGGCATCGCGTTCTCAATTGCGTGCGGCCGCATCATTTCCGTGCAACGCGTCTATGAACCGGCGTTTTATCCCGATCCGTCGCGCTGGCCGGCGGCGAAGCCTGATTCCAATGCGATGTTCGGCTCCAACGACCGCGCCCGCTGGGCGACCATACGAGCGCTCGTTCACGAAAACACCTACGTCATCGGCAAACGCGAGCCGAAGATCATCTTGATTTCCGCCGGCACGATGCTCGCGGCTACCGACCCGGTGCAGGCGGCCGTCCTGATGCAGGCGGGGTACGACCTTCGCACCAACGTCGCCAAGTCGAGCGTTCACAACGGCATCATCTTCAAGGAAGGCTTCAAGGAGCACGGCTGGGCGACCATCGATCGCGTGCTCGATCCGAACACGCTTGAGTTTCATTCGAGCAAGCCGCCGCTGCTCTCGACGGTTTTAGCGGGTCTTTACTGGATACTCTTGCACGTGCCGATCGGCATCAATTGGTTGTGCGAGTTTTTCGGCTGGACTCCATTCAAGGATCCCGCCGCCGCGCTCAGCTTGATCGACCATCCGACGCGCGTGGTGCGCGTCATGCTGATCCTCGTCAACGCATTGCCGTTCGCGGGCTACCTTTGGCTGGTGTCGAAAGCGGCGGATCGCTGGGGCAAGACCGACTGGGGCAAAATCTACATCGTCGCGGCCGGCGCGTTCGCGACCACGGTGACGCCATTTTTGATCACGCTGCAAAATCACACATTCGGCACGTTTTCGGTGATGGCGGCGTGGTGGTCGGTGCTTTGTATTTGGGACCAGGTTAGCCAGGGCGAGACGCCGGCCTGGCGCCATTTCGCATGCGCTGGGTTCTTTTCCGCGTTCGCCGCGGCTTGCGAGATGCCGGCATTGGCGTTCGCGGCGGCGGTACTTGTGCTCTTGTTGTGGTGGTCGCCTGGGCGAACGTTGTTGCTTTTCGTACCGGCCGCATTGGTCCCCGCTGTTGGATTTTTTGGCACCAACTATCTCGAAGTCGGCCAGCTTCCGCCCGTTCAATCTGACATCACGAGTGCGTGGTATCGCTACGAAGGCAGTCACTGGATGCCGCCGCCCGAAGGCTACACGAAGACCGGCATCGACTGGGCGCGATTGCGCGAGACGCGCGCCGAATACGCGCTGCATGTTCTCGTCGGCCATCACGGGCTATTCACGTTGACGCCGATCTGGCTGCTCGCGCTCAACGGCATGTTCGTCGGCTTCCTGCGCTTGCCGTTTTCGTGGCGACAGACCGTCTTCAAGAAAGGCCACGAATTCCCGTGGTTTGTGCAGCCGGTCGGCCTTGCGCTCACGATCGTCGTCATCGGCTTTTACCTGGTCAGCAGCGACAATTACGGCGGCTTCACCAACGGCCTGCGCTGGCTGATGTGGCTTTCGCCCATTTGGCTTACGTGCATGATCCCGGTCGTCGATCGCATGTCGGCGAGCGCGTGGGGTCGCGGGTTGGCGGGGTTGTTGCTGGCGTTGTCGGTATTTTCGGCGAGCTATCAACTCTGGAATCCATGGCGGCATCCGTGGATTTTTGATTTGATGATCGAGATGGACTGGAGCGGATATTAACCGATGGTACGTTTAGCGCCCGCGCGGCGCCACGCGGGCACTATTGACCTTCGGGAAAGGAAAACGCGACGCATCGGGAGGGCGAGGCTCCCGCCGAGCCGTGAACTTCGAGAAAACGTAGCCCAAAACGGCTCGGCAGGAGCCTCGCCCTCCCGAGGCAAGCGTTATTCTTTCCAGATGATCAGTAAACGAAGAAACTCAAGTCGTCTTCCGTTTGGGCCCACGTTGCGCTTGCGCATTCCACGGGTCCTCCGGCCACGCGTGTTTCGGATAGCGGATACGCAATTCCTTGCGAACCTGTTGATAGGTGTTTTTCCAGAAACTAGCCAGATCGTCCGTCACTTGCTGCGGCCGTTGATTCGGCGCAAGCAAGTGCAGCAAAACGCGCACACGCCCTGCGGCGAGACGCGGCGTATCATGCCAGCCGAAGACTTCCTGAATGCGCACGCTGAGCACGGGCGGCCGGCCGGGTTCATACGTCAAGGCCACGCGGCTGCCGCTCGGCACTTGAAGTCGCTCCGGCGCCTCGCGCTCGATCGCTTGAATTTGAGACGCCGTCAGCTTGCTCTGCAACAAGCCCAACCAATCCGCGCGACGCACGTCGGCGAACGATCGGCAATTCGCGCACGCCCACGGCAGCAGTTCGCTCAATGCGCCATCGTCGAACGCCGGCAAATTCAACTCCGGCATCCATTCGCGCAGCCAGCGAAGGCGCACAAGAAACGACCCCGCGGCGGAATCAACTTCTGGCAACACGCGCGGCAGCCGGGAGCGCGCCGCTTCGGCAAGCTGGTGGGATACCTCATCCGACTTCGGCAACGCCGCGTCGTTTTCCTCGATCAGCAAATCATCGTAATAAACGCGTTTGCGCGCCAACATGCGTTCGCCCGCTTCGTCGAAGAATACTTCGATGCGCGTGTTGACCGCCTCGCTGGGCAACCAGTCGCGCTCAATCGATGACGCCTGCCGGACGAGCGATTCTTTCGGGTCCGCGTCCACGTCGATGCAAAGAAAAAGCTCCGACGTCGCGACGCCGATCCAGGGCGCGAGTTTAACGCCGATGCCGCCGACCATCAGGCCCTTGGTCGGATCCTTGTCGCGGCGGCGGGCGACACGATCGGGGAACGCGGCGAGCAGAGAACGGGCGACGGCTTCGTCGGGTGGGACAGACAAGGAGACAAGGAGACAAGGAGACAAGGAGACGGATTCTTGCTGCAGGGTTCGTAAAAGTTGATCGCGAGAACGCATCAAGAAGCGCGCGGCCGGTTCGTGCAATGTGCCGACGGGGAAGTTAAGCGTGCCGCTCTTTTCGAACGTCGCGAGCGCATCGACGCGTTCGAGCACGTCCGAGGCAATGCCGTCGCGCCGTTTCGCGCGCGGCGGCGCGGACGAACGCACGAATGGATCGCGCTCCGAGAGTAGCGCCGCCGTCAGGGCGACGCGCGGCGCCTGCCCGAAGCGTTCGCCTTCAATCAACATTCGCGCAAGACGTGGATGCACCGGAAGTCGCGCCATCGCTCGGCCGACATCGGAAAGTGCGTCTTGCATCACCGCGCCAAGTCGTTGCAGCAATGCCAATGCTTGCACAATCGCCGACTCGCTCGGTTGTTCCAACCAGGGAAATGTCTGCATATTCGTTTCACCAAGAGCCAACAATTGCAGCAACGCCCCGGCAAGATCGACGCGTCGAATCTCCGGCAACGTCTGTTCCGCGCGCTGCCGATGCGACGCCTCGCTCCATAGCCGAACGCACACGCCCGGCTGCGTGCGGCCCGCGCGGCCGGCGCGTTGGTCGGCGGCATCCTTGGCGATCTGCGCCAAATCCAGCCGATCCATGCCGACCGATGGATCAAACACCTGCATGCGAGCCAACCCGGTATCGACGACGCCCGTCACGCCTTCGACCGTGACCGACGTTTCGGCCACATTGGTCGCCAGCACAACGCGCCTCTGCGATTGCGGCATCAAGGCGCGATCCTGCTCCTCGGGCGTCAAATCGCCGTGCAGCGGCAGCACGAGAAGGTTTTCGGAACGCGCTATCGCGCCGAGTTCCCGCGCGGTCTGCCGAATTTCCTGCATGCCGGGCAGGAAGCAGAGAACGTCACCAGGCGTGCGCGCCAGCAATCGTTCGACGGCGTTTGCCGCGGCGACGGGCCAGGGGTCGTGCAGCGAACGCGGTTCGTAGGCGATTTCGACCGGGTACAAGCGGCCTTCGCTGGTCAATGTACTCGTCACGCTCCGCGTGACGGATTCCTCACGCGGAGCGTGAGGAGTACTCTGCAGAAAAGTCGCGATCGCCTCCGTCGCCAGCGTCGCCGACATGACGACGATGCGCAGTTCGGCCCGCACCGTGGATTGCAACAGGCGAATCATGCCGAGCGCGAGATCGTTGTCGAGCGAACGTTCGTGAAATTCGTCAAAGACGACGACACCGACCGATTCGAGAAAC
This sequence comes from Gemmataceae bacterium, assembly GCA_036745215.1. GTDB lineage: Bacteria > Planctomycetota > Planctomycetia > Gemmatales > Gemmataceae > SIAQ01. The sequence continues at coordinate 6,013 of DAIOGM010000375.1, forward strand.
GGATCATCCTGAAGCATCCGCAACAAGATGCCCGGCGTCATGACAATGACGCGCGTGCGTGCCGTCACCTGGCGATCGAAGCGGACGTGATAGCCGATGTCCTCGCCGAGCTTTTGGCCGCGCTCCTGGGCCATGCGCCGTGCGGCGGCGCGAGCGGCAAGGCGGCGCGGCTCCAACACGACGATGCGTTTGTCGCCAGCGAGGTCGGCATCGAGAATGGCAGGCGGGACGCGCGTCGTCTTGCCCGCGCCGGTGGGAGCGCGTAAAACGAGCGACGACGACTGACTTAGCTTCGCCGTCAGTTCCGGCAGGATCGCGTCAATCGGCAGCGACACGGACATCAATTTGAAACCACGGATGAACACAGATCAACACAGATGGAATTCAGAGAATCAAAACGTTGTCGTCCAAATCCAGTGTATGCGATCCGCTTTTCCCATCTGTGTTTATCTGTGTCCATCTGTGGTTATGACTCTCCATTCAGCGCATGAAAAAAGCCCACGTTGGCACGTGAGCTTGATGGCGAAGTTTGATTGACACAAACTTGTCCGGGTTAACCTTTTGCCGCCAGGGCGGGTTTTTCCGGCGGGGCGTCTTTCTTGTCGCCCAGAAGTTCTTGCCGGAAGATCGGCACGTCGCGCGGGGCTTCGATCCCCAGGCGAATTTTGCCGCGATCGATATCGACAACGGTGATGCAGATGTTGTCGCTGATGTAAATCTTCTCACCCAATTTTCTAGACAGTACTAACATGTCGCTGCCCTCCTTCGAGCGATGCTGCTGCCTGGGTTCGCATGTATTGTAGCCTACGAATGCTCCAAAACATGCCGCCCGGAAGAATCTTTTCTTCCCCAACGGGGTTAATAAATGAGCAAGTTCGATACCACATGCGCGACTGGTTCGATCCCTGATACGCGTACTCGTCTCAACTCATTCAAAATCATAACGTTCCGACCTTGAGAAATGTTTGAGGCTTTTCGGAAAATCTGGCGAAATTCTGGAGTAAACAGGGCGGATTTGAGCAGCTGCACGGCTTTCTGCAACATTGGGACACTCTGGCGTTCAGCGAAACGGAAATATGTACAACAATTCTGCCCCCGCAGCCGATGTCTAGGTAATTTCCCAGGACGCGGAGCTTGCCCTGCTTTCCATTTAGGTGAATTCGGTATGACGCCGCAGTTGTACACGGACGGGCGATTCATCGATTTCGGTCCCTCGGCGTACTTGCCTCAAGGGACTGCATGCCGCTCTTCGCGCGTCGAGGGACACAAGCCGTCGGCGTTGCGCAGCCAATTGCGGTTACTTGCGCCGACGCGAGCCGGCATCTACGGCATGATCGACGCCGACGAACAGCTCATCTACGTCGGCAAGGCCAAGAATCTGCGTGTACGTTTGAAACGTTAATCGGCGGCGCAACGGCTGACCCTGAACGTTGAAGCGTGGACGCCAGCGGCGAATCAATTCCAACTCACGCAATAGACTTGCG
>DAIOGM010000376.1:0-7432 GCA_036745215.1 Gemmataceae bacterium
GGCGAGTTGCAGACATTCACGCAAGTTCATGCGCTCGGGGTAGGGAAACGCCCAGAGGTTGATTGACTTCTTCATCTGGTAACGGCGCGGATTGCGTTGCCGCGCGTCCGGCTGCGTTGCGGGCTGGGTTTGCGCGGCGTCCGCGACGGCGGCGGTGGCGCCGAGCGCGACGGCGGCGGTGAGGGCGGTGCGGCGCGTAATCGTTGGCTGGGATTCCGACGACATTTTTGGAGTCTCCAAGTCTTGCTGCTGGCGTGGTCATTCCGAGGCGATGTCTGCCGACAATAACTCATCAAGAGTCCAAATGCATTTGGATGGAAACGTCTTTTCTTTCAGGCCCGTTTCGGCCGCTGCCTGTTCAATCGCATTTGCATAAGCCTCATCGAGGACGATCTCAGCGTGATTTCGGAGAGTTCCGCTTGCTAGTAATTCGTTCAATTCCTGACGCTGCGTAACAATCGTATGGCGCCAACTTCGTGATCGTTTCTTGGGTTGATGCATCCATTTGAGCAAATGAGCGGCAAGCACTGCAAGCCGACTCTTGACTTCGCGTTTGTCGCGTTTTGCCATGTCGTCCAGATACTCCGCAAGATGTGGAAAATCAATTTCTGCGATCTGGCCTTCACGAATCAACTCTGCCGTCGCCAACAGCCAAGCAGTCTCATCAGCCAAGTACAAGTCCGCGAGCGCATTCGTCGATTTTTGCACCATTGCAACAACTCCCTCGTTATCCTATCACCCGCGTCCCGTCCACAATGCCTGCATCACCTCGACGCGATTGAGCGTCACGGGCCGATTCTGGCGGTCGCGCACCTCCATTGCGGGATCGATGCCGAGCACGTGATACACGGTCGCGCCGACATCGTTCGGCGAGAATGGCGGCGTGGAGGGATACGCGCCGATGCGATCCGAGCTGCCGATTAGCTGGCCGCCGCGCACGCCGGCGCCGGCGAAGACGCCGAAGAAGCAGGGCGCCCAGTGATCGCGGCCGGGCACGGAATTCTGATTGATCGCGAAGATGCGCGGCGTGCGGCCAAATTCGCCGAGCATCATCACGAGCGTGTCATCGAGGAGGCCGGTCGATTCCAGGTCGTCGAGGAGAGCCGAGACGCCTTGATCGAGCGGCGGCAGCAATTGATTCTTGAGCTTGCCGAAATTATTGGCATGCGTGTCCCAGTTTTGCACGATGCCCATGTTGGCCTGCACGACCGGCACGCCCACTTGCACGAGCCGGCGTGCGAGCAATAGCGATTGGCCGAACGGGTGCCGGCCATAGCGATCGCGCACCGATGCCGGTTCCTGGTCCATCGCAAACGCGCGGGCGATTCGGCCGGACGCGAGGACAGAAAACGCTGCTTGCTGCTGATCGCTCAGGCGACGGCCTTCCGCGGTGAGCGCGAGCTGGCGTTGTTGAATATCCACCTCTTGCAAAAGCGCACGTCGATCGTCGAGCCGGCTCGCGTCGATGCCCTCGGCGGATCGCAAGCTATCCATCGCAAAATCGGCGGCGCCGGGGTCGCGGGTGATTTGCCAGGGATCGTGGCGCGGGCCGAGAAAGCCGGCGTGTTGGCCGGGCCAGACCAGTGGGCCTTCCATCAGAAACGTCGGCACATTGACGCCGGACGGCAAGCCATCGTTGCGCGGGCGCACGGAGTTGACGGTGGCGGAATAGCACGGCCAATCATCGCGCGAGGCGACCTTGTCGAAGAAGGCGCCCGGTTGCGGATGCCCGGTGAGCACGTGATGCGTCGCCACGAGATGGTTGTTTTCTCGATGCGAAAGCGACCGCACGACGGCGTACTTATCGGACCGCGCCGCCAGCCGCGGTAAATGCTCGCAAACGTGCAGGCCGGGAGTTCGCGTCGCAATGGGTCGAAACTCGCCGCGAATCGCTTCGGGCGCGTCGGGCTTCATGTCGAACATGTCAAGATGGCTCGCCGCGCCGGTGAGGAAGACGATGATGACTGATTTCGGCGCGGCCGGCGGCGAGACGGCGCCTGCACGGGCGCGCCGCGCAAAAAGCGTCGGCAAGCCGACGCCAAGGAGACCGGAATAGCCGACTTGCAGAAACGAGCGACGCGAAATTCCAACGGGTCGAAGCACAGCAATTCTCCAAGCGAACTGGTTTCACGAGAATGCTGTTATTAGAACACAAAAGCCAACCGTCGGAAAGGGTCAAACGCCGCGGAACGCGTGAAGCGTCATGCGGCTCTTTTCTCTGGCGTTGTGAACGAATTCATCGATTCCACCTCGGCGAGAATCTCACCCAGCAACGCGCGCTCCAGACTCGCGAGCGCATCGGCCGCCGGCGCTCCGTCGAGAACGCGATGATCGAAGGCCAGGCGCACGTCGAGGCAGCCGCGTTCGTCAAACATGCCGTAGTGAAGCGTGGACGTCAACAGCGGCACCAGGTGCAACGCGCCGGCGCCGCGATCGCAGACCGACGTGATGCCGAACGTGCCAAGGTTGTGCCCTCGCCGCCGGCCGAAGACGTTCATCGTCGTCCAGATGATGAGTCTTCTGATCGCGCGCGGCCAGACGCTCAACTTCATCACGCGGCGAAAGGCCTCGCACTCCTCGACCGGCTTTTCTTTGAAGCCTTTGATGATGCCGTCGATTTCCGCCAGGGCGCGGTTCTCCGGGCTGCGAATCTGCGTTTGCAGCACGACGTCTTCGCCCTGGTATTTCTGACTGAAGTTGACGCTCACGATGTTCTTGGGATGCTCGTAAAAACGTGGCCAGGGAAAGCTCATATACGAACGCCGCAACAACGGCTCGCGGGCGGCGACGATGGCGTAGGCCTTGATGAACATCGACGTCCACGTCGGCTTCGGATTGCACCGTTGCCGGGCAGCGATGAGCGCGGCGAGGTTCATGCGGCGTTCGATGGTAACCGACGGAACTTGCATGCTGAAGTGCATCAGGTCAATCACCAGCCCTCGAAAGGGACTGATGGCGATGGATTTGCCTTGGAGTTTGCTCATGGTGGCGCCACGGGGGTTGGAGTTACCAGCAATATCGTCGGAACAGGTGTGAGGATTGCTGTCATCCCTGTAACAGAATCGGCAAAACGAATCAATGCAGGTGTTGCAAACCTTACAATCCGTGTTGCCGATCGGCGGCGCACGCCGCATGCCGGGCGCAGATGATTTTCCGATTTTGTCGCGGTCGTAGTGCGTCGAAGTAGAAGGATGGGAGAATCCGCGCCGCGAGGGAGCGTCCGGCATGCAGAAATCGATCGGCCTAGTCGTGGCGCTGGCCATGATATCGACCTGCGGACACGCGCGCGGCGACGGGATCATTCTGCCGTCCAAGGTTGACAGGGTCAATCGAGGTCTCGCCGGCCAGATTCTTGATTTCACGCACAATCATGGTAAGGATCGCCGCATCTGGTCGCCCGCGTTGTGTCAGAAGCGCGACATGTACGTTTATCTGCCGCCGTGTTACGATCCGGCGAAGAAGTACCCGTTTGCCATTTTCCTTCACGGCGCCGGACAGGACGAGCAGTTCTTTCTCAACAGCCTGGCGAAACAATTTGACCAGGCGATTATCGACGGCAAGATCGTGCCGTTCATCGTGGCGGCGCCGGACGGCAGTCACAATGGGCATCCGTCATTTTTTCGCATCGCGACGTTCTTCGCAAACTCCGACGCGGGCCGTTATGAAGATTACCTGATGGACGACGTGTGGAACTTCATGATGAAGAATTTCTCCATCCGCCCGGAACGTGAGGCGCATGCTCTTATCGGCGCGTCGATGGGGGGCGCCGCGGCGTTCACCTGCGCGATCAAACACAAGGACCGTGTCAAGATCGCGATGGGCTTCATGCCGGCGCTCAATTTGCGCTGGGTCGATTGTTACGATCGTTACGACGGGCCGTTTGACCCGGAATGCTGGGGCTGGCGCGAGAAGGTGCGGCCGCTCGAAGTCATTGGCCGGCCCAAGGGTATTTTGAAGATTCGCTTTCACAATCTGTTCGGCTCGCTCATCGGTCACGGGCCGGACGCGATGACCAAGCTCAGTCAGTTCAATCCAATCGAAGTAATGGTGCATCAAAATCTCAAGCCGGGCGAGCTCGATCTCTATGTTGCGTACGGCGGCAAGGATGAGTTCAACATCAAGGCTCAAGTCGAGAGTTTCCTTTTCATGGCGAAAGAACGCGGCATCGAAGTCGGCGTCGATTACGATCCCAACGGCCGGCACGACGAAGCAAGCGCACGCCGGCTGTTCCCGGCGGCGTTGCGGTGGGTGGCGCCGCTAATCGAGCCGTATCGTCAACCTTAACGATTCGTCAGATTTCGGCGCATGTCATTCAGAGTTCAGCGGACACCCCTCGGAAACTGAAAGCGGCTGAATACGGCTGAAAGCGGCTGAATGCTGCCCGGTTTTGCTGATTACGGCGAATGACCTTAATTGATAATGGCGAGTGCCTTTTGCGAGACATGTCCGAATCGCATTTCACAGTTTATTATACCCCGTCCATGCATGGTCACGATTCCATTTCTCCTCCATTTTCAGGGCGATTCAGTGAGCTGCCGCGCCGAATGGATCCACTGCCGAATTGAGCGCGGATTGTATCGACCGTTTGATCCAGCGTGGACTCGCGTTCTTGGCCGCTCGTCTCGAAAAGACTGCCTTGCGAAACCGGCTCGCGCGTCAGTTTCGTTGCGCCGACGCCAAGGAGACGGACCGGCATCAGTTCGGTTGTCAAGGTTCGTTCGAACAAATCCGCGGCCGCTTTCCAGATGACATTGGTCCGATTCGTGGCGTCGCGCAAGGTCGTCGATCGAATGACCGTGTGGAAGTCGGACGAACGAATCTTCACCTCGATCGTTCGCGCCCAGATGCCTTCGTGACGCAAACGGCCGGTGAGATGATCAGCGAGGTCGAGCAGGCAAACGCGCAAGACGCTGCGGTCGCCGATGTCGTGGGCAAAAGTGGTTTCGGTGCTGACCGACTTGGCTTCGCGATCGGGGACGACGGTGCGATCATCCATGCCGTTCGCCAGGCGCCAAAGGTGCCGGCCCATTTCGCCGAAGCGGTCGCCCATCACCATCTCGCTCAACGCGGCGATCTGGCCGATGGTGCGAATGCCCATGTCGTTGAGACGCTTTTCGCTTTTGGCGCCGACGCCCCACAAGCGGCTGATGGGAAGCGGCGACAGGAATCCCGTCACCTGATCGCGCGGCAAAACGACAAAGCCATCGGGCTTGCCGTGATCGCTGGCGAGCTTGGCGAGGAATTTGTTCGGCGCCACGCCGACCGAAGCGACGAGATTCGTTTCGGTGCGGATGCGCTTCTTGATTAGTTGCGCAATCTCTGGCGCGGGGCCGAACAGCGCTTCGCAGCCGCACACGTCCAGAAACGCTTCATCCAAACTCAACGGCTCGACGAGCGGCGTGAACGAAAGGAAGATCTCGCGGATGTGCCGGCTAATTTCCGCATAGTGTTTCATCCGCACGGGCAAGAAGATGCCTTGCGGGCAAAGCCGGCGCGCCGTTGAAATCGGCATGGCGCTGCGGACGCCGAACTTGCGGGCTTCATACGACGCAGCGCAGACGACGCCTCGCCCCTGGACGGCGCCGACGATCACCGGCTTGCCGCGTGTTTCAGGCAAATCGCGTTGCTCTACGGACGCGTAGAAGGCGTCCATGTCAACATGAAGGATCGTCAGCAAGTCGGTGTTCATGGCAGCGACCGCGGCGGAAACTCGGCCAACAAAACACTCGTTCCCAGGCTCCGCCTGGGAACGCACTGCCGCGAGGCTCCGCCTCGCCGTAACCGAAGTAACATGATGCCACGTCTTGGGCTTGCAAACAAGAGTGCCGGTTGTGGCGTTTTGTCGAGGCCAGTGCGGCAAGGCGGAGCCTTGCAGGCAGTGCGTTCCCAGGCTCCGCCTGGGAACGAGGAATGTGGGGCATTTTATTGGATTGGTTCGTTTCCATTTGAGTAATATTCGCCAATCACGCACGATTCGTACATCCAAAAAAACAAATTGGCGCGCCAACGGCAATCGGCCTTCACGCTGTTACGCGTAGCGTTCGTGCAGCCGTGGATGAAACGATTACCCAAGGACCGTGCCATGAAGAGCCGATTTTTTCGCTGGATTCGATACTGGACTTCTGCGGACCGCGTCGCGACTCGACGCCTGGGACGCCGGCCCTTGGCGGTGGAAATGCTCGAAGACCGAACGCTGCCGGCGCCGATCGTCTGGACCGGTGCGGTGAATCATTCGTTGTGGACCACGCCCGGCAACTGGGACCTGGCGCGGGTGCCGGCGCTCGGGGACGACGTGAGCATCGGCAACGGCGACTCCGTTCTATTCAACACGACGGTTGAAATCACCAGCCTCGCTCTCGCCGCCGGCTCCGGATTGAACGTGACCGCCGGGACGCTGACGCTCGACGCCGCTTCCACGCTAGCTGGCGCCGTCTCGTTAGCGGGGGGAACCGTGAACATCGGCGATGACGGCCTGGATGTCGTTAACATCGCCAACCTCGCTTTGCCCGGCGGCGCCTTGGGCGGCCCGGGCACGCTGAACATTCTCAATTCGCTCACCTGGAACGGCGGCACGATGCAAGGAAGCGGCGCGACCACGAACTCGGCCGGCGCGATGGCGACTTATACGAGCGGCACGCTGACCGGGCGAACACTCAACAATGCAGGCACGTTCAACTTCAACAATCAAATGAACATCGGCGCCTCGACAACGATCCACAACGTGTCCGGCGGTTTGTTCGACATTCGTTTCGACAACCAGTCGTTCAGCAGCGCCAACCCCACGTTCAACAACGATGCGGGCGCCACGCTCCGTAAATCGCAGGGCGCCACCGCCAACACGTTCAACGCCATTCTCAACAACTTCGGCAACGTCGTTGTCACGAATGGATCGCTCAACTTGAATCACAACGGCACGAGCGCCGGCATGTTTCAGACGGACATCGGCGCGACGCTGCGCTTCAACTCCAACGCCACCGGTTACGCGCTCAATTCCGGCACGACGTTTACCGGCGCCGGCACGGCACAACTGGAAGGCGGATTGCTCACGGTGGATGCCGGCGCGATCGTGACGGCGGACAAATTCTCGATGACCGCGGGCACGCTCACCGGCCTGGGCACGTTTCGCATCGGCGCCGGTCAGCAATTCACCTGGAGCGGCGGCGTCATGAGCGGGGCCGGCGTTACCGAGATCCTCGGCGACGGCGTCCCGAATACGACCGCCGGCGACGGTACGATGACGTACACGAGCGGCACGCTGACGGGCCGCGCGCTCAACAACGAAGGCACGTTCAACTTCAACAATCAAATGGACATCGGCCCCGCGACCGCGATCCGCAACCGGTCCGGCGGGTTGTTCGACATTCGTTTCGACAACACGTCGTTCAGCAGCGCCAACCCCACGTTCAACAACGATGCGGGCGCCACGCTCCGT
>DAIOGM010000377.1:0-7402 GCA_036745215.1 Gemmataceae bacterium
ACTTGAATTGCAGCTGCTTTGCGTCATTTATACAACCCTGAGAGTACTGTTACGGAGCTCGGCTCGCCGGGGCTCGATGGTCTGAGGTATCAACCTCACGAACCTGAATGAACGTAACGAATCAACGTCAGGCTGGAAAGCCTGACCTACGCCGACACCGCGGGCTTGGCTGCCACGCTCGTGCCAAAACGATTCTCCCCCGACTGAGTCAACGCAGCCGGCTCTTCGGCGAGTGGAAGCCGAACGGTGAACACGGTTCCTACTCCCTTTTCGCTTTCCACGAAAATCTCGCCATGCAGCGCGTCCACGATGGTCTTGCAGATGCTCAAGCCCAGCCCATAGCCGGCGCGTTCTTGTTCGCGCGAACGCGCCTTGTCGGCACGATAGAAGCGTTCGAAGATGCGCGGCAAAATGTCCGAGTCGATGCCGATGCCCGTATCGCGGACGGTCAATACCGCGTGCCGGCTCTTGGCTTCAACTTGAAGATCGACGTCGACGCTGCCGGGGTGGCGATTATACTTGATCGCGTTGTCGATCAGATTTCGAACGACCTGGCGCAAGCTGGTTTCATCGCCGCGCACGAGCGAGGCTTCGAGCTTGCCCATCTTGAGAGCGACGCCCGCGGTCTCGGCCACCGCGTCGAACATCATCACCGCTTCCAGGACGAGCTTTTCCAGGCGCGACACCTGAGTGCGCGCCGCGAGCCGGCCCGCGTCCGCTTCCGCGAGGATGAGCAAGCGATTGACGATGCCCGCCAGCCGCGTGATCTCCTCCATGACATCGGTCAAGATAACGGTGTATTCTTCGGGGCTGCGGCTCTGATTCAGACCGACCTCGACCGAGCTGCGAATCGCGGCCAGCGGCGAGCGCAGCTCATGCGCCGCGTTGGCAAGGAAATCGCGATTCTGCGTGATGTACGACGCCAGGCGATCGAGCATGCCGTTGATCGTGTGCGAAAGCTGGTCGATCTCGTCGCCCGTGCCGCGGATGGGCAAGCGTTCCTTGAGGTTGGCCGGCTCGAGCTTGGTCGCTGTCTCGATTACTTTCGCGATCGGCCGCGTCGCGCGCCAGGCAATGACGTAGCCGCCGACGGGCGCCAGCACCACGAGGAAAAGGCTCGCAATGAGAATGTTGCGATTGATCAAGTCGATGTCTTCTTGCAGGGCGAGCTGCAAAAACCCGCAGCGGATGTAGAACGTCTCGCCGGCATCGGTGCGAACTTTCTTTTCCATGATGCGATGCCGGCGGCCGTCGTAGGGCCCGTTGAAATCCGTCGCGAACGACGGCGGCGGACGCAAGATGAACGCGTTGCTGCTGCCCCAGAGTAGGTTGGTTTGGTCATCAAAAATCTGCACGAAAAGGCTGCGGTATTCGTTTTCCTTCACCGTGTCCTTGAGGACATCGATGAGTCGGTCATTTTCTTTTGATCGAAGACGAACGAACGTGACGGAGATTTGATCCAACGTGTCGGCAAGGTAGTCGTCGTAGCCCGCTCGCAGCGTGCGATGCTCGATTTCGCGAACGCCCGTGTTCATGCCGAGCACCATCACGGCGACGACCAGGGTGATCCAAAAAACGATTCGAAAGCGCAGCGTCGAGACCAGCTCTTTAATTCGTCGCACGGAGAACATAGCCGCGCCCTCGGACCGTGTGAATCAGGGGCTCCTTGGTGCCGCGCTGCAACTTGGTGCGGAGCCGATTGATGTGAACCTCGATGACGTTGGTGGTGCCTTCCCAGTCGGATTCCCACAGGTTTTCACAGAGCATCGTGCGCGTCACGACCTGCCCGGCGTGGCGCATCAGCATCTCGAGAATGCTGAACTCCGTCGGCGTCAAATCGATGTCCACGCCGCTGCTGGTCACGCGCCGCGTCGGCAAGTCGAGCATCAAGCTGCCGAGCTGGAGCGTCACCGACGGTTTGATCGTGGCGCGGCGGTTGAGCGCCTCGACGCGCGCGAACAACTCGGGCATGGCGAACGGTTTCACGAGATAATCGTCCGCCCCCTTGTTGAGGCCGGTCACGCGGTCGTCCACGGAGCCGAGCGCCGTCAACACGAGAACCGGCGTCTTGATGCCGTCCTTGCGAAGTTTTTCAAGGAGCATCAGCCCCGATTCACCGGGGATCAGCAAGTCCAAAATGATGACGTCGTGCTTCTGAGTGCGTGCCGCATCCAGGCCTTCGATGCCGTCCTTGAGCCACATGCAATCGTGCCCGGTTTCGCGCAAGCCCCGTTGCACGGCTTTGCCGATGACGGGATCGTCTTCGATGATCAATATGTCCATTGTTTGCTCCAGCGCCAGTCTCGTCGATTTGCCTTCATTGTAATGGATTCTTGGCAAACATCCGGCCGACACCATGAAAAAGGCACGCTGCATTCGTAGCGACAAGCTGCTAGCTTGTCTGCTTTCAATTCAGCATGCAAGCTGGCAGCTTGCTGCTACGGATTCTTGGAACCCGCAATGCGATCATCGCATTACTGATGCCACGCTTTCGTGAACGGCTCATAGTATTTCTTGAACTGCCGCTCATGCCAAGTCGGCGCCGAGGGATAGCCTTCCTGTCCGAGCACGTCGACGGCGACGATCCAGTAGCGCCGCGTCTCCTTGGTCGCGTTCGGATCGAGAAAATGCGCATCGCGAATCGGCTCGGCGGTCAGACGCGTCACGGGTTGGCCGGGCCCGTTGATGCGCGGCGATTCCATACGATAGACGCGGTAGCCGACGATGCCCGCCTCGCGATTTCGTTCCCACATCAAATGGCACTTCGTTCCGTCCTCCTTCGAGAACACCCACTTCGGCGCCGACGGGATCGTCAGCGCATACGGCCCGCCGCCCGATTCCTCGCCGGCTTTGTTGACCGCGCGGATGCGATACGCGTAAACCGCATAGCGATACGATTTGCCGTCATCGTTCAGTTGCATCGACGTGAAGCGATGGCGATACGCTTCCTCCTTGACCGGAACCGGATTCGCAAGATCGACCGCGTTATCGACGAAGCTCGTTGTTTTGATCGGCTCCTTGGTAACCTTCTCGAACTTGCCGATTGACTTGATCGCACCGACGGAAGGTTGTTCCAAAGGCGCGGTGTCTTTGCGCAATCGGACGATCTGGTCCTCCGTGAATACCTCGACCGGAGCGCGTTCGACGTGGTAGCCGACGATGTCTTTGTCCTTGAATGCGGGCCACGAAATCGCGACGCGCTTTTCCGAGATGACCGACGCGAGCACATCTTCGACGAGGCGCGGCTGCGTGCGCGTCTTGAACGGAGTTGCGATTGTCGCGTCCTTTGGCGTGCCATAGCGATACGTCCAGATTTGCTGTTCGCGATCGACGCCGGGGATCTTTTGCGGCGGGTTGACGTAATTCTCCATCAGGATCACGTTCTGATCCGGAATCGCGGCCATGATGCGGCGACGCTGGCCGCCGCCGGGCGGCTCGACGTTGGGGTTCATCTTCGTCCACGTATTCTTGACGCCATCGTAAGCCCACGTCTCATAGTGCCAGCCCTCGTCGCCGCCGATTTTGCCCGGCACGCGGATCGAGGCGACGATCATCTTGTTGGGTTCGTCATACGCCAACACCGCGTCGTTCTTGTCGGTCGGCGGCTGCATGGCGGGCTTGAGGTCGGTCCATTCGTTCCTCGTCAAATCGTACGCCCAGGTGTGCGGATCGTCGGAGAATTGCGTGCCGAAGAGGATGTGCTTTTTCAATTCCTTGTGATACGCCATCGTGCCGGCCGAGCGCGGCGCCGGTTCCTTCTTGGGGTACATTCGTTTCCAGGAATTGTCGAAAGGATCGTAGACGATGGTGCCGTCATTGGAACCTTCGCCGCCGAAGATCACGATCTTTTCATGCTCGCTGTCCCACGCCGCGGCACGCAAAGGCCGTGGATGGAGCGTCGGCACGGGCCGCATGTCGCGCCACGTGTTGGTCGCGACGTCGTACGTCCACGCGGACGAGTTGCTCAAATAATTCTCGCGAAACCAGTGCCAGCCATGGCTGCCGGAGAACGCGGGGAAGCGCACGAAGCGGCCGGTGTTCGGACTGAAAACGTTCTGCGCGTTGCAGCACGCGCCCGGCGGCGACGTGTTCGGTTCCTTGAGCGTCCATTTCGCGGTGACGGGATCGAACGTCCACGTCTCGGCGTTCTGCTCGCCGCCGCCGCCCTGATTGTGCCCGGCCCAGCGAATGACGAGCTTCGCTTTCGGATCGTAGCCGAACGAGCCTTCATAGCCAAGCATGGGCGAGAGCGGGGCGTCCTTCAGGGGGCTGCGTTTGATCCAGGTGTTGGGCCGCTGATCAGCAAGTGGAATTGCTTTGGCGTCGAAAGTCGGTTGCGACTCCGTTTTTTGAGCGTTCGCGATGTCACTCGCAGCATTCAAGATTGGCAGGACCAGCAATAGTTTCCATCGCATGAGTGTACTCACTATCGGTTTTGTTGTGGTTCGACCGATCAACAATGCATCTAATACCAACCAAGCCGTTGTCCTATTTTGATCAATTCTGCTAAGCCGGCTACCACTCCCGCAACGCCACCAAGCGCTACGAATATCGCCAGTTTGCGCCTCCACTCGGTGAACTGAGTTGCCGAATAAATGCCAATACCGCCAAGCAGAACACCAACAACAATTGGGAAAATAGCGCGAAAAAACATGCCTTCAAACGATTCTCGCAGCAAGGGCGCCTCCTAACTTTCGCGGAACTCGTTGGCAAGAACAAATATCTCCGAAGGACCAAGCGTCGTGAATATTCTCAGAGTATTTACCCCGAAGGGGTTGCATCCCAAAGCCCAGGGTCGCGCAGCGCACCCTGGGTAACGAACCAGCCAGCTCGGACTACCCCGAAGGGGTTGCATCATGCCCGCGTCGTTTCACTTGATGCAACCCCCTTGGGGTAGTTCAATCTTAGGACCAATTGTACCCAGGGTGCGCTGCGCGACCCTGGGCTTTGGGATGCAACCCCTTCGGGGTATAGATCTAGACATTTCACTGTGGACGCCAGTTACTCAAACACCTCGCCGATCACCTCGCCGCCGTTGACGGTCGCCATCTCGTTGCGATTGTTGTGGCGATACGTGAGCCAATGCTGATTGACGCCGAGCGCGTGGAGGATGGTGGCGTGCAGATCATTGGGATGGATGGGCCGCTCGATCGCCGCGTAGCCGACGGGGTCGGTGGCGCCGATCGCCTGGCCCCCCTTGACGCCGCCGCCGGCGAGCCACATCGAATAGCCCGACGGCGAATGATTGCGGCCGGGGCTTGCGGCGCGGTTCTCGGCGGCCGGCGTTCGTCCGAATTCGCCGCCCCAGACGACCAGCGTTTGTTCGAGCAGGCCGCGCCGTTTGAGATCGATGAGCAAACCCGCGATCGGCTTGTCGGTCTTCTTCGCTTGCGGCGAGTGGTTCGCGATCAAGTCGCCATGAGCGTCCCAGCCGCCGGAACGAAGTTGGATGAAACGGACGCCGCGTTCGACGAAGCGGCGGGCGAGCAGGCACATCGTGCCGAATTCCGTCGTGTCCGCGTCGCCGATGCCGTAGAGATTTTTCGTCTCCTGCGTTTCGCGGGCCAATTCGAACGTTTCGGGCGCGGCCGTCTGCATGCGAAAGGCGAGTTCGTATGTGCGAATACGCGCTTCGAGTTCGCTGTTGCCCGGATTGCGATCGAGATGCCTACGATTGAGATCGGCAATCAAATCGAACTGAGCTTCGCGATCTTCCGCGCGAGTGCCGGCGGGCAGCGCGACGTTGGGGATGCCGGTCGATTCGACGATCGTCGCTTGATACCGCGCGGGCAAAAAACCAGACTGCCACGCGACCGGTCGGCCCGTTTCGCCCGCCTTCATTACGATGAAGCCCGGCAGGTTTTGATTCTCCGAGCCGAGGCCATACAGCACCCAGGCGCCGATCGACGGTCGATCGCCGATTTGCGTTCCGGTGGTCGCCATGTATTCGGCCGGAGCGTGAATCGGGCTGTCGTGCCGGCAACTGCGCAAGACACAGAGATCGTCCATGCATCGGCCGACGTTAGGGAAAATCTCGGACACCGGCAAGCCGCACTGGCCGCGTCGCACAAACTGGTAGGGCGACGCGAACAAGTCATGCAAGGGCGAACGCGCGATGCGCGGAATGTCGCGCGCGATGGACGCCGGCACTACCTGACCATTCAAGCGTTGCAACAGCGGCTTCGGGTCGAAGGTGTCCACCTGGCTGGGGCCGCCGCCCATGAACAGGAAGATGACGCTCTTTGCCGTGGCGCCGTCGCGTAGTCGCAACGGCAAACGTTCCTCGTCCGCGCCGAGCAGGTCGGTCAAGGCGAGAAGTCCGAAGCCGCAACCGGCGCGGGCGAGCATGTCGCGGCGAGTCAAGTAGGTTGGCATGGTTTCATTCCGTAGTGCAAGCGTCTCGCTTGCACGGACTTTCATGTGCAAGCGAGGCGCTTGCACCACGGTGATTATTCGAGGTAGACGAACTCATTCAGATTCATGATCGCCTGACAATAGTGCGCGAGCGCCGACTCCGGTTGCGACGCCAAACGCTCAAAGAACCGGCGGCCGAGCGCGATTTCCTGGGCGTCCGGCGTTCGGCCCAGCGCGAGCCGGAACGTCGTCGCGATTTGCCGATCGCGATCGTCGCCCGCCGCCTTCGCAACGCGCGTCGCCAGCGCCTTGGCTCGTTCCACGCTGAAGTTGCTGTTGAGCAAGTAGAGCGGCTGCAGCGCCACGGTCGTCATCTGGCGTTTGGCGCAGCTTTCCGTCATGCCGATGGGCCCGTCGAAGAGCGCCTGCACCTTCGGCGGGGCTTCGCGTTTTTGAAAGAGATACACGCTTCGGCGCAAACTTTTATCGTCGGCGGTGTCGCCCGGCCCGCCGAGCTTGCGGTCGAGTTCGCCGGAGACGGCAAGATACGAATCGCGAATCGCTTCGGCCTCGAGCCGGCGCGGCGACCAACGCCAGAAATATTGATTCTCCGGATCGCGTTTGGCGTTCGCGGCATCGCCCGTTGACGCCTGTCGATAGGTGCTCGACGACACGATCAGCCGATGTACGTGTTTTGTACTACCCGTTCGCAACAACTCCGACGCCAGCCAATCGAGAAGCTCCGGGTGCGACGGCTTCGCCCCCTTGACGCCGAAGTCGCTCGCCGTCGCGACGAGGCCGCGGCCGAAATGGTATTGCCAGACGCGATTGACGTAGACGCGCGCGGCGAGCGGATTCTGGTCGCTCGTGAGCCAATCGGCGAGAGCGAGGCGCGACATGGTAGTCGTCTCGCTCCGCGTGACGGATTCCTCACGCGGAGCGTGAGGAGTACTCTGCAAAACCGCGGGCCAGCCCGCGTCCACCGCGAATGCCGGGCGCTGCACGTCTCCCGCTTCGTACAAGAAGGCTTTCGCGCGCGTCAATTCCT
>DAIOGM010000378.1:0-4939 GCA_036745215.1 Gemmataceae bacterium
GATTGGAAAACTTGCGCAGGAAACAAAGATTCTGATCATTAGTAGAACAGATAGTAAAACCGGAATGCCGTCCCTACGTTATTCGCAAATACTTGAACCAGCTGTGTCTATCTGTGTTCATCTGTGGTTAATTGGGCGACTGACTTGCAGAATGCCGCGCGCGATGTGCAGACTCTCGTGGACCATCTGTTCCGGCATCAATCGGGACAGATGATTGCGGCGCTCACGCGCATTTTCGGGCCGCGGCATCTGGAGTTGGCGGAAGAAGTCGTGCAGGATGCGCTGGTCAAGGCGCTCCGGCAATGGCCGTTTCGCGGCGTTCCAGCGAATCCGACGGCGTGGCTGATTCAAGCGGCCAAGAATCGGGCGCTCGATCATCTGCGCCGCGATGCCAATCTGAAGTCGAAAGAAGCGGAGCTGCGTCAATGGATGGATCAACGCGCCGCGCCTGCGCCGGAAGACGACGCGTTTCCTGACGACGAGCTGCGACTCATCTTCATGTGCTGCCATGACGCCCTGCCCCGCGACACGCGCGTCGCGTTGACATTGAAGACGCTCGGCGGCTTCGGCGTCGCGGAGATCGCGCGCGCGTTCTTGACGCCGGAGGCGACCATCGCCCAGCGGCTCGTGCGCGCGAAACGCAAGATTCAGGAGGACGATCTGCCGTTTGACGTTCCGCCGGTGGCGCCGTTGCGCGAACGGCTCGACGCCGTTCTCGAAGTGCTGTACCTGATGTTCAACGAAGGCTACGCGGCGTTTCAGGGGGAGAACCTCGTGCGCGAGGATCTGGTGCATGAGGCGATGCGCTTGACCGGCTTCTTGTTGCGACTGCCGACGACGTGCCTGCCGCAGGCGCACGCGCTGATGGCGTTGATGCTGTTCCAGGCGGCTCGGCTGGCGACGCGCGTCGATGCGGAGGGGGGCTTGTTGTTGTTGGCGGATCAGGATCGCAGCCGATGGGATCAGCACATGATTCAGCTCGGTTTCGTCCATCTCAGGCAAGCGGGGCAAGGGGATGTGCTGACGATGTATCACTTGCAAGCGGGCATCGCGTCGTGTCATGCGATGGCGCCGACCTGGGAGGCGACGAACTGGCGCGTCATTCTCACGTATTATGATTTGCTCTTGTCGGTCCATCCGAATCCCGTGGCCATCCTGAATCGCGCGGTCGCGATCGCTCAGCTCAACGGTCCCGCCGCGGGATTGCGCGAGATCGACGCGGTGAAGGAACATCCGCAATTGCAGGCGTATTACTTGTTGGCGGCGACGCGCGGCGAATTGTTGCGTCAAGCCGGCGACATGGAGCAAGCGGAGACGTGCATACGGGAGGCGCTGTCGCTGGCGCAATCGGAGCCGGTGCGGCGGTTTTTGCGCGAAAAGCTGCGGCGGATGGGTGCGGGCGGCGTTTGAATGAAATTAAAGTTTGAACTGCGATAGCCCCGCGTCAGCCAACGTCTTGGCGTTTAGGATGCGCAGGGTAAGCTGACGCAGCGGATCCAAACTCAGGTTTTCCACATATTCGCGCAATGGCGTGGAAACCGGGCCGAATCGTTCTTCCAGCAATGTCAACGCGAGTTCTTGGAGTCCAATGAGTTTGCCTTTTTCGATGCCTTTTTCGATACCTTTTTCAATGCCTTCTTCAAAAACAGTCTTATTCATGCTTCGTACCTCCGCGTAAACTTCGGATTGCAAAAGTTGGTAGTACTCCCGTTTTTGTTTTTCATCAAGCTTCAGATACGCTTGCACACATTCCGCAAGCAAGAATCGTTGGTGCGGCGAAAGCGGAGCGCCGGTCAATCGCCGCAACGCTTCCGCTCCCAACCAAACCGCACGCTCGGGCGGAATCCGCATCAGCGCCGCCAAGGCGACGCCGAGCCAATTCTCTCCCTCGACATATTTTACACCATCCAGGCCCGGCAAGCCTACGTAGAGATTATGAAAAACGACGACTTCCAGGTCCCAAAATCGTTCGCGATAAACGTCGATGCCCACGCCGTCGAGTTGCACGTTCAAATAAATCACGATCGGCAACACCGGACAACCATGCACCGCGCGCAAGTGATGATAATAATGCGGCAATCGCGGCTTGATCAATGTTGTTTGATCCGGCGATTCAATTTCAACGTGAACGAGCACGAGCCAAGGTTCGTCGCCATGGATTCCCTCAACGGCTTGCGTGGCGCGGACGCGCGCGACCATGTCGAGCACATGAAGCGGACCGTCCGGCGCGTGCGGCAGCATCTCCTTGTCGAGCCATTCGATATTCGACAAATCGAAGCGCGCCGCCCAGTCTGCGAAGAAGAGCCGCAGAAAATCGGCGAAGAACGTGCGCAACAGCGTCTTGAATCGTTGATCGTGCTCCACTATGCCCCCGTTTCATTAACGCTGCACGCGCGCCGACCCCCCCTTGGCGAACGCCTCCACCTCATCGAGCCGAGCCATCGTGATGTCGCCGGGGAACGTCGTCAACAGCGCGCCGTGCGCCCAGCCCAAACGCAGCGCGTCTTCCGGCGATCGCCCGGTGATCAGGCCGTAAACGAGCCCCGCCGCGAAGCCGTCGCCGCCGCCGATGCGATCGTGGACGTCAAGGGTGCACGTCGGGCTGACGTAACGTTTGCCGTCGAGCCAAAGCACCGCGGCCCAATCGTGGCGATTGGTCGAATGGACCTCGCGCAACGTCGTCGCCACCAGCTTGATGTTCGGAAACGCCTGCACGACGCGTTCGATCAACTGGAAGAACGTGTCCGGATCGAGCTGCCCCCTCGCCCCCGTTGAGTCCGGTCCTGTAATGCCAAGCCCCTTTTGCAAATCCTCTTCGTTGCCAAACAGCGCATCGACGTTGCGGACGATGCGTTGAATGACTTGTTGCCCCTTCGCTTCGCCGCCGACGGACGCCCAGAGTTTGGCGCGATAGTTAAGATCGAAGGAGTTGACCGCCCTGGCCGACTTCGCGGCTTGCATGCCTTCGATGATCAGCTCCGATGTCGTCGTTGACAACGCCGAGAAGATGCCGCCGGAATGGAACCAGCGCACGCCGCGGGCGAAGATCTTGGGCCAATCGAAATCGCCGGGCTTGAGGAGAGCGCCGGCCTCGTTGGCGCGATTGTAAAAAACGACCGGAGCGCGGACGCCGTGGCCGCGATCGCTGTAGACGGTTGCAATATTGGGGCCGCGCACGCCGTCGTGCTCGTACCACTTGAAGAAGGGCGTGACGCCGGTTTCCTTGACGCGCGCCTGTACCAGTTCGCCGATCGGGTAGTTGACCATCGCGGTGGCGATGCCGGTCTTCAGGCCGAAGCAATCGGACAGATTCGCGGCCACGTTGTATTCGCCGCCGGAGACGTGAATGTCGAGCGAGCGCGCCTTGCGAAACGGGATGACGCCGGGATCGAGGCGATGCACGAGAGCGCCGAGGGACAGGAAGTCGAGTTCGCACGAGTCGTTGCGGATGGAAAGACCGGTCATGAGAGCTCCAAAACGTTTAACCACAGAGACACAAAGGCACAGAGAAATGCGGAACACGTGAGTATCACCACCATCCACGGTTGACGTCGATGGATTGCGTCCAACACAATGACCGTATTGGATTTCTCTGTGCCTTTGTGTCTCTGTGGTTCATTTATTGAGTCAGGATCGCCGACGCGTGCTCTTCTTTTTATTGCGCTTCGACTTGGCGGGAGTTGGGGCGTCGTCGTCGGCTTCCAGCAACGACACGACGCGTTTGGGCGCGACGGCGCGGAAACTCTCGTCGATCCATTCCATGATCATCTCGACCGGCACGTCGTCCTTCTCACTGAAGCGCGACGTCACCCAGCCGGATTTGGCGAGGCCGTACCGCGTCGGCGAGGCGAACGGCAGCGTCAAGGCCATGATGTTGGAGATAGGTAATTTGACGGATAGCGAGAGGACGCCGTTGTCCTCGTCAAGATAGGTGGAGAGGAAGATCTTGCCCTTCACTTTGATTGCGCTGTGGCCCCAGGGAAAGTCCTCGCGCGTTTCCGGAAAGGTGAGCGCATGTTTGTTGAGAGCGGCGACCGCCTTTTTTAACTTTGGCAACGCGGGCATGAGGTGTTCTTTCGTGCGCCGCTTGCGGTTTTGCGTTTCCGCGTGGCGTCCGGTGCGCGAAACCGCAAGCGAGTGACTTATTGCCCCTTCACCGCCTTGAGCGCCGCCTCGCGCGATGGGTATCTGGCCCAGAAATCTTGCAACTTGGTGACTTGCAGAATCTCAACCTCGTGCGCCGACAAGTTGCACAACACCATCTTCCCCTGGCGTTCGTGGATTCTCTTCGACAGGCGAATGAGGAAACCCAGGGCCGTGCTGCCGAAGTAATCGGACTTGTGAAAATCCATGACGAGGTTCTTAATTGTCATGTCGGAAAGGAGATGGACGATCTCCGTCGTGATCGGCTGCGCGTATTCCAGCTCGCTCAGGTCCGTCTGGGGCGTGAGAATCAACGTATCGCCGTCGCGTTCAATCACAAACAATGGGTTCGGGGCCATGATTTTACCTATAGGCGGCCGTCGGAGAGACGGCAAGCCGTTACCAGCTGGGTGGACACGTATTGCCGACTAAAGGATACCACGTCGCCGTGCGAATTCAAGAAGAGCGACCCATTCGGCGAGCCGAGCCCCGTAAGGGGCCGGTTGATTCGCGCGACTCAACCGGCCCCTTACGGGGCTCGGCTCGCCGAATCATGTTTCCTCGCCGGGGCCGTCCGTTGATTGCACCGCGGTCGAGCGCGGCTCCAACGTCTGCACGTTCGTATCCTTCGACACCACGACCGGCGCCGGCGGTTCGGGCTCCAGCGGAAAATCCTCGTACGAATCGAGCAACGGGAACACCTGACGATAGGCCATCGCCGTCATCGCGAAGCTGATTGGCAAAACGAAGATCGCGCCGACGCCGCATAACGACAGGCCCACGAGGCCGAGCATCG
>DAIOGM010000378.1:4949-7374 GCA_036745215.1 Gemmataceae bacterium
ATCGATTCCAGAAACACGATCGTGAGTGCGCCGCCGAGGTTGCCGAAGAACGCGCGGAAGCTCGTTTTGACGGCCTCCCAGCCGGAGAGTTCGCGATCGACGATCAAGGGAAACGCGAACAGGAAAATCGCTTGCAAGACCGCAACGCACACGAAGAGAAAGAACGTCAGCACCACGATCCAGGCCATGAGCAGCCAGAGCGGCATTGGGTCCGGCCCCCCGCCCGCGCCGGCCGGCTGCTGTCCGATCAGCGCCACCGCGCCGAAGGTGCCGGCGATCGTCAGCGCATAATACACGGCGACCAGCATCAAGATCGGCGCCATCATGCACAGCGCGGCGACCAAACCGGGGCCGAAGTAGTTGAAGCCCTGAAAAAACATGTCGAAGGAGACGCGTTGTCCGTTCGCCTGGCGCAAGAGACAGATATGCATGCCGCACATCGCGGGGCCAGTCAGGATGCCGAGCGGGCCGAATTCCACGATCATGAAGGCGACGAGGGCGATGCCGAGGAAAAACCAGTAGTCGTTCTTGATCAAGCGCCAGCCGTCGCGCAAGCAATCCAGCGGCCGGATGGCGCCGCGATTGAACTCGAAACGGTCTTCGTGCATGAATCGGTCTCCGCGCCCAGAATCTCTCCGCTCCCTCGGTCCCAGGCTCTGCCTGGGACCGCACTATCCCCGAGGCTCTGCCTCGCCGTTCCGCGCTCGGCCTTTTGTCGCTTCGTTGACGCCGAGGCTGAGCCTCGGGGATAGTTGCGTCCCAGGCGGAGCCTGGGACGCAGGGGTTGAGTGAGATGCCGCCGGCGTCGCCGCGGTTTAACGTATCGGGATATTCTGAATCAGCACGTGTTCTTTACTGTCGCTCTTCTGCGTCGAGGTCGGCATCTGCGCGAGCGTCTTGCCGTCGGGGCCGATGAACCAGGCGCCGGACGCCCAGCCGCCGCTGGGGCCCTTGTCGTCGAGGTTGCCGAAATGAAGTGGGCCGCGTGATTGTGCAACGCGGCGTGCACCTTGAGCTGGGCGATCCAGCCTTTTTCACCGGCCCAGTCGGCGCGGAACTTGTACCAGCCGGCGATGGTGCCGCCCGTCGTATTCGCGTGCGGGCCGTAGATGATCTGGGCGCCGTTGTTGACCAGCGCGTCGAGGTTTTTCTTGTCGCTGCCGTCGGCACAGATCGCGATGCCCATCTTCATGCCCTTGACGTCGAAGACGTTGTGAGCCGAGCCGGCTTCCGTGAAGCCTTTTTCCTTCGTCAGATAGATCTTGCGATGCACGCCGATGATGCGGCCTTGCGGATCGATGACGATTTGCGCGTTGTAACGCTTGCCGTCGGCGTCTTCGATGGCGAGGCCGACGGAGATGTAGATGCCCTTTTCGATTGCCTTCTTTTGCAGCGCCTTGACTTCGGGGCCGTCGAGCTTGAGCCAGGTCATGTTCTTGGAGAAACGGTAGCCGTTGATCGACAGTTCGGGGAAGCCGATGAAATCGACGTCCTTGGCGAGTTTGTCGATGAAGTAGATATGGCGCTGAAGATTGGCGTCGAGGTTCTTTTGATTAAGCGTGGCATCGGGGAAGTCGGAGTAGAGCGACTTGATGTTGACGAGGGCCATTTTGAGACTGGCGGGCGCTTGGGCCGCGGCATTCGACGCCGCGATGTACAGGATTGCGATTGCCAGAATACGGGATCGAAGCATGGAATGAACCTCCAGACCGGTGGTCTAGGGTTCATTGATATGTTCTTTCAACTAAAAAGAAAACGCCGCAGATGGACGCAAATGTACGCAGATGGTTGACAAATACAACCTTCGTGGCGGCGAGAATCCGAACCTCGTCCATCCCATCTGCGTTCATCCGCGTTCATCTGCGGCTAACAAACTCAATCGCCGGGCGCAACTTGCTGGGCATCAATCATCGTTCTGCGGGTTCCAAAGGGTTTCCACCAAGGCGAGCAAGTCGGGATCGATGATGGTGTCATTCCCGCCCAGAGTGACCAGGCGGGTCGTCTCGAAGCCGGTGGAGAAGATGTCGGTGCCGTTGACGTCGATGTCTCGGCCAGTCACCGACAGGATGATGGCGTTGTTGGCCGGATTGCCACCGCCCCGGCGCAGGCCCGTGACGGATCCGGTCGAGAACGAGCTGTCGGTCACCGTAAAGGTGTCGCTGATCAGGGGGCGCCCATAGACGTTCAGCACGTCGTTGGTCCCAAGAGCAGAACCGCGGCCATAGGCGACGATGCCGTCCTCGATGCCGTTGTTGGCGAAGCCGACGAACAGGTTGACCACGTCGGCCGCGGTTTGCGATCCGACCAGGACGACGCGTTCGACGTTGCCGAGGAGCCGCACCGCGAGCACGTTGCCGTTGTCGGTGTTGAGGATGGTGATGAGGCCCGCGCCGCCCCCGCTTTTCTTCAGCAGGTAGTTCCAGCT
>DAIOGM010000379.1:0-7264 GCA_036745215.1 Gemmataceae bacterium
GTCGGAACAACGCGGGGTCATGAGTTTCTTACTTCAGATCAACGGCTTAGCCAACCAAACGCGGGATCGCGCGGCCTTCGCGGAAGAGCTGGACCGGACGGCCGGTCGGCGTCTGCAATTCCTGGTGCGGGTCGATGCCGAGCTGCTGGAAGATCGTCGAGCAGACATCGTCCGGCGTGCACGGCTCGGTCGCCGGGGCCATGCCGTTGGTGTCCGTGGTGCCGTGAGCGTAGCCGCGACGGAAGCCGCCGCCAGCCAACACAACCGCCATCGAACGAGCCCAGTGGTCGCGGCCGTTATTGTTGTTGATACGCGGCGTGCGGCCGAATTCGCCGGCGCAGTAGACGACCGTGCTGTCGAGCATGCCGCGATCGTCGAGGTCGGCGATCAGGGCCGACAACGTCTGATCGAGCTGCGGCAACAGCCGGCCGCGATGAGCGTTGAACGTCTGGCCGTGCGTATCCCAGCCGCCGATGGAGACGGTCGTGAAACGAACGCCGGCTTCGATCAAGCGGCGAGCCGCCAAGGCGCCCTGGCCGAACGGGGTCATGCCATAGCGTTGACGCACGCCTTCGGGTTCACGTTGCAGATCGAACGCGTCGCGGGTCTTGGTCGAACGCAGGATTTCGAGGGCCTGGCGATGGAACGCATCGAGGCCGCCGACGAGATCGGCATTGCGATCGACTTCGGAGAACGTCTGTTCGAAGTTCTGCAGCAGGCGATCGCGGTTTTCCAGCTGTTCGAGCGTGAAGCCCGTGGGCAGCGTGATGCCGCGGACGCGCAGGTTGGCAGCCGTCGGCGAATTCGGACGGCCCGGATTGGCCGGCGAACCTTCAACGACGAACGGGTTGTAAGCCGTGCCGAGATAGCCGGCCTGGCCCGCGGAACCGTTGCGGAGTTCGCTGAACGTGACATACGGCGGCACGCCGGCGGCGGGCGGCATCAAGCGGGTGACGAGCGAGCCGATCGCCGGGTAATTGAGCGCGGGAGTCGGACGGTTGCCGGTGGTCATGAAGACCGTGGCCGGGCCGTGCGACGGTATCGTGTGAGCCAGGCTGCGGACGACGGTCGCCTTGTCCATGACGCGGGCCATTTGCGGCAGGTGTTCGCAGATGCGGACGCCGTCGGCCGAGGTGTTGATTTCGCGGAATTCGCCGCGGATGTTTTCCGGGGCATTGGGACGCAGGTCCCACATATCGATGGTCGCGGGGCCGCCCGCGAGCCAAACCATGATCACGCTGGTCGCCCGGCGAGAGCGTGCAGCCGGGGCATTATTGGAAGCCTGGGCTTCGAGTTTGAGGAGCTGCGGCAGGGTCAGGCCGACGAGACCGGCCGAGCCAACCTTGATGAAATCGCGGCGTGAGAAGCCTTCGCAATCGCGTGCCATAGGTAGGATTCCTTTTTCGCTGCCCTGATCGCCCCCCTGAGCTTCCTTCCCCCGAGCAGCAATGAGGAAGGTTTTGGCGGGAATGTGGTTCGTTTTCCGCCGCTCGCGGCATCGCAAGCGGCACTGAGCATAACCCTTTATTAAACTCTGTGTCCAGAAAAAAGTTCCGGATTTTTCCAAGTTCGCGAGTCACTGGGAGGGCGAGGCTCCTGCCGAGCCTTTTCGTGTGAAAACGCGAGGTTTTTCCGGGTTCTGGCTCGGCGGGAGCCTCGCCCTCCCGGCATTCTCGCGGCCTGTCGCCATTCTCAATGGTTCAAAATAAATTCACGAGTGTTAATCAATACCCACAGCATGTCGGTAATCGCTTCCCGGCGAGTCCCTACCTTTTGCCGATGTTCCGCAAAATACTGCCGTTCGCGAGCCGTCGGGAAGCGCGACAGCGTCGCCAGGCAAAGCTCTTCCATCGCTTCTTCGTCGGTTTTATTGCTGTTGATGATCGTTTGCAACCGGCCCGCCGGCTCTTTGAACTTATCCAGCAGAACCGGATCCGTCATCAAAAACAGCTTCTGCGGCAACGCCGGCTCCATGGCTCGTTCGCAATCGCACGCCGTCGTGCGCGGCGGCCGACCGAACAGGCGGAATGCATACGCGGCTTGCGGATTCTGGTTGAATTGCGTGGCGCCGACCTCGACGGCCTTCAAGCCCGGCTTGACCTCCGGACCGAATTTCTCGTTCGTGCCGAGCGCCCCATTCAGCACATCGACGACCGCTTCCGCGATCATCGGGCGAATGTACGAATGGGCGTAATTTTTCGTGTCAAATTTATTCGTCTCATTCACCTTCGAACTCAGCTGATAGGTGCGGCTCAAAAGGATCGTGCGCTCGATATGGCGGAAGTCGTAGTTGTGCGCGATGAAGTCCTTCGCGAGCGCATCGAGCAGCTTTTCATTCGACGGCGGATTGCCGAGCGAGAAATCATCCACCGGATGCACGAGACCCAAGCCCGTGTAATGTGCCCAGATGCGATTGACGAGAGCGCGAGCGAAGAACGGATTGTCCGGCGAACGCATCCAGTTGAACAAGGCGACGCGCGGATCGGGCCCGCCGCGAGCGACGCTGATCTCCGGGCCGCCCAGCGCCTTCGGCGCCAACGTCCGGTTCGTATCGGGATGCAGATACGGCTTGACAGTGAAGCCCAGGTAAACTTCCCTCTGGATCAGATTGATCTGATTCGCGTTGACCTTGACCGCGCCCCCCTTGCGTTCGAGGTTTTCCTTGTCGATCACTTTCTTCGCTTCCGCTGACAAATTGTTGGCACTGACGGCCGTGAAGATGTTCGCGTAAGCACGGTACTCGGCCTGCGTCCAGCGATCGAACGGATGCTTGTGGCACTGAGCGCACTCGACACGTACGCCGAGGAACGCGGCCGCGGTGCGTTCGCCCCAGATTTCGATGGGCACGGGTTGCTGACGTCGCCAGTAGAGGTCGAGCGTATCGCGCTTGGCGTATTCGCTCGTGTCGTATTTGCCCACGGCATCGATGCCCGAATCGGTCGTTTTGACGTGTTGCAGCCATTCTTCCGGCGAACGGCCTTCGCGGCTTGTCGCGGTGAGGATGCCCTTGACGATCTCGTCATACGGCATGTTTTCCTGGAAGCGTTTGCGGAGCCAATCTTGCCATTGCTGGCTACGTTTGGACTTCATCGCGACCGGCTGTTCGAGAGCGGGCGTATCGTTGCCGGTGATGTCGGAAAACTTGGTCGCCCACACCGCGGCATGCAGCGGATGATCGAGCAGCTCTTCAATCTTGCGCGAGCGCTTGTCAGCGCGATCGTCCTTCAGGAACGCGCGAATCTCTTCCGGCGTCGGCAGCTGGCCGGTCGTGTCGATCGTGATGCGGCGCAAAAACTCTTCGTCGGTGGACAGATTCGACGGCACCATGTTCAGCTGCCGCAGCCGAGCGAATACTTCGCGATCGACGAAGTTGACTTCAGGAACCTTCGGATACGTGAAACCGACTGGCAAATCCATCGGCACCATCACGCGCACCGGTAGAACGGTGCCGCGATAGGCGACGACGATCGCAGTGCTGCCCGGCTTCATGCTCTTGACCATGCCGAGGTTGCTGACTTCGGCGACGGCTTCATCATTGGTGCGGAAGTCGCAGAAGCAGGTGATGTCGTTTTCGCTGCCGTCGGTGAACTTTGCTTTGACTTGAATCTGCCTGGCATCGCCGACCTTCGTGAAGATCAGATCTTCGGGCGTGACCGCGACGGACTTCACTTCGCCGGACCCCGCGGAGCCGCGAGCGCCGCTGCGGATCCATTCGCGCATGACGTTGTATTGCCACGTGTCCTTGCCGAAGCGAACGCTGCCGCCATGATCGACCTGGCCGGTCGCCTTCAGGAGGAGCAGGCTATCGTCGGGATTGACGATGTTGATGCGCCGCCCGGAGCTTTCGCGCGTGATGGCGACGAAATCCTTGTCCGGCTCGTAGCCGAACAGCGACAGGCGAAAGCCCCCCTTGCCCTGAAACGCCCCGTGACAGCCGCCGCCCGCGCAGCCGGCGCGGCCGAAGATGCCCATGACGTGGCGCTCGAAATCGACCGCCTCGAGTTGTTTGCCCCCCGGCAAAACAACGGCGGCGTTCACGCGACTGGCGCCGAACAAAACGAACATCGGCACAACGGCCAAAGCAAAGCGGAGCATGGATGCGGTGCGCATTCCTCAAACCTCCGTGATGACAAGACCACGCGGCATGCACGTGGCGGGTAGGTGGGTCGAATTCTGGCAGGCAGGTTCGCTTTTGGTGAGATTAACAGCGAAACCAATCAGCTTCAAGTCAATTATTCAATATTTCCGGGGCATTGCACAAAAACTCCGCAAGCCCCGGGGTGAGGTACTCCGAACCCCGGGGTTCGGAGTACCTCACCCCGGGGCTTCACTGTTTCTGTCAATTGGCGGCCTTCTTTTTGCCGGTCAGGATCACCTCTGTGACCTTGTCGTCCTTCGTGGTGATGGTCGCGTTGATGCCCTTCTTGCCGATCTTGCTGAACGCGTCCGACTTGACGCCGTCCTTGAGTTCCGTCTTGACGCCCTTCTTCTCCTGATAGAACTTGACGTCCGCGGCGAAATCGAATGACTTTGCCGCTTTGTCCGTTTCCGCGAACGTGACGCTCTTCTCGTCGATTTTCTGGATCGAGCCCTTGAGCGTGTCGGCGGCGACAAAGCCGAGGCAGACGATCAACATGAACAGGGCGATCAAACCTTGACGCAACATAGCTGCGACTCCTTGGGGGGTAAGGAAACTTGTCCCGACCCACGTGGCCGGGGGATCAGTCCTTGTTTTTCTTCGCCTTTTGAAACAGCCGCAATTCCACGATCGTGTCGTTCGCCTTGTTGGTGCGAACCCATGCATCGACGGCTTCTTTGTCAAGCTTGCTAAAGATCGGATTCTTCAGGCCCCCAGTCAATTCGTCTCCCGCGTCGATCGTCTTCGCCTTCTTATCGTACTTGGCGACGAACACCTGGCAATTCTCGGCGGCCGGCAGCGTCGCTTCCTTCTTTTTCTTGCCGCCGCCGCGCGAATAGGTGATCTTGCCATCCGCGACCTTGATGAGCGTGGCCGTGAACTCGTCGGCCTGGATGAAACCCAGTCCCATGAGCAAAACACAGCCGGCCCACAGCAATCGCGATTTCATAGAAATGACACGGGATGCCAAAAATCAAAGCCGTCTATCGCAATAGATGAAACAATGAAGGCCGCGAAAGGTTCCGGCGAATTGGCCGAAAATCTCACGCGGAAGACGCCAATGACGATTGAATTGAACCTGAATTATTTGCCCCGCCTGCCCAGGCGCAAGGACTGGCGCATCGGCTGCATCGGCGCCGGCTTCATCATGCGCGATTGCCACCTGGTCGCGTACCGGCAAGCGGGCTTCAATCCGGTCGCGATCACGTCGCGCAAGCTCGAAAACGCTCAGGCCGCCGCGGCGCAGCATCAGATTGCGACGGTGCACCGCACGATCGATGAATTGCTCGCAGACACGTCCATCGAGATTCTCGACGTCGCCGTGCCGCCCGATATGCAGTCGGATGTACTTCGCAAGGCCGCCGAGCAGAAGCACTTGCGCGGCATCCTCGCGCAAAAGCCGCTCGCGATGTCGTACAAGGACGCGAAAGACGTGGTCGAACGCTGCCAGAAAGCCGGCATCACGCTCGCGGTCAATCAGAACATGCGTTATGATCAATCGATCCGCGCCATGAAGGACATCCTCCAGCGCGGCTGGATTGGCGCGCCGGTACTCGCCACCATCGAAATGCGTGCCATCCCGCACTGGATGCCGTGGGCGCAGCAATTGCATTCGCTATCGACGTTCGTGATGAGCATCCATCACCTCGACACGTTTCGCTACTGGTTCGGCACGCCCGATCGCGTCCTGGCGAGCACGCGGCCCGACCCGCGCACGAAGTTTCCGCACACCGACGGCATCAATCTCTACATCCTCGAATACGACAATGGCACGCGCGCCACGAGCTGGGACGACGTGTGGACAGGTCCAGCGCGCGAAGGCAGTGAGAGCGACATTTACATCAAATGGCGCATCGAGGGCACGGACGGTTTGGCGCGCGGCACCATCGGCTGGCCCAGCTATCCCGCGAAGACGCCGAGCACATTGGACTTCACGACGAAGGAGCAGCCTGGCTATTGGCTGTCGCCGCGCTGGAAGGAAGTTTGGTTCCCGGACGCGTTCGTTGGAACGATGGCGCAACTTTTGTGCGCGGTTGAAGATGGGACGGAGCCGGAGATTGGCGGCCGCGATAATTTGGAGACGATTGCGTTGTGCGAGGCGGTGTACGCTGGGGCGAAGGAGCATCGCGTGACTTCGGTGAGCGAGTTTATCGTTTAGCGCTCGCGTGGCGCCATGCGAACGCTAAACGTAAACCAGGTGAAATCACTTCTTCTTTTTCTCAATCCCCTTCAACTTCAACACCACGCTGTCCGATTCGTACCATTTGCCGTCCACGCGCACCTGCATCTGAAACACCGCGTGGTTGAACACCTTCTCGTCGGGCGTTTTAACATCGGGCCACCAGACCGGACTCGGCGGCGGCCCCGGGCACGCTCGCCACGACCAATAATAACGCTCCTGCTTCGGCTTCAGCGGCTCGACCTTGTCCGTGTCCAACACCAGAACCTTGGCCAATTCGTCCTTGAAAACCGTCAAATCCTCGCCCGCCTTGACCAGCTTCGTCTCCTTCGATGTCGGCGCCGCCCATTTGACGAGCCGCAGGTCGCTAAAGAATGGGTTCATGCCCGGCCCCGCTCCTTCCTCATTCAAATAACCCGAGCGAAGCACCATGAGCGAATCCCAGCCGCCGGTGTATTTCGACGGCACCTCAAGGTCCTTATCCGAACGGTTCTTGACAACGCACTCAACAAACGCTTCGCCCGGCTTGCGCGGATCGAGCGGGTTTTCGGAAAAACGCAAATGCACCGTGATCGCCCTCTGAGCCAGCCGGCGGATCAAAGGCAACTCCCTCACGTCATATGGCGTCCCGTCGGCATAGAAAATGTCATGAAACCAGGTACTCGGCTCCGCATCGTACTTCTTCTTCCACGAATCCCATGGATAATTGGTCTGCGTCTTGCCCGCGACGAAGCCCCAGTTGTATGCGCCAACCGACTTTTCCTTGAAGTACGGCAGGATCGTATCGAACGTGCTGCCGATGGGACGAGCCATGTATTCCGTGCACAGGATTGGCCGTTCGTAACGTAGGAGCGATTCGACCGATTTCTTGGTGCTAGGTAAATATTCGTAGCGATGAAACGTGATGATGTCGGAGTTGTCGAACAAGAATCGATTGAGCGAGCTGA
>DAIOGM010000380.1:0-6728 GCA_036745215.1 Gemmataceae bacterium
CGATGGTTCGCTGAGCGTTCCACCGGGTTCTGGGTGATCGACAATTCCGACTCCAATCCTGCGAATCCTCCCGTCTTACTTGCGTCGGGGAAACTCGGTATCCTTGAATATCTCAATGACAAGGCGTTTTCCGAATTGATGACCTCCTTGTTGTCGATGTCGAGGAAATAACTCGTTTAATACGACATTGATTGTCCGAACTAGACGGGGCCGTATAGTCATTTCATGACCCTCGCCTGGCTATCCCTGCTCGCGCTCTTGATCGTCATCATCCTCTCGTGCACCAATCGTGTGCATCCGGGCTTTCTGGCCCTGGCGTTCGCATTCGTCATCGGCGTCTATCTATCGTGGCTATTTACGCCGCTCGATGATCTCAAGAGCAGCGTCCTCGGCGCCGCGTGGGCGATCGGTCTCGACGTCAATCCGCGGGCCACGCTCACCGCCAATCTGCGGCGCAACGTCTTCGCGGGGTATCCGGTCGATCTGTTCCTCACGCTTGCCGGCGTCAGCCTACTGTTCACGCAGGCGCATCTCAACGGCACGCTCGATCGCGTCGCGCATGCGGCGGTCGGCGTCTGTCGCGGCAACGTCGGCGTCATTCCGTGGATGTTCTTCCTTTTGGCGGCAGGCTTCGCGACGGCGGGGGCGGGCAACATCGCGTCGGCCGCCCTCATCGCGCCGACGGCCATGACCATCGCTGCCAAGGCACGCATCCCCGCCATCCTGATGACGGTGCTGGTCGGGCACGGCGCCATCGCCGGAGCGCTGTCGCCGGTGTCGCCGACGGGGATCATCGCCGAGAAACAGATGGCCCGCATCGATCTCGCGGGACATCAAACGCAGATGTTTCTGCACAACCTCAGCATCAATTTAGTCGTCGCCGTGTTCGCGTTTGTCGTCTTCGGCGGCTTGCCGTTGTTGTTGCAATGGTACGAGCCGAGCGACGAGGACAAGGCCACGGATCGCCGTTTCGAGCCGCGGCACTGGGCGACGCTCGGCTTGATCACGGCGTTGATGGTCGTCGTGCTCGTCTGGAAAGTGAACGTCGGCATGGGCGCATTCGTCTGCGCCGTGATCCTCGCGCTTGGCGGGTTGGCCGACGATGACGCCGCGGTCAAGAAGATGCCATGGAGCGTCATCCTCATGGTGTGCGGCGTCAACGTGTTGACGGCGCTGCTGGAAGAAACCGGCGGCACGAAGCTGTTCGCGTCGCTCGTCGTCGCCGTTTCGACCGACGACTCGGCCCCCGCGATCTTCGGCTTCGTGGCCGCGGTGGTGTCGGTGTATTCGAGCACCTCGGGCGTCGTCTTGCCGGCGTTTTTGCCGATGGTGAAGGACGTGGCGGAAGGGCTTCCCGGTAGCGATCCGCTGGCGCTGGCGCTCGCGGTGATTGTCGCGGGGCATCTGGTCGATTCGTCGCCCTTGTCCACGATCGGCGCGTTGTGCGTCGCCAGTGCGGGTGAAGGCGAGGATCGCCGCAAGCTGTTTACGCGGACGCTCGTCTGGGGGCTGGCGATGTGCGTGGTCGGGGCGGGTTGGTGTTACCTGATGTATGGTTGGTTGTGGTGACGTCAGGGCTGCCGCGGCACCACCGGCGGCAACGGCGGCTGGCGGCGATGCTCCGGGTCCCAGAGGCGGACGCCGATGTCGAGGCCCTCCATGCCAGCCTCCACCACACCGCGTTCCCAGCGAAACTTGCCGCCATCGTCTTTGCGGTCCAGGCCCACCGAGTACACGATCACGCCGCGCTCGACGCGGCGATAAACAAGCGGCTTGCCGACGTAAAGGTCCGTCGGCACTTCATTCATGAATTCGGGGGCCAGCAAGTCGAGTGACTTGGGCCAATCGCCGTGCTTTTGCCGATAGCGCTCCAGGGCAATGGCGGTGCGCGTGGTGGCGATCGTCGTGTGCGTGCGAAAGACTCTTTCGCCGACATTTTGCGGCCTTCTTTGGATATCGCCGCCTTCGTCGGAGCGCATGAATGCGTCGAATCCGCGGAATTGCTCGGCGATCGGCTTTTTCGCAAACTCGAACATGCGGTTGAACTGGCGAAGCTCCAACGTTTGCAAGATGCGCGGATCGGCCGTACGCTCTTTCAGAAACCATTTTAAATACCTGGGCCGCTCCTTCGGTTCGCTGTCCTTATGCCAGTCTTTGGCCCAGAACCGGATCATCTGTTTGCGAACCTCGGGATTGTTTTCTTCCTCCAGGGTTCGATAGGATTTATCTTGCTGCGCGCGACCGGCTCGCACCTGTGACAGAAACGCATTGACGTTTTCCTCCTTGAGAAACCGAGCTTGAATGTCGGCAAGCCGGTTGCCGTCGGCGATGCCCTGGGCGAGGACACGCTGCGTACAACGGCAGGCCGACTCCAGAGCGATCGGGCGCATCCACACCAATAGGTAGTTCGCCTCATCCTTTTCGAATTGCGCGATCGCCTGCAGCGCTTCGATGCTCTCCAAGGCGCCGCGAAGATCTTCCAGCTCGCAACGCATCAGGACGTCGAAGCGCAACAGCCTCGCTGCGCTGTAAAGCGCACGCTCGTCGGCGATCCGTTCGCTTTGCGTCTTTGAACTCAATAGGCACTTGCTGAATTCGCGGAGTTTGCGCGCTTCTTGAACCGCCTGCGTATGCTCCTTCAACTCGCCTTCCAGCGCCCGAATTTGCTGCTCATTCAAAACCGCCGCCGCGGGAATCTGGTCGAACGACTCGTCGATGGACCAGATCCATTCGCCGAGCTCAAAGGATTTCGGCTCGACTCCCGCGGGAATGCCCAGGTTGTTGAACTCGGGCGAATACAGTTTGTCGCCGATGAGGCGGTTGATCTTGCGAATCGCGTTGGCCACGTTTTCGGCGTCGGGAACGGCTTCCTGTTTCGCGCGCATCTCCTCGATGCGCCAGCCCGGGTCGAGCCGGTCCGTTTCCGCAATGGCGGCTGCAAGATCGCGGTCGATTTGCCATTCTTCCCAGAAGTGAATCAGATATGGCGACGCGATCGCAAGGACCGCCAAAACGCCGACGGACGCCCACAAGCGGCGCGATGGCCACCAGCGTTTCCTCGGCGCGTCGGCAGGCGGCGGTGTCATGAAACCTCGCGGCAATGAAGAAGTGCCCGATTATGCCGCGTTCGCCTTGCTCAATCCACAAAAAAATCAAACGGCACATTCGCGAACTGCGTCGCGTTGTCGGTGCGATTGGCGCCTTGCGGGCCGTTGATTGCCGTCACGATCGCGGACAGCATCAACGTGTTCGCTTGCGGCGGCGCCAGCGTCGGCAACAGCGCGACGATCCCCGCGTCCGTCGGCGGGCCCTTCACGACGGCGTTCGTCTTGAACGTCGAACTGCTCTGCACCGCCGGAATCGGCACGCCGGCTTTCCAGGTGAACTTGACGTCGTAACGCAGCTTCCACGTGAAGTGAGCCAAATGCTCGTGCACGCCCAGGGGATCGCGGGCGCTGAAGACGCTCGTGAACTCGCGCTCGTCGATGACATGAAACAGGAAGTTCGTCTTCTTCGTGGTCTTGTTCAACAGCTCGCGGCCGACTTTCGTGAGCGGGTGATCGCCGGTCAATGTGGAGATCTTCGGCGCCTTGTGGGTGAAGCGCGGGCCGGGCTTCGTCCAGGGGCTGTAGTTGTCCTTGCTGTCGAGGGCGAGCATCTGCGTCATCGCGGGGGCTTTGTGCACGTTGACGGAGATGCTGCCTTCGCTGCGTTTCTTGCCCGCGTAGAAGAAGCTGATGGTGTTCACCTTTTGAAACTGCACGAAGCCGAACTCCCAGCCGATGAGCTTGTCGCCGGGGCCCATGGTCAGATTGACGGCGCCGGTCGCGGTGAACGCCATGGCGACGCTGTCGGGGTTGTTGAAGTTGTGCGTCAGATGGCAGACGATGTTCTTGTCGGCGACGTGCACGGCGGGCTTGGCGTTCGACGACGCAACGGTGACGGCGGCAGTGGCGGCTTGGACTTTGATCATGGCGAACTCGTTTTCAATTGAATGTTGACATTCGGGCATCAAAGAACCGGGTAACCGGGTGACCGAGAACCGAGAACGGAGAATGAGGAAGCGAACGGGGTAGTCGAATTTTCCTTCATTCTCAGTTCTCCGTTCTCGGTCACCCGGTTACCCGGTTTGTATCGCGCTGCGTTGGGCGGAAATCGGAAACATCAAATCAATGGCCGCGCCGTGGTGACGGACCACAGGCGCATATCGGGCGGCAGCTTGAGCAACTCGTCGATGCGTTTTTGCTCCAGCTCGTCGAGGCGCGTGAGCGTTTGGCGTCCCGCGATGCCGTCGGGGCTGAGCGCCTGCTGCGTCTGGAATTTGCGGACGACGGCGGTGGTTTCGTTGCCATAGATGCCGTCGGGATTCTTCGAACCGTTGGCGGTGGTGATCGGCATCGCGAACCCGCCGAGGTCGATGAGCGCCTGTTGCAGGATCGCGACGGCTTCGCCGGTTTCGCCTTTTTTCATCGGCGGATTGTTGTTGGACGCCTGTTGCAGGCGTTGATTGTTGGCAAAACGTTCGGTGACCAGGGGCATGGCAGATTCCTTTGTGACGGTGCAATCGCGCGCGTTCGGAGCGGCCTGCACATACATATGCCTTGAAAACGGGAAAACCAGACATGAAAAAACGGATTTTTCGAATTGAATTGTCAGCCGCTTGCGGTTTCGCGCTCGCGTGGCGCCATGCGAGCGCAAAGCCGCAAGCGAAAATCAATGCCCCGCTTCGAGCATCAACTGTCCCGATTGCACGGTAATGGACTTCAAGTGCAGATGGGCGAGCACCGCGTATTTCGAACAGCCGACCTCCAAGTCAGCCAGGAAACGATCGCCGACGATGCGAATCCAGCTCTCCTGCTTCGCGATGTCCTCGACGATCTTGACCACGGCGCTCTTGAAAATATTGCCCGGCACGCCCATTGCCTTGAACGACGCGAGCCGAGCGGTGGCGTGCCCCATCTCGACGCCGAGTTCCCAGATCGTGTCGAAGCGCACGGGGAAAAAGAAGGGGTAGATGCCGCTGACGTGCACGTTGTTATCCACAAGGCGGACGCGCAGATCCTCGACGTCCACGTTCTTCGGCATGTACTTCCGCAAAAGATCGTTGAGATCTTGCTCGCTCAATGACAGCCGCAGTGCGTGCAATTCCATCCGGCAATTCTCGTGGCGGGGAAACTTCTTCGTTTTTTTACATTTTTAGGTGAGCAATGTCGCCTCACGGCGGCTATTTTAACTCAAACTTCCACGCCGATTTTCGCAGGTGCCATTATGAAACGCATCCTGATTTCCTCTGTCGTCGTCGGGCTTCTCGTTGCCGCGTTCGCCATCTCCGGCGGGCAAAAGACGGCCAAGACCGACATGCAAATCGATGTCGAAAATCGCAATCCGTGGACGAACCTTCGCCTCAACAACGCTCCCGAGACGTTCCACTTTCTCGTCGTCAGCGATCGCACCGGCGGACATCGGCCGCGCATCTTCTCCGAAGCGGTCGAGCAAATCAATCTGTTGCAACCGACGTTTGTCGTTTCCGTCGGCGACTTGATCGAAGGGTACACGAAGGATCAAGCGAAGGTCTCCGCGGAATGGAAGGAGTTTCAAAGTTACACGAGCAAGTTGCAGATGCCGTTCTTTTACGTGCCGGGCAACCACGATCTGACCAACCCGACGCAAAAGGACATCTGGAAAGAACGCTTTGGCCGCAGCTATTATCACTTCCTTTACAAGGACGTGCTTTTCCTCTGCGTCAATTCGGACGATCCGAACGTGGACAAGGAAGATGGCAAGATCACGAAGGAACAAATCGAATACTTCGCGAAGGTTCTGAAGGACAATCCAAACGTGCGTTGGATCTTCGTCATGCTGCACAAGCCGATGTGGACGCACGCCAACCTCGAAACCAACGGCTGGCTCGGCATCGAGAAAGAGCTGGCGGGCCGCAAATACACGGTGTTCGCGGGGCACATCCATCGCTACCAGAAATTCACGCGTCAGGGCATGAACTACTATCAGCTGGCAACGACCGGCGGCGGCAGCCGGATGCGCGGCATGCGTTACGGCGAGTTCGACCACGTCGCCTGGGTCACGTGCCGGAAGGACACCGATCCGATCATCGCCAACATCATGCTCGACGGCATCTATCCGGAGAACCTCAAGAAGACCGTCACGTCCGAGGAAGGCGTCATCGTTTACAATCGCAAGCCGACGCATCCCGTGACCGGCATAGTCACCATGAACGGCGTGCCGGCTGCGAATGCGCACGTAATCTTCTGGTCGCCCGACGCCAAGGACAAGGATGGCAAGAAAGCGACGCGCGTCACGGATTCGTTCGTTGACGCGGACGGCACGTACCTGACGAGCACGTACAACGCCAACGACGGGTTGCCGGAAGGCCAGTATCGCGTGACGGTGACGATGCGCGATCCGTTCTTCGAGCCGTCGGGCAAGCTAGGTAAGAATTCCTATCCCACGAAATACGAGTCGCACACGACCAGCGGCTTGACGGCGACGATCAAGAGCGGCGCGAATGTGATCGACATTGCCTTGACGAAATAGCGTCCGCGAGCCACGGGGTTTATCCCCGTGGTAAGGAGCCAAAATCCACGGGGATAAACCCCGTGGCTCGCCATTCGTATGCTAACTCGATGTTGCGCCACCGCCTTCCCCTGCTCGTCACCGGCGTCGCCGGCGTCGCGGGCTTCAATGCGTTCCATTACCTCCATCGCAAATAC
>DAIOGM010000380.1:6738-7257 GCA_036745215.1 Gemmataceae bacterium
CGACCCTGGCGCCCGTATCGAGGAACGAGTCGTCCCAGAAGCGGAGCTGATCGCGGGTCGCGCTCTCCTCCCGGATAGCGCGCAGCAGGCTGTTCCGCTGCTGGAGCGTGCGCCCGTACGTCGCCAGGTCGTCGGCATCCGCCCGCGTCAAACCTGGAAGTTGAGCGGCCCCGGCATCATCGCGCAGGACGCCGAAGACGCCGCCGGCATGCGGCAACTCTTCGACCGCTTTGGCTTTCGCGCCGTCCTCAACACGGTCGGCAACTGCGCCTTGAAATCGTGCGAACTCGATCCAGCCATGGC
This sequence comes from Gemmataceae bacterium, assembly GCA_036745215.1. GTDB lineage: Bacteria > Planctomycetota > Planctomycetia > Gemmatales > Gemmataceae > SIAQ01. Next base: position 7,042 of record DAIOGM010000380.1, read on the forward strand.
GCACACCGTCAACGTCGCCAGCGCTCACGTCATCGCGGACAACGTTCGCCGGCACAACGCCCGGCTCGTGCATTTGTCGAGCGATCTCGTTTTTTCAGGAACGCGTTCGGGAAGTCATATCGAAACTGATCCGACCGATCCCGTGACCGTGTATGGCAAGACGATGGTGCAGGCGGAGAGCGTCTTTTCCAATGCCGCGATCCTGCGCATCTCGTT
>DAIOGM010000381.1:0-7228 GCA_036745215.1 Gemmataceae bacterium
CGTTGGTGCGACCCGACGCTTGCTCCGGCGCCATGTACGACGGCGTGCCCATCACCGCTCCCGCATGCGTTTCGCCGCTGTCCCGGTCCAATTGCCGGGCCAGACCAAAGTCGGTGATCTTGGGCGTGCCGTCGGCCGTCAGCAAGACGTTGGCGGGCTTGAGATCGCGATGCACGACGTTTCGACTATGCGCCAGTTGCATCGCCCGCGCCAGTACCTCCACCAACCTGGCGGCTTCCCGGGCCGGCAATGGCCTGCCGTCGAGTTTGGCGGCAAGGTTGCCGCCTTCCACGAACTCCAATGCGCAATAGGGATGCCCATCGACTTCGCCGACTTCGTGGATCTGCACGATGTTGATATGGGAGAGCCGAGCCACCGCCTCGGCCTCGATGCGAAAGCGGGCCAATGCGCGCGGCCCCGCATGTCCGCCGGCGAGCACCATCTTGAGCGCCACGGTTCGCTTCAGTCCGAGATCGCGAGCTTTGTAAACGACGCCCATCCCGCCGCGGCCAAGGATTCCCTCGATCTCATAGCCCGGCACCGAAACGGATGCCGGGACACTCTCCAGCGCCGCGCCATTCGACTGCGTCTCCTTGTCCGGCCGATACGACACGGTGCGTCCATCGCCTGGAGACGAATCCGGCGCGAGGTCGGCAGTGCCGGCCGAGTCCGGCGGCGCGTCGCTTGGTCCATGATCGGCCGTGCGCACGGGATCTTTGTCGTTGGTCGGGCCCATCTCCACGAATTCCTCTAGAACATCACGTTTTGCGTGTAACCTACGACTGTCGCCGCCTAAAACCCAATTTTTGTCGAATCGATGTCATCCGTTGCCGCTCAATGGGAATTCCCCTAATCTTGGGAATGTCCGCGCGACCCTACAATTCCGACCGCACGACCAACGGTCGTTCCACCAAACTGCGAAGGAACGCTCAACCCACTTGTAAGGTGCACGCTGAGGGGACCCAATTCCCAGCGCGGCACGGGGATGGGAATGAATTTCCCAAGCAGAGTCGCAATGGGAAGCTGCGTTCGCAACATTGAAAACACTGATACCAGTATTCGTTGCACAAAATGATGGAACACACACATCATGCAATGCATGTTGGCTTGCTCTAATGAATGGCTGTTGAAAAATAAGGACTTACGTTCACGGAAGCGGCCGATTCGTTGCATCCAATCGCCAACTGAGTCAAAAAACATTCAACGGCTTCCGCGTCTGCGTGTCTAAAAAAGATATTTCAATGGCGTAGATCAATCCTCCTTTGAAAGGGCTCCAACCATGTATCAAGCAGCTGAAAAGTTCCCTTTTACGCGCATCCTTGAAGATCATTGGCAGGAAATCCTGGCCGAGTACCAGGCAATCGCCAGCGTGCTGCACGCCTGGCCGGAGAAAGGGATTTATGACGGCCGTTGGGACACCTACGGGCTATACGGCTTCGGCAAGAAGCGCCATCAGAACTGCGAGCGCTGCCCGGTAACGACGAAACTGGTCGAACAAATCCCCGGCATGGTGATGGCCGGTTTCTCCCGGCTGGCCGCGGGGACGCACATCAAGCCCCATGTCGGCTACGACGGATGGGCCCAATATGTTATGCGGTGTCACCTGGGACTCATTGTAAACGATAGTTGCGAAATGCGCGTCGGTCCGGAGACGCGACAATGGACCGCCGGCAAGGTCACTATTTTCTGTGATGCCACGGAACACGAGGTGTGGAATCGGGGAACCTCGGAGCGCGTCATTCTGCTCCTGGATTTCCGCAACCCCGATTTCCGCTGGCGCCTTCTCAATCCACAGATCACGCCCGATATGCAAGACTTCATTCGCCAGCAATGGCCGGAGTTGTCAACGAACGAGAAGCTTTCCTATTACGCCTGGCGCATGGCCAATTGGTGGCGCAAGCCGCGGACCTATGTCGATGAACTGCCATCGACGCAAAGCTGACGGCGGCATCGTTGACGTTGGCATTTCATTTGCTTGCTGTTGGAGGGCCCGTGAAACTCTGAACGCCTCGACCTGGGAAAGGTAAAGCCATGAACGCGGATACTCGTTCGACGGAACCTCTCATAGTGGAATCCAGCCCGAGTTGTTGCTGGCCCGTCAACTGGAGTGGCGTATTCGTGGGCAGCCTGGCAGCACTGGCAGCGGCGCTCGTTACCGGGCTGGCCGCGATCGCCATCGGCGCACAAATCGTCGGTCATGGCGAACATATTGTTAGCTGGAACCGAGTTCATTTCAGCGGCATCATCTGCACCGTTTGCGGCGCCTTTTTTTCCTCGGTTGTCGGCGGCTGGGTGGCCGGGAAGATCACCGGCTACACGGCCCCCGAAACCACCATGCTGCACGGCGCGGTCGTCTGGCTCGTCACCGTTCCGCTCATTCTGTTGTTCACGGCCCTCGGCGCCGGCGGGTTTTTGGGAGGTTGGTACACCGGTCTCGCGGGGACGCCGATCTGGTCAACCGCGGCCGCAGCACTCCCTCCCGCGGACGCTGCAGTAATTGTTCGCAACAACGCGCTCGGCGCACTGACCGCATTGATAATTGGACTCATTGGAAGCGTTCTCGGCGGCTGGATGGCTTCGGGGCAACCCATGGTCATCCGTTGGGGCAACGCGCCCTCGGAAAAGCAATCCGCAGGCTCGGCAGTCATTCATGAAGTCTAATCTTTGACTTGGAGATTACAATGAAGAATGTACTTCTCTATGTGGTGCTTTGGTTGATGGGCGTTCCGTTCCTGTTTCTCGTCGTTCTATGGGTGTTAGGCGTCGGCTTCCGCAGTTAACGGCCCGGCTCGGCTCGCCGGACGGCTTTGCAACGCAACCGAACCACAGAGACACAGAGGCACAGAGAAAGGCAGGATAGGTAAGAAAAATCCCGCGTCTCACTTCCCCATTTTCTCTTCTCTGTGTCTCTGTGCCTCTGTGGTTCAAATGCGTTGCAAAGCCTCGCCGGACCTACCAGAAATTGATGCTGCACGCCGCGGCGGTCACGGCTTCTGGTGCTGCTTTTGGAAATGCTCCACCAGCGCGTCGCCGAAGTCATTGTTGAAGTCGCGATAGATGCAGTGGACGTGGTTGGCGCCGTCCTGCGTGTTGTCGTACTCAATCAGAAATGTCGGGCCCTGGATCAGGTAATGGTGCGCCTCGCCGGCCTTCAGTCCGCCGGCCCATTGGAAGTGAATCTTCTCCGTGCCGGCCCGTTCGATGCGCGCCAAATCTTGATCCGCAAGCTCCTTGCGGAGGCGGCCGATATGGGTGCGAACGAGCTTCATCAGCGTCGCGCGCTGCTCAACCGTCATTTCCGATCCGGCCAAACCGCGCGGCTTGTCGCGTTCGAGCGTGCGCTTGTTGCCGGTGGTGAATCCGCCCACCGTTTCCGTCAAGAAGTCGGGGATTTTGCCGATGCCGACCTTGCGCTGCTTGGCGGTGAGCGATTTGGCGAGGGTGCGCCCCAGTTCGGTTTCCTCTTCCAATACTTGAAGTCCCTTTCTCGGTCCGTCCGGCACCGTGGCGGGTATCGCGCCGACGAACGACGGCGTCACGGCAATCCAGCGCCCGCGGACGATGGTCACGTTGAGCGATAAATGGAACCCCTCGAAGCGATAGCCCCACGTTCCGTTCGCCGAGGGAGTGCCGAAAATGGTGACGTGGTACTGGTCCGAATCCCGATGGACATTCGGCGTCTTGTCGGTTTCTTTGAGGTAATCCCCCAGGCTCATGATCGTCAGCACTTTTTGATTGCCGACATGACTGAGCGTGGCGCTCATGAGCGCCAGGGCGAGATGACGTTGGCCTTCCTTGAGTTGCTTCAATGGAACGCCGCGTCGAGACACGGGAAAGAAATGGAAGTTGCCGCGCTCGGCGTCCTGAAAAAGGTATTTCGCCTGCGTTCCGGGCTCGAGCGTGTCAACGAATCGATGCGCGGCTACGAACAGCTCCTTGGCAATCTCCGGCGAATCCATGGCGTCCGGCGGCGGTTGTTCCCGGCCGGCGTACGCGGCCAGCGTCAACAACCCAACGGCGGCGATCAGAAGCAAAAGACGATGAGGACGGCGCCTGGACTTCATTGCGATCCCCTTCCATAGAAATGTCGGCTCCCTTTACAGACATATCGTAGCGACGTCGGCGGATGTCGTCCGATTTTCGCATGCGTCCCATCATGATCGACGCTTCGGCGTCGGCAACCTGTCAAGTCCAAGGCCGCTTGTCAGGGAATCCGCTTCCTGGTCCGTCGTCTGCATCTGACTGAATAGCCAGCCATATGCGTTTGCCGCGTTGTACTTGATTGTTTGCAGCATCTTCCTTTGATTGGCCGCCGGCAAACGGGAAACGCCAATGGCGCCGAAGAAATCGAAATGGTTGGGATCGATCGCCGTCGATGGCGCCGGGAAGAGCATCTCGGAAAAGACGGCGCCGAACTTGTTGGCGCCAGACGGCGTCATGGCGCCGCCCAGGCCCGGCGGCGGGTTGGACGCGCCGGATTGACCGACCCAGACAATTTGCAACCCATTGATGACAACATTGACGTCGCTGCCGCCCAGGTCGAGAAGGCTCAAAGTCAACTGGCCGTCCGTCACCGAGCCGCGATACGTCACGGTGAGCACCTGACCCGCCGCGGTGCTGAGCGTGGCCACCTGGCTGCCCTCGAGAAACACGCCCATCAAATCGTGAGCGAACGGACCGGCGTCGCCGATTGTCAACGTCACATCGTAAACGCCGTCAGCCGCGTCCACGGCGAAGTTCAATTGCCGCTCGTAGGCAAGATCGCGTGTCAGCGCGGTGCCGTTGTTGCGGTCCACCGCCTGCACCGGGCCTCCGAACCAGCCGTAGCCGAGTGCGGCGCTGTAACTGGTCGTCGGCGTCACGCCAATGAAACCGGCAGCAACCGGCGACCCCGCGACGCCAAAGTCGAAGCTCAACGACAGGGCCAACTGGAAGGCGCTGCTGAAGCGATCGTTGCTTGCCTCGCCCGGCGTGCCGTTGACATTCTGATCCATCGCATTGCCCGCCAGATCAAGAATGTCCGGGCCGATGGACAGCGTATAGACGCCCGCCGTCGATTGCGCCGCAAAACGCACATCGTAGACCGTGGCGCTGACCTTATCGACCGAAGTCGGCGTGATGACGCCGGCCGGGCCGGTGACGCTGTTCACATCCGTAAGCGTGAAGGTTGCGTCCTGGATCGCCTCGTCGAAAGTCACGCGGACGTGGTCCACCTGACCGACGACAGAAGCAGCAGGGCTGATCGCCATCACGCGCGGGCCGGCCGGGCCGATCCAGATCACGTCGAGACCGTTCAATACCACGTTCGGGTCGATGCCACCCAGGTCCTGCAAGAGCACCGTCAATTGCCCGTCTTTGACCGCCGCTCGATACGTGACCGTCGTGACCTGGCCCGCCGCCGTGTTCACCGTCCCCAGTTGCGTCCCCTCCAGAGACACGCGCATCTGATCGTGGACAAACGGCCCCACGTCGCCGAGCGTCAGCGTCACGTCGTAGGTGCCCTCCGGCACGTCCACGGCGAAGTTGAGTTGATTGCCAAATACCAGGTCGCGCGTCAAGTCCGTGCCCGTACCGCGGTCCACGCCTTGCACGAATCCTCCGAGCCAGCCATAACCGGCCGTGCTGCTGTAGTTGGTTGTTGGCGTCACGCCGATGTAACCCGGCGCGACCGGCGAGCCTGGCACGCCAAAATCAAAGTGCCCCACAAACGGCGCCATCCGGAACGCAGCCGTGTAGCGATCCAAGAGCGTTTCACCCGGCGTCCCGTTGCTGTTCTGATCCATCGCATAACCCGACAGATCCAAGATGTTCGGCCCGATGGCCAGTGAATAATCTCCGGTGACGGTTTGAGGTGCGAAGGTAACCTCGTATCGCGTGCTGCTGAGCTTGTTGACGGCGGTGGGCGTGATCGCGCCACTCGGCCCGCTCAGGCTGGCGACGTCGTCCAGGGTGAACGTGCCGTCCTGAATGGCTTCGTCGAAAGTCAAAATGACGCGATCGAGTGGTCCCATCACGGCGCCCGACGGCGCGGCGGCAATCACGCGCGGGCCGGCCGGGCCGACCCAAACGACTTGCAAGCCGTTCAGAACCACGTTGACGTCGCTGCCGCCCAGATCGCGGAGGCTCAACGTCACCTGACCATCCTTGACCGGCACGCGGTAGGTCATGGTGAGCACCTGACCCGCCGCGGTGTTGATCGTGTCTACCTGGTTGCCCTCGAGAAAAACGCCCATCAAGTCGTGCGCGAACGGTCCCGTGTCGCCGATCGTCAGCACGACGTCGTAGGTTCCTTCTGGAACATCCATGCCGAAGTTCAACTGACGCTCGAAGGCAAGATCGCGCGTCAATGGATTTGCCGTTCCTCGATCGACGGCCTGCACCGGTCCGCTCAGCCAGCCGTAGCCGAGCGCGGCATTGTAACTGGTTGACGGGACCACGCCCGTGTATCCGCTCGCCACGGGTGAACCGGCAACGCCGAAGTCGAAGCCGAGCGACGACACGAGTTGAAACGTCGTGGTGAAACGATCGGTCGCCTCGCCCGGGATTCCGTCGCTGTCCTGATCCATTTCGAAACCGCCGAGGTCGAGAATGTTCGGCCCGATCGTCAATGCGTAGGTCCCAGCGGCCGCCTGCGGAGCGAATACCACTTCATAACGAGTCGCGCTGAGTTTGTTGATTGCCGTCGGTGTGATGGCGCCGCCCGGCCCGGTAAGGCTTTCGACGTCGGCAAGTGTGAAGGTTGCGTCCTGGATCGCCTCGTCGAAAGTCAGGGTAACGCGATCCGTTTGAGCAAAGACGCTCCCGGTCGGCGTCGCCGAGATGACGCGGGGACCGGCCGGTCCGATCCAGACAACGTCGAGACCATTGATGACGACGTTCGGGTCGATGCCGCCCTGGTCCTGCAAGAGCACGGTCAATTGACCGTCCTTGACCGGCGTCCGAAACGTGAGCGTCATCACCTGGCCCGCGGCCGTGTTCACCGTACCGACGTTGACGCCTTCCAGGAATACCGCCATCTGATCGTGCGCAAACGGCCCGACGTCGCCGATCGTCAATGTCACCTCGTACGTCGCATCCGGAACGTCCACGCCGAAGTTGAGTTGATTCGCGTAGTTCAGGTCGCGCGTCAAGTCGGCGCCCGTGCCCCGATCCACGCCTTGCACCGCGCCGCCGAGCCAGCCGAAGCCCGCCGCACCGCTGTAACTCGACGCCGGCGTCACGCCCGTGT
>DAIOGM010000382.1:0-7210 GCA_036745215.1 Gemmataceae bacterium
CGTGCCACCGATCAACCCGCCGCGCGCTTGCAGCTTCTTGAGTTCCTTTTCGACCAGAGTGCCGCGGTAGGCGTTGAAGACGCGATCGCGATGACCGTTGGTGAAAAAGACCGCCGTCGCTTCCGTGAGCGGCTTGACGAATTCAGGATCGTCGGCCAGCTTGCGATCGCGCGTGTGCAGGACCACGGCGGCGGTTGGCTGCAAATCGAGCCACGGCTTGACAAACTCGTCGGCCGACTTAGGCTCGTCAGCGTGTGCCACCGCGGTCGGGATCACGACAATCCGGGCTTTTTTCCCGCCCGCCAGTTCGAAGAACGTTTTCCGGATTTCATCGGGAAGGTCCTGATGCCGGCCGCCGATGAGCATCAATGGGCCGGCGGGCGGCTCGATCTTCGGTTCTTGTTTTTTCGTGCGCTGATCGTAACGCACGTAGCGATACTTCGATTGCTTGTAGACTTCATCGACTAACTTGAACAAACCGGGATCGTACTTTTCGAGCTTCTCGCGCGTGTTGGCGCCGAACTGCGGGCGCATGCAATCAAAATACGCTTGAGCGCCCTCGGCCCAGTACTCCGCGGGGTTGGTCGCTACATAGGTTCCCTTCCAGAGCCCCTTGGCGATGGCATCGTCATACGCTTTTTTCAGTCGGCCGTTGAACGTCGGATCGACGGTCCGCAGACCTTGCTGATGGATTGCGTGGTTGAACTCGTGGATCAGGATGTTTTCTTGCCGATAGCGATCGCCCTTGAGGTTGAGCAGGTTTTCCTCGCCGCACGAGGAAAGTTTGCCGCCCAGGCCGCGAGCGCGAGTGTCCCAGTTGGTCTTGGGGTCGTTCTTGAGATGGCGTTGTTCGGGCACGTGCGTCGTCATTTCCGTGGGGGCCATCACCATGAATCGGCAGCCGGACTTGATCATCGCCTTGAGGATGTCCTCGCGCTCGCCGAGGAGCTTGTCGATGAGATAACGCGCTTCAAGGAGGCCCGCGTCGGAGACTTTTTCGGAGCTGAGGATCGAGAAGCCGTTGTAATCGAGGTGCTTCTTGTAGAAAGTCGTGTCGAGCTTGTAGCGATTGATAACGACTTCGGGGATTGCGGTGACCTTGGGTTCGACGTTCTTATTCTCCGGCTGGGCGACGGTGCGCGGCGGAACCATCAGGATAATCGCTACCGGAATGCCAAAAAGAAAACGCAAACCGAATCTGCCTGTCATTTCTGAATCTCCCTAATCGTCGCTTGCGGTTTCGCGGGTTGGGCGCGCGCCCATCGCGCGAAACCGCAAGCGAGCGCCTATTTCCCCGCCCGCCAATCCACGTGCTCCTTGTACGCCATCGTCTCGTCCACGAGCGCGTACAACCCGGTGTCGTAGCTCTTCAGCGCCTCGCGCGTCGTGATCGGTCGATCGGCGTCGTTGGGCGCGTACGACGTGCCGGCCGCGTCGAAGTACGCTTCGACGCCGGCGGCCCAGTATTCGAGGCGCTCACGCCCCGCCGGCGTGCCGCGCCAGAGCTTGGTCGTCTTCGCCGCCTCGTGAAGTTTCACGAGTTGATTGTCGAATTCAATGTCGAGCCGCTTGACGCGCAGTTCATATTGCTGCTTTGGACCCTTGCCAAAACTCTGCTGCACGGGCCGCGTGCCGCACACGTGATACAAGCCCTTCGCGAAAACGCTGACGACCATGAATTTGCCCGCGAACGGCTCGTTCGGCAAGCGCAAAACGTTTTCCTCCGGCACCACCATCAACTTGACGCTCGGCGTGTAGTCGCGGTAGCGCGTCTCGTCAAAGCCCGCTTTTTTCGCGGCTTCCTGAAACTCCGGCAAGTCGCTCACCTTCTCCGAGCGGCCGAGAACGACGAGGCGTGCGCCGTCGGCGATCATCGCCTTGAGGATATCGTGCCGATACGCGAACATCTTGCGAACGGTGTCGTTCGCCTTCAATAACGCTTCGTCGCTGACGTGCTTCGAGCCGAGAACGACAAATTCGCGGGCATAGGTGAATTTGCTGTAATACGGATCGGCCTTGAACTTGGCGGGCGGCGGCATCACGCTCGGCTGCACGCGCAGCGGCTTGTAGCGCCAGTCGTTTTGCGGCGAGAAATTGAACGTCGTGCGACACAGCTCGTAGCCTTCCGGATCGTAGAGCTTGAGTTGCTCGCGCGTGGCGATCGAATTGTGATTCCAGTTGTTGACGCGATTGCAATCCAGGTACGATTGCGCGATCTCGGCCCAGTACTCCCCCTGATTCGAGCCGGCATAGGCGTATTTCCATAAGCCCTTGCCGGTCGCGTTTTTGTACGTCTGGCCGAGACGCTTGCTCCACGTCGGGTCGATGCTGCGCAGTGCCGCGTCGATGGTGTGGCAGAATTCGTGAACGCCGATGCTTTCGTCGTCATAGCGGTCGATCGCGAGGTTGAGGACGTTTTCCTCGCCGAAGCTCGTGACGCCCAGGCCGCCGGTGCCGCGCACGCGTTCGTTCTGATACGTCGGATTGGGGTGATTGCGATATTCCGGCATGTCGGTGTAAACCTGGTCCTTGCCGATGATGATGAGTCGGGTGCCGAACTTTTGCATCGCGCCGAGGACGTCGGGCCGGCCGGCGAGCATGTGCGTGACGATGTCGTAGGTGCGCCCGAGCGCCTCATCGGCGACGTCGGCGCCGGCGGCGATGGACAGGCCCTTGGCGTCGATGTGTTTCTTGTAGAACGCGCGGGCCGCCTCGCGGTCGTTCGCCTTGAAGCGTTCATAAAACGCGGCTGGCGGCGGCGTCACCTTCGGCGTCGGCTGGGCGGCGAGGGGAATGGGGATGAGTAATAGAAATGAAGAGGACAGGGCCATTCGTTTCACAGATCGTCTCCTTTTCAACTGCGTCCCAGGCTCTGCCTGGGACGCAACTACCCGCGAGGCTCTGCCTCGCTGAACCTCGCGGCGGCATCGCGCCACTCAGGGTTCGGCGAGGCAGAGCCTCGCGGCAGTGCGTTCCCAGGCGGAGCCTGGGAACGAGCCTCCATATTACGGCGCCTGCGTCCATACCGTCGCCTTGAACTCCTTGAGAATAAGCGTGCGGCGAATCTCGCTCTGCGTATTCGCGCCGAAGAAACCGACGTACATATCAACCTGCCCTTCCAGGTACGCGGGCTGCGGCATCGTCAAGATCGTCGAATTGGCGTTCGTCAGGTTCTCGACCGTCAATGAATATTGCTTGCCTTCGCGGCGCAACGTGAGCCGCAGATCGTCGCCGGGGGTGGTGAGGCCGACGAAGTGGGGCGGCGCATCTTTGCCGGATTGGTTTTGCACCAGAAACTGACGATATTGCTCCGGCTCCTTTCTGCTCAGGAGGCCGCCGCGGATGTTGCGATCGCTGCGGACGCCGGCGTAGAGGCCGAACTGGCCGACTTTTTGCAGAGCCGGAATATTCGGCACCACCACGGTGAGCGCGAAATCTTCGCTGCCGGTGAAGCCGAGGTCGGTCAATTTGATGCCAAGATACTCGCCCTGTTCGAGTTTGTACTGCGTGTTGAGATCGCTGTTTGTCGTGGTGAGTTCAAGCTGATTCGAAGCGGAGTTGAGCAACAAATTCTCGTCGTTGACCTTCAAACGTTTGCCGGTGCCGGGCAGGCGATGCGTCAGGCCGGTGCCGAGGCCGGTCGCGTCGCACAACGTGCCGTCGATGGGGCGTTGAAAATCGAGGGCGAGCGTGCGCGGCACAATCACCGGAATGTCGCGCACGAACGGCTTCGTTTCCAGCGGCGGCGCGTCAAGATTGAGGACAACGCCGCCGACGTCGATGCGCGCGGACTGCTTTTCTTGCAGGCTCAAGAAGTTCCTGGGTTTCTGAACATCGGCGTACGCTTCGACCTTGCCCGAGAAGACATAGACATCCGTCGTGCCGTCGTCCTCGACCGCCATCGCGAACTCGGTGCCGAGATCGACGACCTTGCCCTTGGGGGTGATGATCTGAAAACCCTTGGCCGATTCGGGCACCTTGGCGGAGAGCTTGCCGCGCTCCAGGCGAGCGCTGTTGGCAGAAATGATTTCGATGCTCGCGGGGCCTTCCATGATGATGCGGGCGCCTTTTTGGAAACGCACCTCGGCGAGGCCGCGCTCCAGGCGAAGAATCTTGCCGGCTTGCATGCTGCCCGTCGGCGCCATGTTTTCGGCCCACTGGCAATTCTGGGCGTTGACGAGCCAGGCCAGCTCTTCGCGCGGCGCGTTGTTGTCCGGCGTTTCTTGCAAAGCTTTCCACATTGTCCACGAGCCGAGCGCCAGGACGAGAATCGCGGCAGCCAGTGGAACGGCCCAGCGTGTCAGGCGACTCGATCTCGAGGTCAGCTCAGCCGGTCGCTCATTTTGATCAATCGTTTGCAAGGCGCGCTCACCCGCCTGCCGCGCCCGCGCCTCCAGATCGAGATCGGTATGCAGTCGGAAATATCGGACGAAGTACTGCCGAGCTTCCGCATCCGTCAACAAGCGGGCTTCCAGTTCTTGCAGACGACTTTCGTCGATCGCGCCGCTCACATAATCATCGATCAGGTCCTTCCAATCGCTTGGGATTTCACCTATTTCGTTCATGGGATCCACTCCATTCCTGTTCTCAACTGCGCTCCACCGTTGGATGCGGGTCGAGAGCGAGAGCCTCTTGAGCCAATAATCGGCGAATGCACTCGAACAACGCTCGGCGAATGCGGCGCAGGGAATTGTGCACGCTCTGCGGCGATCGGCCCTGCCGCTCGGCGACGGCCGCGACGCCGGAAGATTCGGCGTAACAATCCTCCAATAACTTGCGGTCGCCGGCGCGCAGCTTCGCGGTGCACTTGGCGAGGGCTTCGCGGCGGCTGTCGATTTCGTCTTGCTTTAGTTCTTCTTGGGCTTCGATCAAGAGCAGATTGAGTTCATCGGTGAAGTACAACTGCTGCCGGCTGCGTGAACGCAAGAAGTTGGCGATCTCAAATCGAGCCACGCCGCAGGCCCAGGAAAGAAAGCTGCGCGAGCGATCGTACTCGGCGAATTTTTTCCACAGGATGAGCGTCGTCTGCTGAAAGAGGTCGTCCGCGTCGCTCAGATTGCGCAAGAGCGAATGGATGTAGCCGAACAACTGCGACTGATGCTGTCGCAGGCAATCGGCGAACTCCAGCTTTCGGGTTTGCAAGTCGTGCACGTAGAAGTCCCTACCGCATTGTCGTTGCCGGCGCGGGAAAAGTAATCAGGAAAATCATTTTGGAGTGCGGCGGTTTGACGCCGCTTTCTTTCTTTCCTTCTTTTTTCATTTTCCATCGAATTTTCAAAGAAAGAAGGAAAGAAAGCGGCGTCAAATCGCCGCACTCCAAGGATCCGTGCAATTTGACACACTACGAGGAAAATGGGCAGAGATGAAGGTTTCGCGCGGCGTGAACCGCGCGAAACCACGAGCGTGGGACGGGTTACAGCTCATTGGTGTTGACGATGATGCCGTCGGCGCGGTCCTGGATTGCTTTCAATGTGGGGAGCGGGATGCTGTATTGAATGGTGCGCACCGAGCCGTCTGCGAAGGCAACGTTGAAGCCGGTCGGGTGGGCCGAACCCCAGTAATCGAAGTAACCGCCGGTGGGGCCAAGGCCCCATGGCCCGCATTTGCCCGCGTTCGCCGCGGCGTTTGCGGGGGGAGTTCCAGCAACCATGGTCGAATAGGGGGCATCACGCCTTGGAACTTGATTGGCGCAGCGCGTGTGCGTCCACGAGTTTCCGCCTGCCCACGGCTCGTTGTCACCCCAAGTGGCAGCGGATAGATAAGGGGCGGACGGGACGAATTTCTCGCCGAGCATCAAGGTGTTCGATGTGCCGTCGGTGATCACGGCTACTTTCACCGCGCCCACCTTGGTGAGGTTGTTGAGGAATCCCGGTACGATCACGCCGGTCCAGGTATTCACCGAATCTGCTGGGCACCAATTGGACCCGGCGTTCGCGGCGTAATCAGAGAGAACGATTGCACCCACCACAACAGGAGGTCGCCGGCTTGGACAGTTGAAAACTTTGATCGCCGACGACCGCACGGTCGAATTGGATGTTATGACAAACACATTGTCCTGATCGATAAATTGGAGAATCTGATAGCGCCAGCTCCACCACTGCGTCGGCCCGTTCGCCGTTGGATTGGCTGCGTCCCGCGCGCCATTACCATGGTCCTGCCTGCCCGCCGTCGGGAAGACCTTATAAACACCCTCATAGTTATGGCACGCCAGCGCCATCTGCTTGAGGTGATTCTGACATTGCGAACGTGCCGCAGCCTCGCGCACCTTTTGCACCGCGGGCACGAGCAAGGCAATCAAGATGGCAATGATGGCGATCACCACCAGCAATTCAATGAGCGTGAACGCGGCTCCTCGTGGAGAGCGAGTTGAAGCCATGACCAAGCCTCCTAACAAAAGGACGAGGAATGGATCAGTTTTCCGCCGGCTTATGGCGACCAACGAAGGTCAATTTCGAGAAATCCTCATTGGAAACAGTCATCGGGCGGCCTCGAATATCGGTGACGGCACGTTGCCCGCCCGTTCCTTTCGCCTCGTACGCCAAAATCGGGAACATGCCCTTGTACTCGGTCGGCCCGCCAACGGGCCGAGCGCCCCAAACAATCACGTACGGCTTGCCGTCGTTGGGCGATACCAGTAGCTCTTCGGGATTGCCGAATCCTTTCAGAAACGGCGTCAGATCTTCCGAGTTTTTGGGTGGACTGCCTTTTTCATCGTTGGCGTCCGCGAAGGCCATCGCAATGAACTTGAGGTTCTCTTCGGATTTCGTCAGCTTCACGACGAATGCGTCTTGCGAGCGGCTGCAGCCAGCCATGGTGACCAACACGCAAACTAACCCGAAGGCCAGGCGCTGAGAATTGCAGACGCACTTTTGCGAAACCACGATGACCTCCCAAGGCCACGGGTCCCCCGCGTTCGTCCCGATCAATCTACACTTAGCGCGGGCGGACTCAGATTCGAGGCCGACTCCCGGTCCAGTCCCAGTGGTTCTCCTGGGTAATTCGTGCCAAACTACAGAATGCCGACGTGCCACTTCTCAGTCGTTGCTACTCATCGGTTTGTAATCGTTAATTCATATTTTTTTCCGCATTCGTTTGGCACCAATGAGGCCGTTTTTCGGATTACTTTGGGCCGTCGGCCAACGAACTATGGTGATTGCCTCTCGTTCCCAGGCTCCGCCTGGGAACGCACTGCCGCGAGGCTCCGCCTCGC
>DAIOGM010000383.1:0-6147 GCA_036745215.1 Gemmataceae bacterium
TCACGTATTTCAAACCGGCGGTCCCGCCGAAACCCAAGCCGGTCGTTGCCGCGCCTGCCAATCCTTCCTGATCATGCCGGGAACATTCCCGAACCGGCAGCAGATCGAGGTGCGCCAACTCGAACAGCTTCGCAAGTTGTTGGACACGATCGTGCCCGCGAACCGCTTCTACACCGAAAGATTCCGAGCCGCCGGATTCGACGCGCACATCAACTCCCTCGACGACTTTCGCGCGCGTTGCCCGTTCACCACGAAAACCGAACTCGCCGCCGATCAGCGCGATCACCTTCCCTTCGGCAGCAATTTCACTTACCCGCTGGAGCATTACACCCGTTGCCATCAAACCAGCGGCACGCTCGGCTCACCGATCCGCTGGTTCGACGAGCCCGAGAGCTGGAAATGGATGGTCGGCAATTGGAAGCGCATCTTTCACGCGGCCGGCGTTACAGCCGCCGACCGTGTCCTTTTCGCGTTTTCATTCGGTCCGTTCATTGGCTTTTGGCTCGCTTTCGAAGCGGCGTCGGAGATTGGCTGCGTCTGTTTCCCCGGCGGCGGCCTGAGCAGCGTCACGCGCCTCAAGCTGCTTCTGGAATGCGGCGTGACGGTGATCTGCTGTACGCCCACTTACGGCCTGCGCCTCGCCGAAGTCGCCGCTCACGAAAATATCTCTCTCCAAAATTCCCGCGTGCGGTTGCTCGTCGTCGCTGGCGAACCCGGCGGCAGCGTTCCTGCGGCTCGCGCTCAATTGCAAAAGCGCTGGAGCGGCGCTCGCGTCTTCGATCATCACGGCATGACCGAGGTCGGCCCGGTGTCTTACGAATGTCCCGCCCGAGCGGGCGTCCTGCACGTCATCGAAGACGGCTATCTCGCCGAAATCATCGACCCGGCAACGCATAAACCAGCCGCGGTCGGCCAGCCTGGCCAACTCATCCTGACCCCGCTTGGCCGTATTGGCTGCCCAGTCCTCCGCTACCATACGGGCGATCTCGTCAAGGCGGCGGCACAACCTGTTTGCGCGTGTGGCACGTCAGACCTCGCGCTCGAAGGCGGCATACTCTCCCGCATCGATGATATGGTCGTCGTGCGCGGCGTTAACGTTTATCCCAGCGCGATCGATGAAATCATTCGCGGCATCGGCGCCATCACCGAGTACCGCGTCACGGTCGATTCCTCGCGCTCGCTCCCCGAGTTGAGAGTCGAAATCGAAGTCGCCGACCCGGGCAGCGCGTCGGCGGCGCGCGACGAACTGGAAAAGGCACTCCACCGCTCCTTCGCGCTGCGCGTCCCCGTTGAATGCGTCCCTGACAACACCTTGCCTCGGTTCGAACTTAAGGCCAGGCGATGGGTGCGCGTCCCGGCGCACGCTTCGTAGCCTCGCAAGTACAGCAAAAAGGCCTGTGGTTTCCCACGCGCGCCGTTAAGCCCTCGCGCATGAAAAGCCGCAGGCCAATGGCATCAAGGCTCGCGCCCGGATGCGCAAACTCTACTTGTTCTCGCGGACCGGAGCGCCTTCCGTGCTGTTCTTCGTGTCCACCTTCACTTCCGCGTCCAGTTTGCGGTCCGACTGCGCCTGGCCCTGCACGCTCTGCTGCTGACCCGCAGCCGCGCCGACCGCCGTCGACTTGATCGAAATGTTATTGATCACTTCCCGTACGCCTTCGATTTTGCGGGCCAATTCCGCCGCCTTGGCCTTCTGGTCTCGAGTGTCGACGAAGCCGCTGAGTTGTACCACTCCTCCATAGGTCATCGCGCGCACCTCAGGAAACTTATATGTCGGTGATTCCTCCAACGCGTCCTTCACCCGCGAATTCACGATCCGATCATCAAGCTGCCGTCCTTCGGTCCGGTCTGAGGTGCTCGAGCACCCCGTCCCCATCATCGCCAAAACCGCCGCCAAACCTCCCGCCAACACACTTTTCCTTAGAGTCGATCGCACAGTCCTTTTCCCGTTTAATTTTATCCTGCCCGAAACGACCGTTGCACCAAGCCCGTGGCTTCATCCATGGGGTGTGTCCCGCAGAATCTTCCTGCCGAAACGTCGCCCTTTTGGCTGTTCGATCCGTCCGCTTTCTGCGATGCTTTCATCGTGAGCAACCCTGCCGATGTGCTGAAAACCGACGAACGCATTTTCCAGGTGCGAACCAAAGCGCCGGGGCCGGAGGGGCGTCTCCCACTCACACCCGAGATGTTGCTCGATCGCCCCAGCGGTGATCTGTTTGGGCTTACCCAAAATGTCGGCATGGGCTGGGATCCCGCGGAGGTTGGTCGCAAGCCTATCCTCATTCTCAGCACCCAGGGCGGCATGCGCGCGCCTGACGGAAAACCCATCGCGCTCGGTTACCACACGGGCCATTGGGAGATCGGCTCGCTCGTCGAAGCCGCCGCTCGCGAACTTCGCCAACTCGGAACCGTCCCGTTCGCGGCCTATTGCTCCGACCCATGCGATGGCCGCACCCAGGGCACGGTAGGAATGTTCGACAGCCTCCCCTATCGCAACGACGCCGCCATCGTCTTTCGTCGTCTCGTTCGCTCGCTGCCCATGCGCGCAGGGGTGATCGGCATCGCCACGTGCGACAAGGGCTTGCCCGCGATGATGATGGCGCTGGCCGCGATGCGCGACCTGCCGTGCGTGCTCGTCCCCGGCGGCGTGACATTGCCGCCGACGGAAGGCGAGGACGCGGGCAAGGTGCAATCGATCGGCGCCCGCTTCGCGCATGGCGAACTGACGCTCGAACAAGCCGCCGAACTCGGCTGTCGCGCATGCGGCAGTCCCGGCGGCGGCTGTCAGTTCCTGGGAACGGCGGCGACGTCGCAGGTTGTCGCCGAGGCGCTTGGCATGACGTTGCCGCACTCGGCGCTGGCGCCATCGGGCCAGCCGATCTGGCTCGACATGGCGCGGCGTTCCGCGCGGGCGTTAATTGAACTGCATAAGAGAAACATCGCATCAGCAAAAATACTTACCGATGCGTCGCTGCGCAATGCGATGGCCGTCCACGCAGCGTGCGGCGGCTCGACGAACTTGCTCCTGCACATCCCCGCCGTCGCGCACAGCGCCGGCCTGCGCCGGCCGACCGTCGAGGATTGGCACGCCGTCAATCTCAAGGCGCCGCGCCTGGTGGACGTGCTGCCCAACGGCCCCGTCGGCCATCCCACGGTCCGCCTGTTCCTCGCCGGCGGCGTGCCCGAAGTCATGCTGCACCTGCGCACGCTCGGCATGCTCGACGAATCCGTATTGACCGCGACCGGCGAATCCCTCGGCCGCGTGCTCGATTGGTGGCAGAAATCCGAACGCCGCAAACGCGTGCGCGACCTCCTGGTTCAGCACGATCGCGTCAACCCCGATGACGTCATCATGAATCCGCAGCAAGCGCAAGCCCGCGGCCTCACGTCAACCGTCACCTTCCCACGCGGCAACCTGGCGCCGGAAGGCTCCGTCATCAAGAGCACGGCGATCGATCCGAGCGTCGTCGATGCCGACGGCGTCTATCGCAAGGTCGGCCCGGCCCGCGTCTTTCTGACCGAGCGAGCCGCGATTCACGCCATCAAGAGCAGCGGCGCCGATCGCGTCAAGCCGGGCGACATCATCGTGCTGATTTGTCGCGGTCCCATGGGCGCCGGCATGGAAGAGATTTATCAGATCACTTCGGCGTTAAAACACCTGAGCTTCGGCAAGCAAATCGCCGTCCTGACCGACGCGCGTTTCTCCGGCGTCTCGACCGGCGCCTGCATCGGCCACGTTGGCCCCGAGGCGCTCGCGGGCGGCCCGATCGGCAAGGTGCGCGACGGCGATCGAATTCAAATTGTCATCGATCGCAAGAAACTCGAAGGTTCGATCGATTTGCTCGGAACGGATGGCAGCATCGCCGAAGGAACGCGTGTGCTCGCTGGCCGCCCTTTCCGCGACGACCTCGCGCCGGACCCTGCCCTGCCCGACGACACGCGTCTCTGGGCCGCCCTTCAGCATGCGGGCGGCGGCACGTGGGGCGGTTGCGTGTATGACGTGGCATCGATTGTGGAAGCGCTCGCGAAAAGTTAGAGACACCTATCATGCGTCGCAAACACCGCAGCACTCCCGCCGGCGAACATCGGCCGGTCTTGCTCAACCAAGTGCTGGAAGCGCTCGAACCGCGCCCTGGCATGACCATCGTCGATTGCACCGTCGGCTGGGCCGGCCATAGCGCCGAATTGCTGGAGCGCATCGGGCCAACGGGCTTGCTCATCGGCCTCGACATGGACGCCGAGAATCTTCCGAAGGCGCGCGAGCGTCTCGATGCGGTCGGCCATCCATTTCATCTGCATCACGCGAACTTCGCGGGCCTGCAGCAAATCCTCGCCGAGCGCGCCATCACGCAGGTCGATGCGGTCCTCGCCGATCTCGGCATGTCGAGCATGCAAGTCGATGATCCGGCACGAGGCTTCTCCTATTCCCGCGACGGCACGCTTGACATGCGCATGGATCGCACGCGCGGGCGCACGGCCGCGCAAATCTTGGCGACCATCTCCGAGAAAGAGCTGATCCAATCGTTGCATGGACTTGGCGATGAACCGGACGCCGAGCGAATCAGCGCCGCGATCATCGCCGCACGTGAGCAAACGCCTATCACATCGACCAAAGAACTGGCGCAGATCATTCAGCTGGCGATGAATCAAGAATCGTGGCGTCTGCACCCCGAGCGCGGCAAATGGAATCTGCATCCCGCCGCTCGCACCTTCCAGGCGCTTCGTATTCTCGTCAATCGCGAACTCACGAACCTCGAACACCTGCTGCGAATATTGCCAGAGACCCTGCGCTCGCAAGGTTGTGCGGCGATTATCAGTTTCCACAGCGGCGAAGATCGGCTCGTGAAAGCTTCCTTTCGCGAGGGACTTCACTCCGGGTTCTTCGCGACGATCTCTGCGGACCCGGTTCGAGCGATGTGGTCGGAACGCGATCAGAATCCACGCAGCCGGTCCGCGAAAATGCGCTGGGCGAAACGCGGCCATGCGCGATGAGATTCACTTAACAGTCTTTATACAATTGTTTACTAATTTCTCTCGAAAACGCGGCGTTTTTGCATGCAGCATTCGCACATTCGTTGAAATCGGGAAACATTTATACAGCTGCATTGGCTTTCTCTTTGATTATAAGGTAATTTACATTAACAGAGGTCTTAGCCATTCCCCAATGTTGCGAGATTGCACGGTGAGCCGTTACAAGTGCTCTCTGCTAGTGGTGGATGACGAACCATCCATCCTTGATACTCTGAAGATGCTGCTAACGCCTGAGTTCGACGTATTGACGGCGGACTGCGCCGATGCCGCGCAACAATTCTTTGCCAGCCGTGAAATCGACATCATTCTTTCCGATCAAAAAATGCCGCGTGTCAGCGGTGTACAACTGCTTGAATGGGTCAAGATCCATTCGCCGCGCACCATTCGCCTCATGATGACGGGCTTCGCGGAGTTGGAAGAAACCATCAGCGCCATCAACCGCGGCCAGGTCTTTCGCTTCTTGCTCAAACCGTGGCAGTCGGACCATTTGCAGGATGTGCTTCGCACCGCCGCCAAGACGTTTGTTTTGGAACGCAGTCACGAACAGCTTCTTGATGAGATGCGCCAGCTCAATGAAAAGCTGCGCGAGATGAACCTGGAACTGGAACACCGCGTCGCCGAGCGGACCAAGGCGCTGGAAGAGGCGTATCACGAACTCGAGCACAAGAACAAGATGCTCGAGAAGCTGGCGTTGACCGATCCGCTGACGAACTTGCCGAATCGCCGCGCCATGGATCGGTTGGCCGAGCGCGAACTGCGCCGCCGCGACCGCTATCCGAGCGCCATCGCCGTCGCCATGATCGACGTGGACCATTTCAAGGCGATCAACGATCGCTATCTGTTGCCCGGCGGCGACAAGGTGCTCATCGACCTGGCCCGTTGCCTGAACACGTCGGTGCGAACCGTCGATTTCCTCGGACGCATCGGCGGCGAGGAGTTCATGGTGATCGCGCCGGAGACGAACATGGACGGCGCCATCGTGCTCGGCGAACGCATTCGCACGATGGTCGAGAGCGCCGTCTTCACGTACAAGGAAGAACAAATCCAGGTGCGTGTCAGCATTGGCTTCGCCGTTGCGGATGGCGTGCTCGTAGAGCGGCGCGTCGGTCAGATTCC
>DAIOGM010000383.1:6157-7202 GCA_036745215.1 Gemmataceae bacterium
GACCGATTACGAGACCATCAAGCACCTCGCGGCCGACGCCCTATCGGAAGCGAAGAAGACCGGTCGCAACAAATGCTCGTTCCGCGTCGCGCCGAAACTCCCTTTTGAAATGGCCGGCTAATTGCCGGCGAACGGATCGCTCTTCCCTTCGCCGAGTTCTCCCGAAGGCAACGATGCGGGAATCGCAACCTCCGAAAGCATTTCTTCAATTTGCTGCACAACAAACGTGAGAGAAATCGCCGCCATTTGGAAATTCGTGTGGCTCGAAACACGCTGATAATTCGCGTGAAAAAACTCCGCGGACTTCTTCAACTTTGACAGCTTCCCCTTCGCTCGCCGCAAGTACTCGGCCGCATCGCGGCGCTGCAAGCTCGGCTCGACGGCGCGCGTGTAATCGTAGATCATCCGATGCACGTCGAGCATCTCGTTGTCTTCCTGCACCTCTTCGGCGTGCTTGAGGAAATTGCGCACCATCCACGCATGGGCGAGGATGAGGTTGATGCGGTCCATGGCGGCTTCGGGAGTCATGTCAGCTCATGTGTTTCTTAAGCCGCGGATGCACGCGGATGAACGCGGATGAGGCCACAGTGGCGCAAATGACGAATGCCGAAGCACGAATGACGAAGGAATGACGAAATCCGAATGCCGAACGAACTTGATCCACGATACTTTCGGGTAGTGTCTCAGTTCGCTCGGATGTGGCGGCAAGATTCCGATCTTGCCAATGCACCCGGCAAGATCGGAATCTTGCCGCCACGAAACTGAGACACTACCTACTTTCGGAATTCGTCATTCGTGCTTCTTTCGTCATTCGTGCTTCGGAATTCGTCATTTGCGGTGTCCATAGCGGCTCAGTTGCACTATGCACATCTGAGGTTGATTATTTTAGCAGTAGGCCAATGCCGTTCGCGGAGTTATCGGGGGCTCTTTTACCAATCACGCCGACGACCAGCATGCCTTGCCCTCCGTGGATGGAACGACCGCCGCCGGGGCCGCCGTAATAGGGGCTCGGGTAAGTGTCGTTGACGTCGAGCTTGCCTTTGTT
>DAIOGM010000384.1:0-7188 GCA_036745215.1 Gemmataceae bacterium
GTCTCCTTGTCTCCTTGTCTCCTTGTCTCCTTGTCTCCTTGTCTCCTTGTCTCCGCGCTTCTGCGGTGCGTACTCCGGCCCCAGCCCCGGCGCGACCTTGTCGTCGTGCGCGGGCAACGTTGCTTTGCCTGCCGCATGATCTTTCAACAGTTTGCGAAGCTCTTCGGTTGTGCCGCGATAGGTCTTGCGGAAATATGGCTCCGCGGATTTCAACTTGAAGACGACGTTGTCACCTTCTGCTTTCGTGCCGTGAATCTGAAACCACGTGCCGTTCGTGAATGCAAACGTCGGCACGTAGCTTTTGCCGCGCACGACGCAAAAGAAGACGATGTCGAGATCGGCGCCGAGCCGTTTCATCAACGGCTCGATCTGATTTTCTTTCGCGGCTTTCTCATCGACCTTGCAATTGATCAGCAGTTGGCGAAACGGCGCTTTGCTTTTTATGTCCTCGGTGATTTGAACAATCATCGCGGGCTTGTCGGGCAGGAACTTCTCGACCTTGCCGACGAAGATGTACGTCGAGCTTTCCTGAATCGCAGAGAGCGGCGTCTTGACGGTGATGACGGCGTGAGCCGAACTCATGACGAGAAAAACACCCGCAATACTAGCAACGAAGTTTCGCATGGCCGCGCCCCCAGCGAGCCACGGGGTTTATCCCCGTGGATTTGAATTCCACACCACAGGGATAAACCCTGTGGCTCGCAACACATATTAACGACGTATTGCACGTGAAACCAGCATTCGCTCTGACAAATTCGGTCACGCGGATCGAGCTTTACTGCCACTTTGACAGAAATCGCCAAGGCAGCAGTCCGACGCCGATGCCACAACCTCCATCAATCCATAGGCTTACAGCCGACGCCTTTTCTGGCGCGCCAATTGCTTTGCCAACGCCCATCACCGAGGGGAGATTCCCTCGACATCGTTTATCGCATGTCCCCAGGCAATGAGTCGGCCTGGGGATTTGACTCGCAAGGAGTTCCTGAATGGCAGCCAAACAACTCTCCTACAGTGACGACGCCCGCCAAAGCCTGCTCGCCGGCGTCAGCAAGCTGGCCCGCGCCGTCCGCTCGACGCTTGGCCCGCGCGGCCGCAACGCCGTCATCGACAAGGGCTGGGGCAGCCCGACCGTCACCAAGGACGGCGTGACCGTTGCCAAGGAGATCGAGCTGGAAGATCCGTACGAAAACATGGGCGCTCAACTCGTCAAGGAAGCCGCCTCCAAGACCAGCGACGTCGCCGGCGATGGAACCACCACTGCAACCATATTAGCTGAGGCGATTTACCGCGAAGGCCTCAAGAACATCGCCGCCGGCGCCGATCCGATGGCCCTCACCCGCGGCATCCAGAAAGCCGTCGAACGCGTCGTCGAAGAGTTGCACAAGATGGCCGAGAAGGTCAACGACACCGACGACAAGGAAATTACCGAAGTCGCGACCATCGCTTCCAACAACAACAAGGAAATCGGCGCCAAGCTCGCGGAAGCCATGAAAAAGGTCGGCGCGTCCAACGGCGTCATCACCGTTGAAGAAGGCAAGACACCGGAAACGGAAGTCGTCGTCGTTCAGGGCATGCAATTCGATCGCGGCTATTTGTCGCCGCACTTCGTCACCAATCAAGAAGAAGTCATCGTCGAGTTCGAGAATCCTTACATCCTCATCTACGAGGAAAAAATCTCGACGATCAAGAGCCTCATTCCGCTGCTCGAAACGCTCTCCAAGGAAAACAAGCCGCTAATGATCATCGCGGAAGACGTCGAAGGCGAAGCGCTGGCGACGTTGGTGGTCAACAAGCTCAAGGGCATCTTGAAGGTGTGCGCGGTCAAGGCCCCCGGCTACGGCGATCGCCGCAAGGCCATGCTCGAAGATTTGGCGACGCTGACCGGCGGCAAGGCGATCTTCAAGGACCTTGGCATTCAGCTCGAGAACATCAAGCTCAGCGATCTGGGCCGGGCGAAGAAGGTCAAGGTCGATGCCGAGAACACGACCATCACCGAAGGCGCCGGCGATCAGAAGGCGATCGATGGCCGTTGCGAGATGATTCGCAAGGAGATCGAGAAGACCGACAGCGAATACGACGTCGAGAAGCTGCAAGAACGCCTCGCGAAGCTCGCGGGCGGCGTCGCTCAGCTCAAGGTCGGCGCGGCGACGGAAACCGAAATGAAGGAACGCAAGGCCCTCTACGAAGACGCGCTACATGCGACACGTGCTGCCATCGAGGAAGGCATCGTTGCCGGCGGTGGCGTCGCTTTGCTGCAAGCGCGCAAGTCGCTCGATAAACTTCAACTCGACAACACCGACGAAGCGCTCGGCGTCCGCGTGCTCGCCAACGTCCTCGATATGCCGTGCCGCCTCATCGCCGAGAACGCGGGCGTCGATGGCACGGTCGTCGTCAATAACATTCGCCGCGCTAAAGAAAAGAACCACGGCTACAACGCCCTGACCGGCGAATACTGCGACCTGCGCAAAGCGGGCATCGTCGATCCGGTCAAGGTCACGCGCTCTGCTCTTCAGAATGGCGCTTCAGTCGCTTGCTTGCTGCTCACCACCGAATCGCTCGTCGCGGACATTCCGTCCAAAGAAAAGCCCGACGATCACCATGATCACCACGCTGGCGAAGGCATGGGTGGCATGGGAGGAATGGGTGGCATGGGCGGAATGGGTGGCATGGGCGGCATGATGTAGTCGAGAATTGAAGAAAACAAAAGCCCCACCATGAGCGCAGCGATTGGTGGGGGTCATGGACAATCAATATCCCGCAAAAGGAATCCGTCATGAGCAAAGAAAAAGACAAAATCCGACCCCTGGATGATCGCGTCGTCGTCGAACCGCTCGAAGCCGAAGAGAAGACGACCGGCGGCATCTTGCTGCCCGACAGCGCCAAGCAGAAGCCGCAGCGCGGCCGCGTCGTCGCGGTCGGCCCCGGCAAATTGCTGGACGACGGCAAACGCGCCGCCCTCGCCGTCGGCAAGGGCGATGAAGTGCTGTACGGCAAGTACGCCGGCAACGACGTCAAGCTCGGCGCCAAGGAAGTCAAAATCCTGCGCGAAAGCGATATCCTCGCGAAGATCGTGAAATAACTAATCAAGCCCCGGGATGAGCGCAGCGATTCCCGGGGTTCGTACCCCCGGGAATCGCTGCGCTCATCCCGGGGCTTGAGTCAACTTAACACGGAGAGAACAAGCAATGCCAAAGCAACTCTTATACACCGACGACGCCCGCAAGAAACTGCTCGCCGGCGCCGACAAGCTTTCCAGGGCCGTCGGCTCCACGCTCGGACCGACCGGGCGAAACGTCATCATCGAAAAATCCTTCGGCGGCCCGACCGTCACCAAGGACGGCGTCACCGTCTCCAAGGAGATCGACCTCCCCGACCCCTTCGAGAACATGGGCGCGAAACTGGTGAATTCGGTCGCTCAAAAGACGAGCGACGTCGCCGGCGACGGCACCACCACCGCGACCATCCTGGCGCTGTCCATCTACCAGGAGGGGCTGCGCAACATCACCGCCGGCGCCAATCCGATGCTCGTCAAGCGCGGCATCGACAAGGCTGTCGATGTGACCGTCGCGTTCCTCGAAGAACACTCCAAGCGCATCCCGGCGTGGGACAAGGGCGGCGAAGCGGCGCTCACCAACGTCGCGTCGATCAGCGCCAACAGCGACGAAGTCATCGGCAAAATGATGGCCCAGGCGTTCGAAAAGGTCGGCCAGGACGGCGTCATCACCGTCGAGGAAGGCAAGACGGCCGAGACGACGCTCGAATTCGTCGAAGGCATGCAGTTCGACAAGGGCTATATTTCTCCCTACTTCATCACCGATCCGACCGAGATGAAGTGCTTCATGGAAGACGCGTACATCCTCATCTTCGAAAAGAAGCTGTCGAGCGTGCGCGACATGATCCCGCTTCTTGAGAAGATCTATCAATCGGGCAAGCCGCTCCTCATCGTCGCGGACGATGTCGAGAGCGAAGCGTTGGCGGCCCTCGTCGTCAATCGGCTCCGCAGCGGCTTGCAGGTGTGCGCCGTGAAGGCGCCGGGCTTCGGCGATCGCCGCAAGGCGCTTCTGGGCGACATCGCGACACTGACCGGCGGTCAGTTCATCAGCGAGGACCTCGGTCTGATGCTGGAAAAGGTCGAACTGACGCAGCTCGGGCGAGCGAAGAACATCATCGTCGAGAAGGAAAGCTGCACGATCATCAACGGCGCGGGCAAGAAGGAAGCGATCATGGCCCGCATCGATCAGATTCGCGCGCAGATGAATCAAACGGAGAGCGAATACGACAAGGAAAAGTTCAGCGAACGCCTGGCGAAGCTGACCGGCGGCGTTGCGATCATCCGCGTCGGCGCGGCGACGGAAGCCGACATGAAGCAGAAGAAGGGCCGCGTGGAAGACGCCTTGCACGCGACGCGCGCCGCGGTTGCCGAAGGCATCCTGCCGGGCGGCGGCGTGGCGCTCATCCGCGCGATTGACGCCGTGGACGCGTGTGCCAAGAAGCTGCACGCCGACGAGAGAGCCGGCGCCGAGATCGTCGCTCGCGCCCTGGAAAAGCCGATCCGCATCTTGGCGGAAAACTCCGGCCAGGACGGCGCCGTCGTGGCGGACGAGGTGCGCATCCGCGGCGAGAAGAACTTCAATATCGGCTTCAACGCCTTGACCGGCGAGTACGAGGACATGATCAAGGCCGGCGTCATCGACCCGACCAAGGTCACGCGCTCCGCATTGCAAAACGCCGCCAGCATCGCCGGCTTGATGTTGACGACGGAAGTCATGATCACCCGCATCGACGCCGACGCGCCGGGCAACAAGGTCGCGGGGGCGATTCGATAAATTGGCTTGCGTTTAGCGCTCGGTCGGAACAATCGGGATTTATTTCCCGATCGTGCTCATCGAGCGCTAAACGTAAACGACAGGAAATGTGATAAGGTAAAAGGAAAAAGCGCTCCCGCGTTTTTTCCTTTTTCCTTGTAGAGAGCCGACATGAGCAAGCGGGATTACTACGAAGTCCTGGGCCTCGCCAAGGGCGCCTCCGACGACGAAATCAAGAAGGCATACCGCGGCCTGGCGATGAAGTACCATCCCGATCGCAATCCCGGCGACGACGAGGCGACCGAAAAATTCAAAGAAGCGACCGAAGCCGCCGCGGTGCTGAGCGATGCCGACAAGCGGGCGATCTACGATCGCTATGGCCACGCGGGCCTCGAACGCTCGGGCATGCCGGACCAGCAGGACTTCGAATCGATCTTCCGCGGCGCCGGCATGGGCGACATTTTCAGTGCCGCGTTCAACGTCTTTTTCGGCGGCGGGCGCGGTCGGCCGCGAACCGTGGAAATCGACCTGAACGATGCGTACCGCGGCTGCAAACGCACGATCGAGCATCGCCACGTCGAGGAATGCCGCGAGTGCGGCGGCTCCGGCGCCAAGCCCGGCAGCAAGGCGCCGCGCTGCCGGCATTGCAACGGGCACGGCGTCCTCGCGACCGGGCCGTTCAATATGATGCGCGTTCGCTGCGGTTCCTGCCAGGGGCGCGGCGTCATCATCAGCGATCCGTGTCCGCGTTGCCGATCGGCCGGGCAAATCGAGGTCACCAGTGCCCGCGAGATCGACATCCCGGCCGGCGTCGAGGACGGCGTGACGATTTCGTGGGGCCGCGAGCCGATCGGCGTCATCCACATTCGCGAGCATCCCTTGTTTCGCCGCAAGGGGGACGATCTCGTTTGCGAGGTGCCGATCACGTTCGCCCAGGCTGCTCTCGGCGCCCAGATCGACGTGCCGACGCTCGATGGGACGGTGGCGCAGGCGATCAAGCCGGGCGTGCAATCGGACGACGTCTTGCGCATTCACGGCAAGGGCATGCCGATCCGCGGCGCCGGTCGGCGCGGCGATTTGCACGTGATCCTGATCGTCGAGACGCCGCGAAATCTGTCGCCGCGCCAGGAGGAGCTGTTGCGCGAGCTGGCGGAGCTGGATCACAAGAATGTTTCGCCGAAGCGCAAGAGTTTTATTGACAAGATCAAGGAGCTGTTCACGGGCGCGGAAGCCGACGCCGCCGCAAAGAAATGATGTCTTTTCGTGGTGCAGGCGGCTCGCCTGCACATAGGTAATTACCTGTGCAGGCGAGCCGCCTGCACCACGGGTTTGGGAGAAGCGCGACATGAGCGAAGAAGTCGCCGCCGATACGAGCGACGGCACTGATGAACTGGAGAAGTTGAAGAAATTGGCCGCCGAGCGCGATCAATATCTCGACCTGGCTGCGCGTACGCGCGCCGAGTTCGAGAACTATCAGAAGCGCATGCAGCGCGAGCGCGAGCTGGACCGCAAATACGCGTTCGGCCCGCTCGCGGAGAGTTTGCTGCCGATCTACGACAATCTCGATCGCGCCGTCGCCGCCGCCAAGCAAGCGGGCGATACCGGCCCGCTCGTTCAGGGCGTCGCCATGGTCGTGACGCAATTTCTCGAACTCTTGAAGCGACACGGCATCACGCGCATCGACGCCGAGGGCAAGCCGTTCGATCCGAACTTGCATCAAGCCGTCATGCAAAAGCCCGCCGACGACGTGCCGGCGAACACCGTCGTGCAGGTGATCGAGCACGGTTTCCTGAACCAGGACCGCGTGCTGCGGCCGGCGAAGGTGATCGTGTCCACCAAGAGTTGAGCTTTCGCGGCTCGGACAACGCGGCTAAGATGGATGTACGTAACGAACACGCGAGGTCATTCCGATGAAAACCGAAACGATCGAGATCGTCGATCGCGGCCGCGGCCCGCAGCTCAACACGACGCGGATCACCGTGCTCGACATCTTTTACTGGCTGCATCGCGGCTACGGCTGGGAACACGTTCATGAAACGATGCCGAGCCTGTCACGCGCGGAGTTTGATGTGGTGATGGAGTACGTCAATCAACATCGTGATGAATTGATCGAGAAAGATCGCCGCGCGGAAGAGTATCAAGAACAACGCATCGCGGAACAACACGCCCGAGGCGGCATCTTCGCGTTGCCCGACGAGTCCATGACGACCGAGCAATGGGTGGAGCGATTCCGCAAAAGGATGGAAGAACGAATCGCGGAGAAGAACGGTGAAGGGAATCCTGGCTGATGTTCACATGACGCGCGAGGTGGAAACGCGTCAGGATAGAGCTAGAAAGCCCGAGGTAATTCACATGAAAACCGAAACCATCGAGATCGTCGATC
>DAIOGM010000385.1:0-7171 GCA_036745215.1 Gemmataceae bacterium
CAAGGAGACAAGGAGACAAGGAGACAAGGAGACAAGGAGACAAGGAGACAAGGAGGTAAAATACCTCAACCCTTCTCCTTGTCTCCTTGTCTCCTTGTCTCCTTGTCTCCTTGTCTTTCTTCGTTAGTTTCGAGCCGACGGGCCGTCGAGTGCGGCGAGCAGTTCACGCGCTTCCGCCAGCTGATTGTTTTCACGCAATGCAACCGCCAGGTGCTGGCGAGCGAGTTGATTTTGATCACGCTGCAGCAAGACCCGCGCGATGATGTAGTGCGCTTGAGCGGCGCCTTGAGCGCGTTTCAGATACGCCAGGCCCTGGTCCAGCTGGCCCATCCAGGCCAGGGTCAAACCAACCTTCATCATGCACGCGCGGTTGTCCGGTTCAATTTCAAGCGCCTTGCTGAAGCAGCGCAGGCTTTCCTGGAAGTCCTTGCGGCGATGATGGCAGTTGCCAAGGTCGTACCACAGGCTGGCGTCCTTCGGGTTCTTGGCCATGGCCTTCTTGTAGATTTCAAGAGCGCGGTCGAATTCACTGGTCTTGGTGAAAAGCCCGGCCAGGCAGCGCTGGGCGTCGAGATTGTTGGGTTCGTTCTTGAGCGCGTTCTGATATGCCTTGCGGGCCTCGTCGCGCAGGCGGGATTGGATTTCCGGATTACGCTTGCCGGCTTCGGAATCCGCTTCGGCTTCTTTCATCTTGCCGTACGCGAGTTCGATCTTCATGGCCGAGCTGCGCTTTTGCTCGTCGGACTTTTTCTCAACGATCGGCACCTCGCCGGGCTTGGGGTCGGGACCTTTTGACGGCGCATCGACGGTTGTGTTGGAAACGACCGATTTTTGATCCTGCGTGGTAATGCAACCGGCGCATCCCAGCGTGACGGCGAACGTCAACAGGCCTACGGAAAAACGACCGTTCATGGTCAACCTCGAATCCATTCGGGAAATGACATGGTCTACAAAACGATTGGCCGGCGAGCTGAACCCCGTAAGGGGCCGGTTGAGTGTCCCGATCTTTACTCAACCGGCCCCTTACGGGGCTCGGCTCGCCGAGCATTTTTCTTAGAACTCGCAAATGAAGCTGGCTGATGCTTCGATCATCAATTCACGCGTCAGTTGGACTGGTTGTCTACGGAATCGGCAAATCGCCTGCACGATCTCCAGCAGATCTCGACAATCCGAGGCGCGGGCGCTGCGGCCCTGGTCGTAGTAGCGCTCGTAGAGGTAATCGACGGCTTCTGGGCAAGGATTCATCCCGAGCCGCTTCACCATCGCCGTGAAGATGCGCTCATAGATGGCCCGTTCGGGCGCGTCGATGCCGACCTTGTGGCGAATGCGGCGTAAGAATGCGTCGTCCACGAGGTCCTTGGGATCGAGGTTGGTTGAGAAGATAATCAACTGCTCGAAAGGCACTTCGAATTTTTTGCCCGACGACAACGTGAGGAAGTCATGGCGATCTTCGAGCGGCAAAATCCAGCGATTGAGCAATTCCTTGGGACTGCACAGCTGACGGCCGAAGTCGTCGATCAGGAAGACGCCGCCGTTTGCCTTGACCTGGATAGGTGACTGGTAGAAGTTGGCGTCGGCGTTATAGCGAAGATCGAGCATGTCGAGATTCAACTCGCCGCCGGTGACGACGACGGGGCGATGAATCTTGACCCAGCGTGCGTCCACGGTGCCGCTGTTCAGCAGGCGGCGAATGGTCGCCTCGTTGTCTTCAATGCGATCGGATTCGCGATCGTCGGCCACTTGATGCAGCGATTGATCGAACACGGTGATGATGGCGCTTTCAGCCAAAAACGCATAGGGAACGTAGATTTCACCGCCGGCGTTGTTCATGAATTCGCCGATGGCGCGAGCGATCGAAGTTTTGCCGTTGCCGGGAGGGCCGTAGATGAACACGCTGCGGCCCGAAACGATGGCGGGGCCGATGGCGCTGAACATTTCTTCTTTGAGAACGAGGTGCGAGAACGCCGCGCGCAACGGCTCCGGGCTGCAGCTGATGCCCGTGACCGCCTGGCGATAGGTCTGTTCAACATAATCTTCCAGCGGCACCGGCGCGGGGCCGATGTACGCGCACTGCTTCATCGAGTCCTGCGCACGCAGCCGGCCCAACTCCGTCAGCATGAATCGATAGCTGACGCGGCCGATCAGATCGCCCCCCTGGACCTCGACGCACTTTTCGTCCTTGAGGAATTTGAGCGACTCCTCGATGACCTTGAACGGCAAGCAAACGTTGCGCGCCAGGTCGAGGCCGAGCATCACGCCTTGAACATAAAGCGTGCGCATCAGGAGATCGTTGAGGAAGTTCAAGCTGAGGCCGGCTTGACGCAGACTGTCCGGCGCGGTCGGCGCTTCGGGCACTCCAACGCCATCCCATTCCACGCTGGCCATGCTGTTCGGACTGGCAATCATGCAATCCACCCTTTGCAATTAAGGCTCAAGAAAAAAACGATGCCGCTCGAATCTGAATCATCGAGCCGCGGTTATCGGCGCCACCACAACAAGGCACAGCCCAGCGTGACGACCACCAGCGAAACCTGGATCAGGCGAGCCCGATCCGACACGATTTCGAGGAAGTAGCCTGCATGCAAGATCGGCGCGCCAGGCTCGGTCGCGGACGCGACGCCGGTCGCCAGCTGAAGGCCAGCCAGGAGCAAGAAGACGGGAAGAATCAATCGGCGCAAAAGAACGGCGTTCATAACACACGATCCTGGGGCATTCGGGGATCCAGGAAACCACGATCACGGCTGTGGGAAGCCGAGGCGAGGGACAAATCCGTCCGGCGTCGCGAACGTTCCGTTTGGAGAGGTCTCCGCCGTTCTCTGTCCGGCCACGCTTTGTCGTTAACGCCTCGCGCTCGGCATTGGGCATTGTCGTTCGCGACGACGACGCGCACACGACCTCAAACCAATCCATAGCATATTTTTCCGGTTGACGCGGCAATTGAGGGGATTTCTTCATTTCCTGCCGTAGGTCAGGCTTTCCAGCCTGACGCGTTTCGAATCGTTTACTGGTTACCAGGACGGAATAACGCTTGCCTCGGGAGGGCGAGGCTCCTGCCGAGCCGTTTGGGCTCCGTTTTTTCGAGGTTCGCGGCTCGGCGGGAGCCTCGCCCTCCCGGCACGTCGCGCTTTCCTTTCCTGAAGATCAGTAGTCAGGGTGGAAAACCTGAATTTTGAGACGACAAAGAAAAAATCCATCATTCTTGACCGCCTTTTTTGACAACCGCGCACCCTCGACACAGAATACATGTAGTCCCAAAAAGGATCTCGCAACGAGTCTGTACGTACTCGACTGCGCTGAGGGCGTCAACGATGACGGTGGACAATCTGAGCGCCTGTTTGCAAACCATTGGCAATTACGATCTTGTGGAAAAGATCGCCGAGGGCGGTATGGGCACCGTCTATCGTGGGCGCAACCGTTCCACTGGTGAAATCGTGGCCGTCAAGGTCGTCCCGCCGCATCTTTTGTCCAATTCCGTCATCCTCAAACGCTTCGAACTCGAATACAACGTCGCCAAGAACATCGATCACCCGAACATTGTCAAGGCGCTCGATTTCGGCCGCGACGGCGACACGCGCTTCCTGGTCATGGAGTTCGTCGAAGGCGAATCGCTTGGCCAAAAAATCGAGCGCGAAGGCCGAATGGACGAACAGGACGCCGTTCGCATCGTCATCCAGATCGCGGAAGCATTGTTGACGGCGCACAAGCAAGGCATGATTCATCGCGACGTCAAACCCGACAACATCCTGATCAACGCGGACGGCGTCGCCAAGCTGACCGACCTGGGTCTCGTCAAGGAACTCGAAACCGATCTCAACCTGACGCGAACGGGACGCGGTCTGGGCACGCCGCATTTCATGGCGCCGGAGCAGTTTCGCAACGCCAAGAAGGCCGACGCGCGCTGCGACATTTATTCGCTCGGCGCCACGATGTACATGATGGTGACCGGCGAGCTGCCGTTCCAATCGAATGGGCCACTTGACGCCTGGATGAAGAAGATCAACAACGAGATTGATTCGCCGCGCAAGCATGCGCCGTCGCTATCGGATCGCATCGACTGGGCGATTCGCCGCGCCATCAGCCCCGATCCCATCCATCGGCCGGAGAATTGCCGCGAGTTCATCGAAGATCTCACGGGGCAGAGCACGCGCGATATTTCGAACGCGGAAACCAGTATGGAGACGCAATCGGAATACTGGTATCTGGTTTACACGGACAACGATGGCATCGTGCACACGGTCAAGGGTACGATCAAGGGCATTCGGCGTTCGGTGCGCGACGGTTT
Organism: Gemmataceae bacterium; assembly: GCA_036745215.1. Taxonomy (GTDB): domain Bacteria; phylum Planctomycetota; class Planctomycetia; order Gemmatales; family Gemmataceae; genus SIAQ01. The sequence continues at coordinate 4,283 of DAIOGM010000385.1, forward strand.
GCTTGGCGACACCTTGACGGTGCGCGCATCGAAATCGAAGACTGGGCCGTTTCGCCCGCTCAAGAGTTTTCCCGAGTTTCGCGATCTGGTGGTTCAGCCGGCGACCGTGCCGCAGTCGGCCAAGCCGGTGTCCGAGCCGAAAACCACGCTTCCTCCCGAGAATGATTCGGACTCGTCCAAGCCGACGCAAAGCGAATCCGCCGTCCTCGCGACAACGACGATCGGCCTTTCCGCCGCGAACATCGCCGCCGGCGCCAAGCCCAAGCCGACCCATGGCCCGACCATCAACTTGAAGGTGCCGGAAGTGGTCTGGTCGCCCGAACTGGGCAAATGGCTGCTCTTCGTCATCTTTTTCGGCAGCATCGGCGTCCTCGCGACGTTCTTCATGCCGACCATTCTGCGCTACGTTCGCTTCATGTGAAGTCGCATCAACAATGGCCGATTGGGTTCATGATCAGAAACTCTCCGCGTTCTCTGCGCCTCTGCGTTTCAAAAAAACGGTTTCGAAACGCAGAGGCGCAGAGAACGCGGAGAGCCTGGCGTCGGCCAGCACGTTGAAATCACGCGTCAATCACGATAACGTAGAGGCATCACTCGCCCCCGCCGTTACGGAGTCTCATCATGCTGCGCCGATCCCTCGCGCTCCTTTTGAGCGTCGCCGTTCTTTTGTCCGTTTGTCTGGCACCGACCAATCGACTCCCCGCCGGCGAAAAAAAGGGCAAACCCAAGTACACGAATCGCCTCGCCAAGGAGACGAGCCCCTATCTCCTCATGCACGCCCACAATCCGACGAACTGGTACGCCTGGGGCCCCGAAGCGTTCGAAAAGGCGAAGAAGGAAAACAAACTCATCTTCCTCTCGATTGGCTATAGCTCCTGCTTCTGGTGCCACGTGATGGAACGCGAATCGTTCAACGATGAGGGCGTCGCCAAGATCCTCAACGACAAGTTCATCTGCATCAAGGTCGATCGCGAAGAGCGGCCCGACATCGATCAGATTTACATGACCGCCCTCAACGCCCAGGGTCAATCGGGCGGCTGGCCATTGTCGATGTTTCTCCTGCCTGACGGCCGACCCGTCGTCGGCGGCACGTATTGGCCGCGCGAGGACAAGATGATCGACGGCGAGACCGCCTATGGCTTCAAGACGATCCTCAAGACGATCCATGACTCCTTCAAAGAGGACCCGAAGCAATTCGAGAAGAGAGCCGAATCGCTCGCCGCCCGCACCACGCGCGCTCTTGAAAATGCGCTCGTCCCCGGCATCGCGCTGGTGCCGCTCAACCGCGAGCTCGTGACAAAAGTCGTCGATGAACTGAGCGAGGAGTTCGACCCCGAGTACGGCGGCTTCGGCAATCCCAATCGCCGTTTCCGCGGCACCAAGTTCGCCATGCCGCCGCGCCTGTTGCTCCTCTTACAAGTCGCCGAACGCACCAAGGACAAAAAGCTGATCGAACATTTGACGCTAACGCTCGACCAGGCCGCGATCGGCGGCATGTACGATCACCTCGGCGGCGGCTTCCACCGCTATTCGACCGAGCGAACCTGGACGGTGCCGCACTTCGAGAAGATGCTCTACGACAACGCGCAGCTCGTCGAGGTTTATTCACGCGCGTATCGCCTGGTGAAGAAGCCGCTCTATCAACGCGTCGTGGCGGAAACGCTGGCTTACATCGAACGCGAAATGACGTCGCCCGACGGCGCTTTCTATTCCTCGCAGGACGCCGAGACGCACCATGAGGAAGGCCGCTCCTATGTGTGGACGCCGCAGGAATTGGCGGACGCGTTGCCCGTCAAGGCGGAACTGGAGCTGATCAAGAAGGTATACATTCCCGACGGCAAGGTGAACTTCGAAGGCAAGTATCACATCCTGCGCTGGGCCAAGACGCCGGCCGAGACCGCGGCCGAAATGAAATTGAGCGAGGACGATTTGATCAAGCAATTGACGCCGATCAAGACGAAGCTGTTCGACGCGCGCGAGAAGCGCGACAAGCCGTTCCTCAACAAGATCGCATTGACCGCGTGGAGCGGCCTGATGATTGCGGGCTACGCCGAGGCCGGTCGCACGTTCAATGAGCCGAAGTATCTGCAAACCGCGGTGCGAGCGGCCGACTTTGTGCTCAAGCATCAGCTGACGAAAGACGGCCGCCTGTTGCGCACGTACGGCGCCGCGCCGGGGCAGCAACCGAAGGCCGCCGTCGCCGCGTATTTGGAAGACTACGCGTCGCTCAGCAATGGTTTGCTGCACTTGCACGAAGCGACGAAAGACAAGAAATGGCTCGACGCCGCCCGCAAGCTCACCGACACCATGCTTGAACATCACCGCGACAAAAAGACCGGCGGTTATTATTACACCGCGCATGACGCCGAGAAGTTCTTCGCCCGTTCGAAAGATCAATACGACGGCGTGCAACCCTCCGGCAACAGCCAGGCGTTGCAAAATCTCGTGCGTCTGGCGAAGTTGACCGGCGACGCGCGCTACGACAAGGAAGCCGAGCGCACGTTCAAGTTCTTCGCCGGCTCGATGGCCAATCACGGGCCCAGCCTCGCGACGATGGCGCAGGCACTGGATACCTGGTCGGAGGGCCGGTCCGTTGAAAAGAAAGACGAAAAGAAGTAGCGATTCCGAGCTTGCCGTTTAGCGCTCGCGCGACGCCACGCGATCGCTAAACGAGCCCCCATACGCATCAAGTTAAGAAATGAACCACAGAGGCACAGAGAGGAAATCAGGGAAAAGGCGCAGAATGGCGAATTCAAATTATCGTATTTCCTTGCATTCCTGATTCTGGCTTTTCTCTGTGCCTCTGTGTCTCTGTGGTTCACAACGCTTAACTTAATGCGTATGGGCGGGCGCTAAACGAGTCCCCGCCACCGCCGCCTTTTCGACATC
>DAIOGM010000386.1:0-7166 GCA_036745215.1 Gemmataceae bacterium
CCCTGCATACGTCCGACCTAAGGTCGGCGGCGGAAGCGCCGGGAACCGAAGGGGCGTGATTGGCGATCGTGGACCGCAGGTCGGCGCGATCGGTGGCTTGCACGGTGACGTAGTAGGTGCCGGGCTTGGTGATCGGCAACGTCAAGGAGAAATTGCCCAGCGAGTCGATCTTGTTGGTGCGTGCTTTGACGGTCGTGCCGTCGTCCGCATTGGTGGCGATGGCTTCAATAAAGCGAATGTTGGCGGGCGTGCCGTTGTCGTCCACCGTGCCGATGATCGTCGGATCGCTGGTGATGCCCGCGATGCTCGAATTGGCGCCGAAACCGGGGTTGCGCAACACGACATTCTTCACCGTCGGCGCGCTGGAATCGATGTACGTCGTGGTCAAGCGAACGTTGTCCACGCCGACTACTAGGGTTCCGGGCGTGCCGTCGATGCCGTCATTGTTCGTCGTCGCGAAACGAATGCGTACGGTCCGGCCCTTGTACGGATTCATGTCCAATACGGTGGTCACGTACGGCTGGATGAGCGGCATGCCGGGATCGGTGATGAACACGTTTTGCAGCACACTCGTACCGACGTCCATCGGACTGAGTGCGACCGTTTTCATCGAAAAGTTGTCGAACTTCGCCGAACGTCCGATGACGCCGACGGACCCGGCGACCGTGAAAGCATTCGCGGACGTATCGGTCGTGTCGATTCGCAGTACGTTGTTGAAGAACAATTTGAAGCGATTGCCGGTGACTTCGAAGCGAATCTTGCCTTTGTTTACCGCCGCCGTAACCGCAGACAACAAAGTCGCGTTGCCGCCGACAACTCTCGAGATGGACAAGATCGAATTGACGCCGATGCCCGAAAGTTCGGCCACATAATAATCGTTCGGACTGGTAGCGCGAGCGACCAAGCCGGCACGCGGCCCTGAGAGCGACGCAATTTCTACATCGGCTTCGAGGATAACATTCGTCGGCCTGGTTCGCGTGAAGAATGCCAAATCGCCAAGAGCAGTTTTGGTCACCAGCTTTTCGGACTCGATATCGAAATTGCCGACAACCTCGGCCCAATCGTTGCCCAGACTCGTGTTGTTGAGCCGATCGAACGAGTCGGTGAATTGAATCGGCGCATCGATGAGATCAACGCGGATTTGCGTATTCGGGGTCAGCGTATCCGTATAGTCCAGGGGCTGCGGCAACGCGAGGGTCGTATTCGAGAATAGTTTAGCGGTCTCGTAGCTTAGCGCGTACGACAGCCGAACATCGGTGGGCCGCAATGGATCGTCGATCGGGATCGCCACGTCCTGGTAGAGCGCATGGGCGCCGGCAAAGAGCGGGCCGGTAATCGGCAGCGTGATATCGGCCTGATCCATCATGGCCGAGAACGAGCCTTGAACCGGATCGCTGACCGGCAACTGGAGCAACGGGCTGGTGCTGGCGCCAATGAGATCGTTCGGCGTTTGCACGTTCCAGCCGCCCGCGCTGTTTTCTTGCGAGAACACCTGCCAGCTCGTCAACGTGCCGTTCTCGGCGTTGAGGTCGCGAATGTCAAAGGTGCCGTTGCGCACGAGGTTGGGCGCAACCAGCGTCGTGTGTACGTCGAACGTCGTGGCGGTGATCAACGGATCGGCCGCGAGCGCAAGAAAGCTCGGCGTCTGAGTCGCGGGCGAAAGCGGTTGGCCGCCGGCGAAAAACGGCTCGGCGCGCTTGAACGAGCCATCGCCCCGGCTCACCAGCTGGTAGACATTATTGCGGAAACTAATGTCGCTCGTTGATAGCGGGGGATGGATCAAGGTAACGATCAAGTCCGGGAACGGATCGATATTGACGTTCGAGACCACCACCGATTGAACCATGGCGCCTTCGAACATCGTGATCGGGATGGCCGGGTCGAAGCCGATTCCCTGGGCGTTGATCAGAAGGTTGAGGTCGTTGTTGGTGCCGTCAATATTGGAGTTCGGCCCGCTCCCGCCGCTGGCAACGACGACATCGGCAAAACCGTCGCGGTTCATATCGCCGACGGCGATGCTGGTGGGCGAGTCGCTGATATCGTGGCTGCTAACGAGGGTAAAGGTGCCGAAGCCATTGCCGAGATAAACGTCGAGTTTTTCGGCGCCGATCTTGTTATTGGCCACCGCGAGATCGGGATTGCCGTCCTGGTTGAAGTCCGCGGTGGCGATGGCGACCGGTCGGCTGCCGAAGCCGATCTCGATCGGCGTCTGGAAGGCGCCGCCGCCCGCGCCGAACACCAGCGTGATGCCGGTGTCGGGCACTTCGTTGTGCGTGACGGCGAAGTCGAGCGTATTGTCGGCGTCGAACTGGCCGACCACAATCTGTTCCGGATTCTCGCCGACCGGCACAACCACGGGCGGGGTGGCGCTGAAACCGCCCAGGCCGTCGTTGAAGAAAATGATGACGTTCGAGGTCTCGGTAAACACCGCGGCAATATCCAGGCCGTTGATGCCGTCGAAATCCCCCAGGGTCACGGTCAAGGGCTCATCGCCATTGACGAGGTCCACGTAGTTGACCATTGGCCCGTACTGAATCAAGCCGTGGCCGTCGAGCGTGCCGGTGGAGAGGAGCACGCCGATTTCGTCATTGGCGTTCTTGGCGACCACGACGTCCGGCAGGCCGTCGCCGTTGAGGTCTCCACTGGCAATTCCCTTCGGATCGTTCAAGCCAACGCCGGTGGAATACTTGGCGTCATCCCAGAAGGTGCCGTCGGGCTGGCCGACGTTGTCCGTGGCGCCGCGAAATACCGTGGCGCTGTTGCCGGAGCGGTTGCCCGTGACGACGTCCAGAATGGTGTCGGAATTCGTATCGCCGATGGCAACCGGACCGGGACCTTGACCGGTCACGTAATCGCGGACCACATCGAAGAGGCCCGGAGTCGTCGCATTTTGGTGCAGGACCGTCACTCGATTGGCGACGTCGCCCGAGGTAATGATGACTTCATTGCCGCCGTCTTCGTCGAGATCGGCGATGGCCAGGCGGCCAGCGCCATTCGGAGCGGGCGTTAACGTGGCGAGCAAAAGGGGCGTCGCCCCAAACGCGGGGCCGAGCCAGGCCCGAATCCGGCCGCCGTTTTCGAGCGCGACGATGTCAACGTTGCCGTCCTTGTTGATATCGCCCCCGATCACGGCAAAGGCGGAATGATTAAAAGTAGGCGTGGACGGGGGGAGAAAAGTCTGTGTGAAGGTGACCGTGCCGACCACGCTGGTGTTGGTCAGGAGCACGACTTCGCCAAAATTCGTCGTGACGGCCAGGTCGGGCAAGAGGATTTCGTTGGGATCGTTCACGCCGAACGCCGCCATGCCGGTAAGGCGCAGACCAAGAAGGGGGTTCAAGACAACCGTATGATTCGCGGGACCGCCGAATCCGCCGAGGCCGTCGCCGGGAAGCACGTAAACAATCAACGGACTGCCGCGGTTGTTGGCCACGGCCAGGTCAATATTGCCGTCGGCGTCCATGTCCCGCGCGTGAATGGCGACGGGGCCCGCCGCCGACGCGGTGATGCTGGTCCCCAGCCCGTAATTGATCGAGGTGTCCAGGATGCTCAAGAACACCGTGACTTCACCGTTGCCGCTCGCGCTGGTCCGGTCGATGCTGACGGCAATATCCAGGCCGTTTTGCAGGGTTGGATCGTCGAAATTCCCGACGGTAATGTCGGTGGGGATCGAACCCTGAGGCAGGTCCAGGGTCGCGGTCGGCGTCGTGAAAAATCCGCCGCCGTTGCGCGCGCTGAAAATGTTAATGACATATTGGTTGTTGTCGGGATCGCGCGACGCCACCAACAGATCGAGCACCCCCGACGGGACGAAATCGCCAATCAACAAACCATGATCCACGAGTTCGATCGCCAGCGGCCCATCGCCGACCGAGAAGTTCGTCGCCGCCTGAAGTTTCGTGTCGTTGGCGCCGTTGACGCCGACCACGGAAATAGTGTTCGATTCCTGATTGGAAATCACCACCTGTCCCGGCGCCGTCATCGCGATGCCCGCGACGCTGTGGATCTGATTTCCCTGTAGCAACAAGGTGTAGACGTCCGCCGGAATCGGATTGGCGTCGTTGTAACCGATCGTGACGGTGAACGGCCCGACGCCGCCGTTGTTGCTGTACGTTGCGCTGTTGACCGTGACCGGCAGGCCTTCGGAATTGAAGATGAAATAATTGAGCGGGTTGCCCACGTCGATGGCTAACATGTCTTCGGAAAAATTGACCGTCAATGCCGGCGGCGGCAGGATGGGACTTGGCAGGAAGATGCTCGTCGCATTCGTCGGCGTCACCGACGTGATGAACGGCGCGGTCGCCATCAGCGTCCGCTCCTCCAGTGACTCCATCCCCAGCTTGACGAAGTCCAGCCTCTTTCTCCGAAACGGCTTGCGGCGCGGGCGAGACATACTACGGAGCCATTGCGGCCAACTAAAGAAAGCCATTGACGACCTCAGAATAAAATGATCAATAAACGATACGATTGCGTCGCGTAAATCGGCCCTTTGCGCGAAAACCTGCGGGGGGATCCATCAATGCCAACGAACCGGTTAGCGCGGACGCCCGATGTCGCTTCCAACAATTCGGCGCCGCCGGGGAATGCCCACCGATTCATTCGTGATGGATCGCACTGTTCCGGAAAACAAGAAGATTTATTCTAAGGGCAATCCGGATAAACTAGCAAGACAATTCAGGCGCTTTTCGACGTCGCCTGTCTTGAGCCAGTTCCTTGGGGATGCTCTTTGCGGCTTGCATGAACATTGCACAATCTACCCGACACAAACGTGGACGTGCGTATATTACGGCGTCCCGCTGCGCGCGGTTCAGGGTTTCCGTTACAACATTAACGAGGGTAGACAAAACGCGTTAGTTTCTTTTTCTTGCACCGACCACGATCAACTTGGATGCCACTCGAAACGCAAGAGTTCCGGGGAGCGCATGACCTGTTCAGGTCGGTCCGGCGCGGCGGGCCGATTTCTCCATCTAAATCATCAAACGTCAACGCCTGACGAACGCGATCGCGTTCCGACGATTTTCAACAAAAGTGTATCCGCACAGCGCCAGCGACTAACCTAAGTACAGTCCCAAGGCCCAGTGGAGCCGAACAATGTCGCTTGAGATGGCTACGTTGCTGCGCTTGGTCCGCCAATACGCCGGCACGCCTGAATGCGGTGTTTCGAGCGATGCTCAGTTGCTTCAACAGTTCGTCGCGGAGCGAGACGAGGCCGCCTTCGCGGCAATTCTGCACCGGCACGGGCCGCTGGTGTTCGGCGTTTGCCGGCGCGTGCTTTGCGATTTGCATGACGCCGAGGATGTCTTTCAGGCCACCTTTCTCGTGCTGGCACGCAAGGCGGATTCCATTCGCCAACACGACTCGCTGCCGGCCTGGCTTTACCGGGTGGCCCTCAACATCGCGCGCATGACCAAGGCCGGCATCGCGCATCGACGTACGCACGAACAACAGGCGGTGCCGATGACGGAAACAAACTCCATCGATGACGTTGCTTTGCGCGATTGGCAGGCGGTCATCCACGAGGAGGTGGATCAACTGTCGGAGAAGTACCGAATGCCGATCATCCTTTGTTACTTCGAAGGGAAGACGCACGACGAAGCCGCTCGCCAGTTGAACTGGCCGCTGGGCACCGTAAAGGGCCGACTCGCGCGCGGGCGAGACCGGTTGCGGGCGCGATTGGAGCGACGCGGCCTTGTCCTCGGCGCCGGGGCGGTCGTTGCGGTGTTGACTCACAATTCCGTCTTGGCCAAGGCGCCGGGTGTGCTCGTCCATCACACGCTGCAGGCCGCGGTTTGCTTTGCGAGGGGCGTTTCGATCCCCGCCGGCGCGGTTTCCACGCATGCGCTCCGCCTGGCGAACGGAGCGGTGTCCACCATGACTTCCACCAGGTTGCTCTCGTTCATCGTCACGATGTTAAGCGCTGCACTCCTGGTTGCCTACTCGCTGGTGACAGCCTCTTCGCCCACGGAAGCCGTGGCAGTCAATCCACATCGAGATCAAGTTGAAGCTGATGCTCAGGCGGATCCATTGCCGCCAGGCGCCCGCGCGCGCATGGGCACGCCGCGGTTTCGGCACGGCGGACCGGTGTCGTCCATGGCGTATCTTGACGGAGGCAAGATCCTCGCGACCGGCGGCGCCATCGGTACGCATCGCCAAACGGGCATCGGCCGAATCCGCCTGTGGGACGCCGCCACGGGCAAAGAACTGCGCCAGTTTCACGTCAACGGCGCCGCTCATATTGCCGCATCACCCGACGGCAAGATTCTCGCCGGTACGGATGAGCGAGACGGCATCGTTTACCTTTGGGAGGCGGCCACCGGCAAGGAGATTCGCCAACTGAAAAGCAGTCGCAGCGGCTTCGGCGGCGTCCTGCCGATCGCCTTCTCCGGCGACGGCAAAAAGCTGGCGGCCGGCGGCCATCAGGTCCGCATCTGGGACGTCGAAACCGGCAAGCTGCTGCAAAGCCAGAAAGACCGACGAGAATCGGTGATCGCACTCGCCTTTTCCGCCGACGGCAAAAACCTCGCGCTCAAGCACTGCGATGTGGTTCCGCCGCGAATCATTCAAATCGATCCATGGCAAGAACTCGTCTCGCTCAAGTCTAAACGCGACGTCGAGTTGCTTGCCCTTTCGCCCGACAGCAAGACGCTCGCCATCACGATCAACGGCAGCGGTTCCATCTTTCTTCATGACCCGCTGGACGGCCGCCAATTGAGGGAAATCCAGGCTCATCAGGTCCGAAACCCCCTGCGGCCCGCAAAGTTTTGGCTGACCCCTGAAGAAGCGCGGAAGTTGGACGCGGGCCAGCAATTGGACCTCTTGGGCCAAAAGCGAATCAATGCGCTCGTCTTTTCGCCGGATGGCAAAACGCTGGCGTCGGCGGCCGCGGACAATCGCATTCGGCTCTGGGACGTCGCTACCGGCAAGGAACGCCAGGCGTTTCCCGCCGATGCCTTTTCCGGCGGCGCCCTCGTGTTCGCCCCGGACGGCAAGTCGCTGGCCTGGGCCAGCTCCGCGGGTCTGATTCGAATCTGGGACTTGCAGACCGGCAAACCCACGCATGGCCACGATGGGCACCAAGGAATCGTCACCAGCGTCGCCTTGTCGGACGTCGGCAAGACTTTGATCACCGCCGGCGCCGATGTCCAGGCCCGCTCAAAGGGGGGGCTGAC
>DAIOGM010000387.1:0-7157 GCA_036745215.1 Gemmataceae bacterium
AACAGGCCGGCGTCGCCGCGGTAACCATCCATGGCCGTACGCGCGAACAGGGATTTTCGGGCAAGGTCAACCTCGACGGCATTCGCGCCGTCGTCGAAGCCGTGGATTCGATGCCGATCATCGGCAACGGCGACGTGCGTTCCATCGCCGACGCCGAGCGTATGTTCGCGGAAACGGGCTGCGCGGGCATCGGCATCGGCCGCGGCGCGTTGCTCAATCCGTGGATGTTCGCCCAACTTTGCTCGTGGGAACGAACCGGCGACATCGGCGCCATTCCAACGTACGATCAACGCCTCGATTTCATGAGCCGGCACTATCACTTGCTCGTCGCGCAGCGCGGCGAACGCGGCGCCAGTTTGACGTTTCGCAAATGCGGCGGATGGTATTCGAAGGTGTTGAAGCCGGGCAAGGAAATCCATCAACGAATGATGATGCTGGAACGCATCGTCGATTTCGACGCGATCGTGGCGACGTTGCGCGCGAAGGGGCCGCCGCCGCACTGGAAAGCTGGTGAAATGCCGGAGATTGCGGTGCCCAAGGGGCCGATTTCGCATTGGTAAATTAGGCTGTTTACGTTTAGCGCTCGCGTGGCGCTGCGCGAGCGCTAAACGGCAAGCGGCGGAATGAGTCTTGTCAACTCGTCGAACCTGTGTTATCCAACCGCCACACGGAGGATACCACAGTGGCCAAAGGACGGCTGACGCCCGCGTACGCCACGCGGCTGGGGCGAGCGTACAACGGCGATGCGCTTGACGTGCTCAAACAGGTCGCGGACGAATCGGTCGCGCTCGTCTTCACGTCGCCGCCGTTCGCGCTGCGTCGCCAGAAAGCGTACGGCAACGTCACGGCCGACGAATACATCAACTGGTTTTGGCCAATCGTCGAACAAATTCGCCGCGTCCTGCGCCCAGACGGCAGCTTCGTCATGGAACTCGGCGGCGCCTGGAATCGCGGCAGCGGCACGCGTTCGCTCTTCCCTTATGAGCTGCTCCTTCGGCTTGGCAAGATCTTCTACCTGGCTCAAGATTTTTACTGGTACAATCCGTCGCGCTTGCCCACGCCGGCGGAATGGGTCACGATTCGCCGCACGCGCGTCAAGGAAGCGGTCACGAACATCTGGTGGCTGTCAAAATCGACCGAACCGCAAGCCGACAATCGCCGCGTGCTGGTGCCGTACTCGAAGTCGATGAAGCGGCTTTTGAAAGACGGCTACGAGCCGGCGATGAGACCTTCGCAGCACGAGATCGGTCCACACTTTCAAAAAGACAACGGCGGCGCCATTCCGCCCAATGTGCTGACGGTGCCGAACACGCGTTCGTATGACCAGTATTTGTTCAAGTGCCGTGCGGCGGGCCTGCCGATTCACCCGGCTCGCTTTCCGCCCGAGCTGCCTGATTTCTTCATTCGCTTCTTGACCGGGCGCGGCGAAATGGTGCTCGATCCGTTCGCGGGCAGCAACGTGACGGGACAAGTCGCGGAGACGCTCGGGCGGAAATGGACGAGTATCGAGATCAACGCGGATTACGTCGCGGGATCGAAGTTGCGATTTGAAGAGCCGCTTGCGGCGTAGCAGTTTACGTTTAGCGCTCGCCGGGCCAAGCGAGCGCTAAACGTGAACGGGTCAACGTTTCCGCAGCAAATTCAGATGCCGATCGAAACGGTCCTGCATGTAGCGGTGAATGTTCGTCATCACGCGAACATCGCCCGCCGTCACGACCCGACTGCCGGACGTTTCCGCGTCCACATCCGCGAGGACGCGATCCAGCTCCGCCAGCGTGCGATCCATGTCTTCCAAACGCTTGTCAAGCTGGTCGCCGTGCATGTTCTCGGTGACGCCCCAGAATCGGCACGCGTCCGCGAATGAAAGCTCATGCTTGCGATTGTCCTCGAATTTTTGCACCGCGCTCGAGTCGAACAGTGTCTTCAGGAATCGTTCGTGCTCTCGGCTCAAACGATGCGCGATGCCTTCGGGCGGCGGTTCCTCCTCTTGCAACATGACGCGGCGAACGACGTTTCGCCCTTCGCGCGTCATCGCGTAGAGCTTCTGGCCCATTTTCACGAGCCAGCCGCGCCGCGCCAGCCCTTTTTCGCCCATGATGCTGGAAAGAATCTTGTTCGAGTCCGGATACTTTTCTGCGAATCCTTTCAGGCCAAAGGTTGTCGGAAATTTCTGCCAGGATGCGACAATCAACATTTCGGCCGTGAATGGTGACTGCCCTTGTTTCTCCAGGGTCTCCGCGGCAAGTAGAATCTTCTCTGGAACTGTGAAATCATCCACATTCGGCTTGGTAACCGTAGACATAATGTCCCCCAATCAAGGTTTGCCGGAACGGATTCGAACCTCCTTTGGTTGCGATCCCCACCAGATTGAAACAAAGTCACCCCACGCGCGTCAAATCAATTTTGGAAAGGAAAAAATTGATCTTGCAAGAGAGTCGGCGTGCATGACAGAAATGGCGCGTCGCGATTCAACTGAGTAGATTGCCCAGGTGCCGCGGTTGAAGCACAACCGAGTATACAAATGTAGTTTGCGGCGACACGCAGGCGTTCAATCTTCTTCCGTTGCGGTGTCAGTCTTCATCAGCTCGCGCAAGAGCACGGTCGCATAGCTGCCTGCGGGCAGTGCAAATTGCAGCCGCAAACCGTCCGGCTCGACTGCAGCTGCGAGGTCGTCGCAGTATACGAGATTGTGCCGCCGCGTTCCCATCAAGAGTTTGCCGAAGCCGGTGAATGAAGTCGCGTTCAAATCGAAAGCAGATAACGCAGTCTGTTCGCGTGCCAAGGCTTCCTGAGCCGAGGCAAACGTTTTACGGCCGAATATCGGTCCCGCGGTCACAATCTCGCGTGCTTCGAACCGCGTCTGTTCGGCGGCCACGTCCTCGGCGACGAACATGCCGCCCGTTGGCAGTTTGCACATCACATCGCCCGGCAGCACGCGGCGAAGCAGGCCGTCGCGCATTCGCTGCGCCAGGACGTGGTTGAACAACGCGGATTGAACCGCGGAAAGGGCGAGTTTTTTCAAAAACGGCTGGCGGATCGATTTCTGGCCGCGCAACATGGCCAGGCCGAGGTGCAATGTCTCGCCGTCCCTGCCGAACCGCTGCGGCCCGTAGAAATTGGGCAAGCCGTGGATGCGGATTCGTTCGATGATCTCATCGTAGTGCAAGCGTCTCGCTTGCACATTTTCCTCCGGTGCAAGCGAGACGTTTGCTTTACGAATCAGGATTCGAAACCGATTGCCATGCAAATGTCCCGCACGCAGCTTGTTCGTATGTTTGCTGACGCGCAACACCTTGATGCCGTCGCCGTCGAGTTGTGCAAGCTTGGGTTCGACATGTGCCGGCACGGAAAGCCACTGCCGCGTCACGGCACGACGATCCTTCAATCCCGCGGCGCCGATCTCGGCGACCGGAATGTCGAGCCGCCGGGCTACCTGCCGTTCGAAGTACTCGGCCCCCATGTCGCGTTTTTCGATCCAAAGATAAAGGAAGTCACCCTGGCCACTCGGCTCGTAAGCGGGAATCTCCTCGACGTCGAAATCTTCGGGAATCGATTTGATCAAGCCGCCGATGCCGGGCAAGTCAGCAGTCAGTAGCGGCGGATGCATGGCGTCGTCGAGGGGCGTCATCAGTGGTTTCCTTTGAAGGAGGTGCTTTTCGGATAGGATATGATTTGGTGCTTCCATGGACCTCGACGCCAAAGTTTGTTACTGCTTCCACGTCACGCGGCGCAAGCTCCTGAACTTCGTTCGGCAGCGCAAGCCGAAGGTGCCGAGCCAGCTCTCCGAGTGCGGCGGCGCTGGCACCGGTTGCGGCTGGTGCATCCCCTTTTTGAAGCAGATACACGCACAAGGCGACACGGAGCTGGAAGTGCTGACCCCCGAGGAATACGCTCGCCGTCGCGCCGAGTACATCAAAGCAGGCAAGGGTACGCCGCCGCCCGGCGCGACCCCGCTCCCCGACGCCAAGCCCGCGGATGAGCGCAGCGATTCCGCGGGGTAGCACGGAAGGAAACTCATGCGCATTCTGTTGATCCCTTGTCTCCTTCTCATCGCCCCAATCGCGCACGCCCAAGAGAGCGTCTATCGACTTGCGCCATTCACCGCCGACGTCACGCCGCCGATCGGCCACGCGTGCATGGGCGGCGGCATCAAGCCCGTCGAAAAAATCGGCGACCCGCTCTCCGCGAACGGCTTCGTCCTGATTCCCCCCTCACCCCCAACCCCTCTCCCCCAAGGGGCGAGGGGAGACTTGAAGCCGATCGTCGTCGTCAGCGTCGATTGGTGCGAAATCCGCAATGACGCCTACGAACGCTGGCGCGAAGTGCTTGCCGAAGCCGCGAAGACCGACAAAGAGCGCGTCCTCGTCTCCGCGATTCATCAGCACGACGCGCCGATCGCCGATCTCGAAGCGCAACGGTTGCTCGACAAGGCCAAGGCGAAGGGTTCGATCTGCATGCTCGATTTCCATGAAAAAGCGGTGCAGCGTGTCGCCAAGGCGCTCTTGAAGAGTTTGCAGGAGCCGAAGAAAATCACGCATTACGGCATCGGCCAGGCGAAAGTGGACAAGGTCGCATCCAATCGCCGTTACCTCGGCCTCGACGGCTTACCGCGGCACAATCGCATGAGTGCGACGCGCGATCCGAAAATCCGCGACGGCGAGGAAGGCGTCGTCGATCCCTGGCTCAAGACGCTCAGCTTCTGGGACGGCGACCGCCCCGTGCTTGCGCTCAGCGCCTACGCCACACATCCGATGAGCTATTACGGCGGCGGCATCGTCTCGGCCGATTTCGTCGGCCTGGCTCGCAAACGCCGTACGAACGACGATCCCGCCGTCATGCAAATCTACGCGTCCGGCTGCTCCGGCAACGTCACCGCCGGCAAATACAACGATGGCTCGCCCGACAATCGGCCGGTGTTGGCGGAGCGGATCTATCAAGGTATGGCCGATGCATGGAAAGCAACGAAACGACATCCGATGACGGACGTGAAGTTTCGCAATGAGAAGCTGCGCCTGGAGCCGCGCGAAGGTCCGGGATTCACGGTCGCCGATTTGGAAAAGAAGCTGCTGGACGGCCCGCGGCCATTCGATCAATGCCTCGCAGCGTTCGGCTTGAGTTGGCGGAAACGCGCGGACCAAGGGGCCACCATTGACGTCCCCGCGATCGCATTTGGTTCCGCGCACCTCGTATTGCTGCCGGCGGAGGCTTATGTCGAGTATCAGTTGATGGCGCAAAAGACGCGGCCCGATTCGTTCGTCGTGGTCATGGGCTACGGCGAATGTGCGCCGGGCTACATTCCGACGGAACAGGCCGTGAAGGAGCGCGACGGCAACTTGCACGACTGGAACTGGGTCGCGCCCGGCTCAGAGGAACGAATTACGGCGGTGTTGAAAAAAGTCCTTCGATAGCTTGTCTTCGATTAGCGCCCGCACTATCCCACGCGATCGTGCGGCGACACCGCGAAAACGTCATAGGTTTCCCGCAAGATTGTCAATCCTCGTCGTCATCTATAGGCCGACGTTTCTTGCGCGGCGGCGGCTCGTCCTCTTCCTCATCGGCATCGCGGCGGCGCTTTTTGTCAACGACGCCGTCCGAAGAAGACTTTTTGCGGGGCCGCGGCGCCACGTCCTCCTCTTCGTCGTCATCGTGGCGCTCCAGCCGCTTTTTCTTGCGTCGAGCGCGGCGTTCACGATAGGCGTCCTCGACGGCGTCCACAAACGCTTCGGAAACTCCTTGCAGCGTGATGTCGTCGTCCGTGATTTCCTTCGGCCGAATCGCCGTCGATTGGCAGACAATCAGCACGACGAGCCATGCGATGAAAAGAACCAGGCCGCCGATGCACGCGAATGGGCCAATGCGGTCCGTGTGCTCTCTGGGCAAAGCCATCATCATGATAAAAATCGCCAAACCGAGGAGCGCGACCAGCGCAAAGCTGCCCCAAACGATGAGATGCCGGTTGAACCAGTGGCCTTTGTGGTCCTCGCACAACGGAACTTGCACCTTGGCCCGCTTGGTCATGATCAGCATGACGACCAGATAAACCGGGACGGCGACCAGGACGAGAACGCCGACCCACGGCGGACACCAGGACATGTTCTTCGTCGTGGTCGTGGTCGCCTCTTCGCCGCAGCACATGCACACGTCCGGCAATCTGCCGTCGGCGTCGTCAAGGTTGACCCGAACTTCCGCCATGTAACGCCTCCTCGTCGGGATCGTTTCCGCAGGGTGAGTAGCCAAATTAGCCGGCAACCAACGCCCTGTCAATCCGCGCGGGAAATATCGCAATGGATTTGCAATAGGCCGCCGTGTCGTGGATAACTTCACCTGTTGCGCCGACCCGTTTTTGACGGCGCGTTGTCGAATCGCCTTGTTTTGTTGGGAGTGCAGGCATGTGCCGTGAAATCGTTGTTATCGCTTCATTGTTCCTTCTGTCGTTACCCGTGAACGCTCAGGGTACACGAAAGCCCAATGCCGAGCGAATCGAAAAGGCGATCACGATCGAGGCCGACTCGCTCCTTGCGCTTTACAAACAAATCCACGCATACCCCGAACTCGCGTTTCAAGAAGAGCAAACGGCCGCGCGGCTGGCGAAGGAACTGCGCAAGGCCGGCTTTGAAGTCACCGAAAAAATCGGCGGCACCGGCGTCGTCGGCGTCTTGAAGAACGGCAAAGGCCCGACCATCATGGTCCGCGCCGACATGGACGCCCTGCCGATCATCGAGGACACCAAGCTTCCGTACGCCAGTAAGATCCGCACCCGCGACAAGGACGGCCTCGACGTCGGCGTCATGCACGCGTGCGGCCACGACATGAACGTCGCCTGCCTCGTCGGCACCGCTCGCGTTCTGTCCGCGATGAAAAATCGCTGGCGGGGAACGCTCATCTTGATCGGCCAGCCCGCGGAGGAAATCGGCGCCGGCGCGAAAGCGATGCTCGAAGATGGCTTGCTCACCAAGTTTCCGCGCCCCGATTTCGCGCTCGCGCTGCATTGCGATGGTCGCTATCCCACGGGGCATCTCAATTATCGTGAAGGGCAAATGCAGGCGAACGTCGATTCCGTGGACATCGTCGTGAAAGGGAAGGGGGGCCACGGCGCGGCACCCCATGCGACCATCGATCCCATCGTCATTGCCGCTCGTATCGTTCTCGACTTGCAA
>DAIOGM010000388.1:0-7157 GCA_036745215.1 Gemmataceae bacterium
ACGACCTCGCGCCCGACGGCACCGCGAAGTTTCGCAAGGTGCTCGCCGACTACGCGCCGCAGGACGGGCCGGACGGGCTGTGTGCGGATGTTGACGGCAACATCTACGTGGCGGTGCGCGACGAGACGCGCCCCGGCATCTACGTATATTCACCGAGCGGCAAGGAATTGGCGTACATCAAGACGGAGATTCCCACCAACGTCGGCTTCGGCCGCGGCAATGAGGCGTCCACGCTTTACATCACGGCGGGCAAGAGCTTGTATCGCATGCGGCTCAACAAGGCGGGGTATCAGTTGCCGTCGAAATAAGGGGATGGAGTGGACAAGTGAACGACGCCGAACAATCTACGCGCTCCACGAATGCGCGTAGCGCTCGGTTCATGATCTTCGCTCTGAGCGGCGCGGTTGGCGGCGTCGTTGTGGCGGTGTTTATGTTGGTATTCGAATTGGCGTACTTTGTTTATCGGTCTCACCTGGACGCTAACCTAATCGCGCCGGAATCTCTACTTTGGCTCGCTCTTGAGTGCCTCGACAGGCGATTTCTGACGACGCCGTTGTCCTGTGCCATTTTCGGCGCTCTCGCCGGCTTTTTTTCCAAACGGTTAACACAGCCGCTCGCGCTTGCCGTCTTGTGGGCCTCGTGTTTGGGCGCTGTTGGACTTGCGCTGGTGGTGCTGCTCGATGGAATGTGGGCCAACGTCGATCAACTAAAGGATGCGGCCATCTTGGTCGGCGCTTACCTTTTCTTCGGCGCCATTTTCGGGTTCAGTCAGGGCGTTTCGGCCCGACTGATGTTTGTGGGCCTCGAACGATTTCGCAAGCCGCCGGTCTCCATGCCGGCGCTGGATTGAAACAAATGGGTTAACGCGGTTTGTCCGTTCGACGCGGGCGCTAAACGGGGAAGGGCAATCGGAAAATCGCTTTCGGCGTCGCCGGCTTGTGTCATACTGAAGACATGAGACACCACGCGCGCATCCTGACGATCGTCCTCTTCGTCCTCTTCGGCATCTTCGCTACAATCGTTCGCGCTCAGCCTCCCGCGCCGCCGCCGGCGGAGAAGTACAAGGTCTCGCTGCGCTACGACATTCCGGCGCCGCGCGATGAGCATGTCGCCCGTTACGATGATTTGATTCGCCATCTGCAAAAGATCGGCTTTGAATTCGACCCGCCTCTCGAAAAGCACGCGGAGACCGATCGCGAGGATCGCACCAAGAATTACCTCACCGGCTACATCGCGTCGGCGAAAGTGCGGAACCTGCTCGACCCGGTGGTCGTGCAATCGATCCTGATCGTCCCGTTCGCCCCGGACGAATTCAAGCTGCCCGACGACGGCAACGCCCCCGTCACCGTGCGGCTCGAACTCGCGGGCAACTTGACGCCCGATCGTCAACGCGAGCTGTCCAATCAGACGCGCGTCCTCTTGCGCGAGCTCGGCTTCAAGGAACCCGTCGGCTACGATCATCGCGGCTATTCCCGCAAGCCATACACGCGCATCGTCGGCACGATTCCGAAGGGCAAGCTCGATATTCTCAATCGCGATCTACGCAATCATCCCGCCGGCTGGCTGGGGCCGATCATCCCGCGCAACGAGATCCCCGTTCCCTTGCGCGACATCAATCCGGTGCAAGTCATCGAGGTCTTGCCCGACGGCGAGGCGGTCAAGGAAATCGCTGAATTGGAGCCGCGCGTGCCGGAGCATCTGGAGAAAGTCAGCGCGGACCTGTGGGAGCTGGTCAAGGGCGAGAAAACGTCGGCCGAGAAAGTCCGCGTGCAGATCGGCTTCGTCGGCGACATCGGCGAACGCGAACGAACCTGGAAGGTCCTGCTGGATGAAGTGACGCCCGGCTTCTTTGTCGAGGGCCAGCTTGGCAATTATGTAACGGGCTTGATTCGGCTCGATCAGGTGAAGACGCTGGCGTCCTCGTCGATCGTGTCGTTCATTCGTTTGCCGCGGGCGCCGAGCGTCGATGTGGATGGGGCAGTCAAGGTCAAGGGAGACAACGCCAAGGCGCTCGAACAGGCCGGCCTGAAGAAACTGCACGCCGACGGCCAAAAGGGCAGGGGAGTGCGCATCGGCATCATCGATCGGGATTTCCGCGGCTGGGACAAACTCGTCAAGGAGAAGAAGCTGCCGGCCCAGACGCGGCTCGTCGATCTGACCACCGAAGCCGATCTCGAAATCTATCCGCGACCCTACACCGGCGACAAGGACGCCTTCGGCCACGGCACGTTGTGCGCCCAGGCCGCGGCGCTGGCGGCCCCGGAGGCGGAGTTGGTGTTGATTCGCGTCGATGTCGTCGATCTCTATCAGCTTCACGACGTCTGGCGATACGTGCAAGGGGACAAGTTCTCCAGCACGATTGAGCTACGCAACGGCGAGCTGCTCGCACGGGCCGCGCAATTGAGCGCCCGCCGTGCGATGCTGCTCGAAGAACGCCGGGTGATCCTCGATGACTTCAGCGACGAGGCCGACAAGAAGGCCTATCTCGGCTTCCTCGGTCCGGTATACGCCTGGCTTTACAGCGATCGCGAATGGCATGCTCAGCGCATGGAGTTTCACCAGAAACTCGAAGCCGAGCATAGCCGGCGCGAGGAACGGTATCGCGCATATCTCAAGGAAATCGAGAGCCTGAACGGCATCCCGATCGTTGTCAATGAGTTGTCATGGAACAGTGGTTATCCGCTCGGGTCCGCCAGTCCGCTGTCGCGATTGCTGGACGCGTCCGGCGCCGGGCCGCTCTGGTTCCAGGCGGCCGGCAACACGCGGGGCCAGGCGTGGTTCGGGCTCTTTCGCGGCGTCACCGGCGATCCCGGCATGACGTTCGGCGACGACACCGCCAAGCTGTCCAAGGACCGCTGGACCCGCGAAGTCAACTTCCTCGCCTGGGCGCCACATCTCGGTGAATCGAAGGCCGAGTTGCCCGCCAAGACGAAGCTGCGTTTGACGTTGCAATGGCGCGAGCCGCACGATCCGGATTATTATTTGCCGCCCGGCGACGAGGACCTCTATCGCAAGCCGCTCGCGAATTTGCGTCTGCAGTTGTTGCGTCAGCGCGATCCGGAGACGAAGAAGCTGCCGGGCGATTCGTTCGACCTGGTGGCGCGGACCATGAATTGGCCGCAACGGCTGGAGCATCGGCCCGGCGGCTCCGTTTACGAGCATGTGCTTGAAACGACGCTCGCCGACGCGGGGCGTTACGCGATTCGTGTTGAGAAGCAAGTCAGCACCTACTGGGAATTCGCGCCGCACCCGGAACGCAAGACGTTGATGTTCCGCATTCGCGACGGCCTCTCGCCGACCGGCATTCGTCCGCTGGGCGCGCCGACGCTGCCGGCGCTCGAAAAGGATTGGGAACTGCGGCTGCGTGTGTTCGTGGAGGTGCTCGACGACGCCAATCGCGTGCAAGGCCGCGCCGTGCTCGCCGATTTCAACACCGACACGGGGAGCATCGGCATTCCGATGGACGCGCGCAACGTCATTTCCATTGGCGCCGCCGGTCTCGATCAGAAGCCGCGGCCGTACAGCGCCTACGGTTCGCCGATGGGCATGGAGTTGTCGCGGCGGCCCTGGCTTTATGCGTATGACGAACTTGAATTGGCCGGCGGCGGCGCGTATGGCACGAGCATCGCCAACGCGTTTGCGGCGGGGACGGCCGCGGCGATGATGTCGGGCAAGCTCACGCGCGAAGAAGTCGTGCGGCTGTTGCGAGGACAGGAGGGGCAGGTGTTGCGGGCGATCGTTGCAAAGAAGTAGCCGCTTCAAATGGGCGGGACGGCTATTTCGCCTTGGGTTTGGCCAAGCGGCGAACCTCGGTCGCAGTAAGTCCAGTGACCTTGGCCGTGTCCTTGATTGACATTCCATTCGCAATACAATTTCGAACGATCTCCATCTGCGCAATCTTCTTGCCGCGTTCGAGGCTTTCCTCGTTCATTTGTATCCAGGCACGCGTCTTATGTAATGGAGTCAAATGAAACATGTCGAGCACCTCTTCACGCGAAAGCTGAGGATAACGCCGATACAGCACTCCCTCCACCAATTCTATCACCGTCGAAAGTTGCGTTCCATCGGAAATCTCAGTTTCAGCGCGATGCACCAGTTTTCCAACGAGCGGTCTTTCTTGTCCCTTCTCAACGAATAGCAACTTCAAGAGATCCATGCCGAACGATGGCGTCGGTAATCCCGTTTGCTCATTCAGATAAATGCGCTTCACACGCGGCGACTTCAGCAAATCATCATACGGCCCGAGTTGTTTCGGCTCGACACTACGGCTCGAAAAGATGGCGACCGCGTTCCATTCTTGAGCGGGATTGTTTTCTTCCAAAAAGCAGAACACTTTCGCAAAGAGATTCGCATAGAAACTCGGCACGAGCTGAAACTGCACCTCGACGAAATACAGCGGCAAGCCGGTCTCCTCGGGTAGAAACAGGCCATCGATGCGAAACGCCTTCTTCAATTCCACGGAGTCGAAGCGGTACGCGTTCGCCGTTTCGCCAGGCATGCCGAGAAGCTCGAATAGCGTTCCAGGCAGGTGCTTGAAGAGTTGACAAAAAAAGGAATCGGTTTCCATTGGCAGGAGATTACTCGATTCATGATTGCGATACGACAAATATTCGCGCTGAACTGCAATCTTGAACGATTCAAAAGAATTCCGCCGTCCGCCGACCTGCTGACGCCTCTATAAAAGTAGTAGGCGAAAGACACGCGGGCAGGATCCTTGATGAAAACCGCACCATTGAGCAAAGTGCTTGGCTTTGTGCAGCGCATTGCCGTCAAGAACGCGGCTGCGCCGACGGATCGCGAATTGCTGGAGCGCTACATCGACTGCCGGGACGACTTCGCATTCACCGAGCTGGTGCGCCGGCATGGCCCGATGGTCCTGTCGGCATGCCGCCGAATCATGCGGCATGAACAGGACGCGGAAGACGTTTTTCAGGCAGCATTCATGGTGCTCGCGCGGCGGGCGGGCTCGATTCGAAAAAGCGAATCGCTGAGCGGATGGCTTTATCAAGTGGCCTATCGATTGGCCCTGCGCGGCCGTCAGATCCGCGTGAGCCGGTGCGAACATGCCGTGTCAATCGACGTGATCGAAACGGCGCCGCCGCAGTTCGATCGCATCGCGCTCGATGACGAGCTGGCACGGTTGCCGGACGAGTATCGAAGCGTGGTCATACTGTGTTATTTGGAAGGCCGGACGCAAATCGAAGCGGCAGCCGTCCTCGCGACCACCGCGGACGCCGTCAACAGCCGGCTCAAGCGGGCGCGCGAAATGCTGCGGATGCGCTACGCTCGATTCGGCGCGGGCTTGGCCGTGTCTACTTCCGGCGCCGCCGCCTCGCGGGCGTTGGCCGGCGAACTGGTCGCGCGGACCGTGCAGTCAGCGATGGCGTTCGCGGCGGCAAGGACGTGCGGCGCTTCCGCGTTTGCGGTCGAACTCGCCCAAGGAGCGTTTCCCATGATCGGCACTGCAACCAAGTTGATGGCCATGCTGGTTTGCCTCGCCGGCCTCGTGTTCGCCGGTATTCTCTGCGCGACGCCTTCCGATGGTGACGCCGGGCCGCCCGACGATGCGCGACGCACGTCTCCGATCCAATTCACGGTCGAGCCGATCGACAAGAATAAAGTCAAACGCGGCTGCATCATCTTGTGGATGAACGGCGGGCCGAGTCAGCTCGATACGTTTGACCCCAAGCCGGGCGATGTCGGACTATTCAAGGCGATCGATACGAATGTCAAGGGGCTGCAATTCAGCGAAACGCTGCCGCTGCTCGCCAAGAAGGCGAACCATCTGGCGGTCATTCGCTCGATGACGCATCGCGAAGGGGATCACAATCGTGGGACCCATCTCATGCACACGGCCCAGCCGCAGGGCGGCGCGCTGGCCTATCCGCGTTTGGGCAGCGTTCTCGCCCGCGAAATTGGCAGCCAGTTAACGACTGTGCCGCGCTATGTTTGCATCGACTCGGCGAACTTCGGCTCCAGTTTTCTCGGCGACGGATACGCGCCGTTGCACGTCGGATCGAAGAATCAGTTTCAACTTCCGCCGGCCGACGCGGCTCCAACCCTCCCCAATGACGCGGCCTTCGAAGCACACGACAAAGAAAACGGCAAGACTCAACGCAAAAACATCGCGAAGGCGTTCGACCTCGCCGACGAGAAACCGGCGACACGCGACGCGTATGGCCGCGCTCGGTTCGGCACGAGTTGCCTGATCGCGCGGCGATTGCGCGAGGCCGGCGTGCCGATCATTGAGATCACGCTCGGCGGTTGGGATACGCACGGCAACGCGGCCGTGCAAACTCGGCAAGTCGCCGGCCAGCTCGACGCCGCCTTCTCCGCTTTGCTGACGGATTTGCGCGATCGCAAATTGCTCGACGACACGCTCATCGTTTGGATGGGTGAATTCGGCCGCACGCCAAAGGTCAACGCGAACGGCGGGCGCGATCATTATCCGCTCGCGTTTTCCGTCGTGTTGGCCGGCGCCGGCATCAAGGGCGGGCAGGTGATCGGCAAAACCAGCAACGACGGATTCCAGATTGAAGAACGCCCTGTGTCGCCGGCAGAACTGCACGCGACCATTTATCAGGCGCTCGGCATCGATTCGGCCAAGAAGTACCGCGTCGCGGAGGTCGGCGATGTCTTCTTGTTGGAGAAAGGCACGAAAGCCGTGAAGGAAGCACTGCGCTAATGCGATTGGCGGGCGTTGGGGCGTACGCCCGACGTGTTAGTCCGCGCTCACCGTCCACGTTCACGTCGGCCTTACGGCCCGACGCTCGCCCGGCTTCCGCAGTTGTGTTCAAACCGGCGGCTCCTGTCCAATTACAAAAGGCAACGTCAGTCCCTTCTGGTCCTGATATTTTCCCTTCTTGTCCGCGTAGCTCTTTTCGCAGACCGCGTCGGTGCGATGAAACAGAATCTGCGCGATCCCCTCGTTCGCGTAGATTTTCGCGGGCAGGGGCGTCGTATTGCTGATCTCGATGGTGATCTTGCCGCGCCATTCCGGCTCCAGCGGCGTCACGTTGACGATGATGCCGCAGCGGGCGTACGTCGATTTGCCCAGGCACACGGCCAGCACGTCGCGCGGGATTTCAAAATACTCAACCGTCTCGGCAAGGGCAAAGCTGTTGGGCGGAATGATGCACGAATCGCCTTCGATATCA
>DAIOGM010000389.1:0-1936 GCA_036745215.1 Gemmataceae bacterium
CAGCTCGGCACGCAGTTTCGCCGCGGCGTCTTCGAGAAGGACGGCAACGACGTCACCGGCGGCATCGTCATGATGCGCCACGGCGAGAACCCGCTCGCCGTCACGCGGCGCGTCAAGGAGAAGATCCAGGAGCTGCAACCCGCGCTTCCGAAAGGTGTGCGCATCGTCCCGGCATACGATCGCACCCAGCTCATCACCGGCGCGATTCACACGCTCACCGAAGTCATGTGGCACGAGATCGTCATCGCGTCCATCGCGATCCTGCTCATCCTCATGCATCTTCGCAGCGTCTTCGTCATCTGCATCACGCTGCCGCTGTCCGTTCTCTTTTCGTTTCTATTAATGTGGCTCCTGCGGCAAATGCGCATCATCGACATCCAGGCGAACATCATGTCGCTCGCGGGCATCACAATTTCGATCGGCATCCTCGTCGATCAGGCGATCGTCATGACCGAGAACGCGACGCATCATCTCAAGGAGAAGTTTGGCGACAACAACGTCACCGGCGACACGACCGAGATGGTGATCGCGCCATGCCGCACCGTCGGTCGGCCGATCTTCTTCTCCGTGTTGATTATGCTGATTTCGTTCATCCCGGTATTCATGCTGAGCGGCCGCGAGGGGAAGTTGTTTCATCCGCTGGCGTTCACGAAGAGCTTCGCGCTGATCGGCGTCGCGATTATCTCGGTGACGGTGGTGCCGGCGTTGATTCCGACGTTCATCAAGGGCAAGCTGCGGCGTGAAGAGGACAACTGGATCGTCGCGAGCTTCATCAATATTTACAAGCCGCTGCTGACGTGGGCGCTGCCGCGCTGGAATCTCGTGATGTGGTTGTTCGCGGCGCTATTGATCCTCGCGGCCGGGCTGTTTCCGATTCAGGCGATCTTCGGCCTCGGCGCTTCGATGTACTGGTGGCGGATCTTTTTCCTCGCTGTCGTCGCGATCGTAACCGGCCTGACGGTGCTGTTCACGCACGGCTTTCGTTGGCAAGTCGTGTCGCTGTTCACGTTGCTAGTGCTGGGCGTCGAGGCATACCATTTTCCAAAGATCGGCGTCACGTTCATGCCTCCGCTCGATGAGGGGACGCTGCTCGACATGCCGACGTCGGTGCCGCGCGTGAGCGTGACGCAGGCGGCGGACGATCTCAAGCATCGCGACGGCCTGTTGCGCGGGTTTCCCGAAGTCGAATCGGTGATCGGCAAGGCGGGCCGTGCCGACACGCCGACCGATCCGGCGCCCTTGGAGATGTTCGAGACGATCATCAACTTTCGCCCCAAGGCGCTTTGGCCGAAACGCGTGCTCAAGTTTGGCGACGCCGAGGCGCAGACGCGCGCCGTCCTGGTCAGGCTGGAAGAGGATGGCTTCATTTTGCGGCAACCGCACGAAGATGAACGTGACGCCTTGATCAATGACGCGGCACAGAAAGCGCTCGAACGTTTCGACGAATCGATGCGCGATCTGGCCCTTTTGCGCTATCGAGAATTCGAGAAGGAACTCGGACCGATCCTGACGCGATTCGTCGTTGCCCAGACGTTGGCCCGATTCGAGAAGGCGGGCGTTTTACGTTGGCCGGCTGAAAACGATGCCAAATTGACCGTCGACAAGCTGACGACGGAATTCGCCGGCGAGTTCGGCCCATATCTCGCGAAGCAACCCGCGTTCGAAGATGTGACGCGCATCACGCAGCAGACGGCGCAGCATCTGGCGAGCGTGAAAGCGCTCAACGTCGCGGCGAACGACGCGCTGGCGATTAAGGATAATTACCTGTCCGGGGCGTTGACCTTCGCGGGCCAGTTGCTCGGCGGGCCGGAGAAGACGTTTGCCGGCGTGATGTTGACTGCGACGGTCCGTGAACGCGACGAGCGTTGGCGAACGCGGGTCAAGGAGGTGAATTGGGAACTCTTCGATCGCGGCGTCGAGTTTTACACGTGGTACT
>DAIOGM010000389.1:1946-7121 GCA_036745215.1 Gemmataceae bacterium
TGGTCTACGTCCGGACGCAGATGCCGCCCGAGGAGCTGGTGAAAGCGGCGCGCGAGTCGGCTTTGGTGAACAGCGCGTCGCGCGGGTCGGAGACGGAGCGGTTTCATCAGGAGGCGAGCAAAACTCGCCTGGAAAAGGTGCAAGCGAGCCGCTTGCACTACGAGGCGTTCGCGCCGTTCGCCAAGGTGCGCGAGGAAGCGGAACGTTCATTCAAGGAGCGCGTCTTCTTTTGGCCACGCCAAGGCGGGCCGCGCGGCGATTTGATCGATGACGAGATGGGCCGCGTCCTGCAAGTGCCGGGTTGGAGTAACATTTTCACGCAGCCGATCATCAATCGCATTGAAATGCTCTCGACCGGTGTGCGAACGGACATCGGCGTCAAGGTGTTCGGGCCCGATTTAGCAACGATTGAGCGCGCGTGCAAGGATATCGAGACTGCCGTCAAGCCGATCAACGGGGCCCGCGATGTGGTGACGGCGCAGACCTGGGGCAAGGGGTATCTCGAAATCGACATTGATCGCGAAAAGGCGGCTCGCTATGGGCTTTCGGTTGACGACGTGCAGAACGAGATTGAAATGGCGCTCGGCGGCCGCGTCGTCACGTTCACGGTCGAGAAGCGCGATCGGTTTCCGGTGCGGATCCGCTATGCGCGCGCGCATCGAGAGGATGAGGAATCGGTCAAGCGACTGTTGATCAGCCCCGGCGGCATGGCGGCGCCGAAAGCGATGGCGATCGGCCCGGCCGGAATGGCGGTCGAAGTCGGCGACGCGCACAAGGCTGCGCCGGCGCATCTCTCGCGCGGCAAGGCGCCGATTCCGTTGAGCGCGATCGCCGACGTGCGTATCGTCGAAGGGCCGTCAATGATCAAGAGCGAGAACGGCCGGCTGCTCAGTTACGTCACGCTCAACGTGCGTGGCCGCGATATGGTCGGCTTCGTCGAGGAGGCAAAGCGCGTCGTCGCCGAAAAGGTTACGTTGCCGCAAGGGACGCACATCGAATGGAGCGGCGAATTCGAACATCAGGTCCGTGCGGCGGCGACGCTGCGGTTCGTGTTCCCGGCCGTGATCGTGCTGATTTTCGTGATACTGTATCTTACCTATCACGACGTCGCCGACGCCGGGCTCATGATGCTGGCAGTGCCGGAGGCGCTCGCGGGTGGGGCGTTCTTCTTGTATTTCTTTCCGAAGATTCAGGCCTTGAGCTGGGACGCGCCGCCGATGGATTTCAGCGTCGCCGTCTGGGTCGGCTTCATCGCTTGCTTTGGCATGGCGACCGAGACGGGCATTATCATGCTCGTCTACTTGCGCGAGGCAATCGACAAGCGCGGCGGGCTGGAGAACATTCAGTCGCTGGAAGAATTGCGTGAGGCCGTCATCGAAGGAGCGGTGCATCGGCTGCGGCCGAAGCTGCTGACGGAAGGCGTGGCGATCGTCGCGATTTTTCCGATGGTGTTCGCGACCGGGCCGGGCGGCGAGATTCTCGCGCCGATGGCGTTGCCGGTGCTCGGCGGCTTGTTGATCTCGGATGAAGTCGTCGATATCTTTTTGCCAGTGCGTTTTTACTGGGTGCGGCGGGCGCGGTGGTTGAAGTTGCAGGAACAAAAGAAAGCCGCGGCCAAAGAATAGCGACCGGGTTGCGATAGCTATTGTCCCGCGCCGACGACTTTGCCTTTGCCGTCACGCATCTTCACCAGGAAGAAGCCGCGCGCCATGCCGTCGTTGCCGACGAACACAAGCCAATCGTCCTTCGCGGCCACGTTCGCCGTGGGAATCCGCGTGCCGCCGTAGAGGTCGCCGATTTCGCCGCAGCGGATCAGACCGACCACGTCCGACGGTAGCTTCGCATTCTTCGCGCGATCGACCCATATTCTCTTGAGAAAATCCTTCAACTTGGCCTCTTCGTTGATGATGCTGGTGCCGTCTTCGTACCAGGGGACATCGTTGAGCTTCACGAGGGCGTCGAGATTCTGATCCTTCACCGCCTTCAGAAATTGCGTGGCGGTCTCTTTCGCCGCCGCGCGGCTTTGCATGATGGCTTTGTCCGCCTTGTCCCTTTCGTGGGAGGCCGCGGCCATGCTGAGCGGCGACGCTTGAGCGCGAAGTCCGACGACCTTGACGTCGCCGTCGGTGAAGCGAACCGCGACGGCCATGAGGCGCTGGTGGCGAACCATCACGATGCGGTCGTCCTTCTTGAGAATTTCCTTCACGAGCTTATGATCGTTGTCGCCGAAAAAGCTCGCGGGCAGGGCGCCGAATGGGTAGACCGTCAGAACCTTGAGTTCGTATTTCGGCGGGGCGGCGGGCTTATCAAGCATTTCCTTGAGTTGTTCGGGATCGTTGAATACCTTGGCCGCAAACTTCTCGCCGGCCGCGAAAAACGGCACGCCGACGGTTTTCATGACTCGATCGACGTCGTCGCCCTTCATGAGGGCGGTCATGAACTTTTCGGCGATTTCTTTGGCGGCCGCATCGCGTTTGTCGGCGTGCCCTTTTTCCTGGGCCGGCGATCCAATGGGCAGCACGGCGAACATGCCGAAAATCAAACTGCAAAACACGGCGGTCTGGCGGTTACGCATTTTGAGGCCCTTTTTCACGCATTGCGATTGTCGCATCGAACATTGAATTTACTCAAGTCCTTTGCCGTCAACTATGATGCATTGGATAGGGAAGCCTTGCAATGAGAAAACCGCGTTGGCCCGATGTAGCGTGGAAATTGTCGTGACGCCATCGCCGGAAAATGGTAATCTCTTCAATCAACGAAAGTAAGGCAACCTACTTACTCCCGGAGATTCAGCATGCCCCTGCGAACGTCACGCAGTATCACTTTGGTTGTTTCATTGATCGTCGCAACGCCGTTGTGCGGGCAGGAAAAAAAGTCCGGGCAGAAAGAGCCGCCAACGCCGTATGCGACCGCCCATGACAAGGCGCTCGATGCGAAACAAGACGTCGTCAAGGAAGCCGACGATCACACGCAGTATCGCGTTGAGTTCAACGGCATCAAGGGCGATCGTGTGCCGGCGTTTCTCTATGTTCCCAAGAAAAATGCGGACGCCGCCAAGGAGCCGGGTGCGGCGATTCTCCTTCAATATGGCTCCGGCGGCAACAAAAAGACCGATTACATCGTCGCCATCGGCAAGCAG
Source organism: Gemmataceae bacterium (assembly GCA_036745215.1). GTDB lineage: Bacteria > Planctomycetota > Planctomycetia > Gemmatales > Gemmataceae > SIAQ01. The sequence continues at coordinate 5,086 of DAIOGM010000389.1, forward strand.
TTCGTCGCGCGCGGCTTCGTGGTATTGACGATCGACTCGCCCAATCAAGGCGAACGCCGCAATAAAGACAAGAACACCGCCGGCTCGCTGGGCATGCTCAGCGCCGAGCAAGTCATGCATTATTGCGGCGACTATAGCCGAGCGATCGATTTTCTCGCGGCGCGGCCGGACGTGGACAAAGAACGCCTCGGCTACGTCGGCATCAGTTGGGGCGCGATCACCGGTATCACCTACGTCGCGTATGATCCGCGCATCAAGGCGATGGGCTCGATGGTCGGCGGCGGCAATTTCATGGGGCTCTTTTCGAAAGCAGCCGCCGAGAAAGTGGCGATTGAAGGCTCGAAGTCGAGCGATCCCGTTTTTCACGTCGCCCGCATCGCGCCGCGGCCGTTGATGTTTCTCAACGTCACCAAGGACCAACTGATCATGAAGTCGTGGGCCGAGTCGTTGCACAAGGCGGCCGGCGCCGGCTCGAAAGTCGTTTGGCACGAAACGGATCATTACTTCAATGGCGTGGATCGCGCGGCGATCTGCGAGACCGTCATCGATTTCATGGCTGAGAAACTGCCCAAGAAAGCCCCGTAGTAATGCGTCAACGTTGATTTGGTAGGTGCCGCGAGCCGAGCGGCACCGAGCGTCAAGGTCCGGCTCGGCTCGCCGGACCTACCAGAAAAGGACAGACGCAGTAGTAGTGCAAGCGTCACGCTTGCACCGAATTCAAGGAGCCAATGTGCAAGCGTCACGCTTGCGCTACGGGAGCCCGCGTGTGTTAACCGGCCTCGAAGTGGCGTGCCGACAAAACTGGGCGTTCTTGCAAGATCGGCGCGTCGGCCTCGTCGCCCATCCGGCCAGCGTGGACGCGAACCTCCGCTCCACCGTCGATCTGCTCGCCGACGCGCCGGGCGTGACGCTCGCCGCCATCTTCGGACCCGAACACGGCTTCCTCGGCATCGAACAGGACTTGATCCCCGATCGCTACGATCAACCATTGTGGCGCGGCATTCCCTATCACAGCCTTTATGGCACCACCGTCGAAAGCTTGTGGCCGAAGCCGGAACATTTGCGCGGCCTCGAGGCGCTCGTCATCGACCTTCAAGACATCGGCAGCCGGTACTACACGTTTCAGGCGACGATGCTCTATTGCATGGAATCGGCGTCGGACGCCAAGCTGCTCACGGTCGTGCTGGATCGTCCCAATCCGCTCGGCGGCGATGTCGTTGAAGGCCCGATGTTGCAGCCGGGCTTCGAAAGCTTCGTCGGCTGTCATCCGATCGCGATTCGGCACGGCATGACGATCGGCGAACTGGCGAGCCTCTATCATGAGGAACGCGAATTGCGCGGCGAGCTGCAAGTGATTTCGTGCGAGGGTTGGCGGCGCAACATGGCGTTCGAGCAAACCGGCTTGCCGTGGGTGTTGCCGTCGCCCAACATGCCGACCGTGGACACGGCATTTGTTTATCCCGGTCAATGTTTGCTCGAAGGCACCCAACTCTCGGAAGGGCGCGGCACGACGAGGCCGTTTGAAATTTGCGGCGCGCCATGGATCGATGGACAGAAGCTTGCCGATCAATTGCATGCGGCACGCCTACCGGGCGTCGTGTTTCGCCCGCTGACGTATCGGCCGACGTTTCAGAAATTCGCCGGCAAAGCGTGCGGCGGCGTGCAGCTTCATGTGACGGACCGCGCGACGTTTCAACCGGTGCGAACGAGTTTGACGTTGTTGCACGCAATCTACGGCATGTCGAAGATGAACTTTGCGTGGCGGCACGAAACCTACGAATTCGTGTCGGATCGGCTGGCGATTGATCTGCTCTTCGGCAGTTCGCGCGAACGGCTCGCCATCGAAGCCGGCGCTGAGCCGGACGACATCATTCCGGTCTGGATCGCGGAGGAAGAGGAATTTCGTCGCCGACGTCAGAAGCACTTGCTATATTCCTGACGTGGCCAATCATGCAAAACCGCCTCTTCACGGTTGATCTCGTCATCGTCGTCGCCTATTCGTTCAACAACTCGCGCCTGAACGCCGAGTGGGTCGG
>DAIOGM010000390.1:0-2305 GCA_036745215.1 Gemmataceae bacterium
CCGCGTCCTTCTTCTCCTTGTAAATGGGAATCTTGACGCCGTTCAGCATGGTCAACGCCGATTGCAGTTCCGAACGGATTCGGCACACCGCCATGGCGCTGCCCCACGGCTTGAGCCAGCGATGGAAATCGGCCAGCATCATGACCGCGCCCGAGGACATCTTGCGGACGTTTTTCATGTCGATCAAAACGCGAAGATTGGGTTTGTTGAGATTGTCGCACAACTCTTTTTTGACCAGCGCGATCTCGGATTCGTCAACCAGTTTGACGTCGTTGACGCGCACCGTCGTGATGCCGCGTTCGCGGCCGATGCGCAAGCGGCCCTTGACGTGGCCTTTCATGGCGTCGAGTTGATCGAGAATGGACTGGGCGGCGCCGGCAGCGTTCACGCCGGCGCGAAAACGGTCCACGCCGACGTCGTCGTCCACTTCGTGATTGGCCTGGGCTTCCAGACAATTGACGGCCCATTCTTCGAGGTCTTTTTGGTTGGCCGTCGTTTCGCGGTACTGAATCATGAACTCCAGGTTGCCCAGGTTGACGCGATCGCCCGCGTGAAGCGGCCATTCGGCGCCGGTCGGAATTGCGGCGCCGTTGACGAGCGTGGGCTGGCCGCTGTCCATGTCGCGCACGAAAACCTTCTTGTCGCGCGTCACGAACGCACAGTGCCTCTTGCCCAGCGAACGCTTGCGCAACTGGCAGATCTTGTCTGAGCCGACCAGGAACAGATCGATGGAAATGGGGATGGGCAAGCCTTGCTTGCTCCCCTTCGCAACGATCAGGTAAAACTTCATGGACCCGTTCCTCGAGTTCACGCATTCACCGGGTCGACGGTGCGCGCAGCGAAACTCCTACTGCAAAACGCTGGAAGATGGGCGCTCGAATTCGACTAACTCGCGTCGGATCTTGGCGCGGTGGTGGGCGTACGTCAACCTTGAATGCACTTATTGTAGCACGTTCAAAGTTCGTACGCATTGTTTTTCTGCGCCGGAATTGTGACAAAATCGGCAGCGCCAGCGCGTGTTCGAGCCGATTGGTTTCGACGGCACAGGCCGCTTATTCGCGCTCGTTCAGAACGGCGGTAGACAGCCAACGGGCAGGCGCGTCCCAGCCATGTACGAGGGGCACGTGCTGGTTGATGTAGCGATTGTGCGAGTGATCGAAGAATAGATCGTGAGGATAGGTGGCGCTCGGCCGGGCCGTCACGGCGTCCACGAGGCCGACGGCCACGCAGGTCTCCATGACCAACTCCGAGCAGAAATAACTGTTGCGATCCGGGTGCGATTTGCCCATGAACGCCGTGCGAAATGGCCCGCGATCGCGAAAGATCGTCAGCTGCACTCCCAGCCGGCCGAGCGCAAATCGCTTGCCGCACTGCCTTTCCGCCCAGTCGGTCAAGCTGGCATCTTGCTCCGCCGTTAGCGGCGTCTTGTGCTTACGAATCCACACCGGGCCCTTGTCCGCGTAGCGCTTCAGATGAGGCAACATGGGATTGATGTTGATCCAGATCGTGTCATTCGGCCCCGCTTCGAGGACGCCGAGGCTGCTGTCGCGTCGCCGGACGATGATCGCCGAGTTGTGCGGCTCGAACGCGAAGGCCATGTCGTGCGTGATCTTCCAGAATTTGTTCGAGTCCGTCGCGAGCATGATGTCGCCCGGCTGCGGCACATAAGCGCGTGCCTTGCCGCGAAGGTACTCGTCGAGGCAATAGGAGGGATCGTAAAGAAAGGAGTCGATTTTTTCGCACGTTTGAGCGTCGGCCCGGCTGCTCAGCAACAACATCCCTGCAGCCAGGAAAGCGAAATATCTCACAGCATCATGCTCCTGTTGACATCCCAGTCTCCTTTCTTTATCCGCCGAAAACGGACACTTCATGCATTCATTCACGACGCCGACGCACCTGCGGTGAACTACCTATGTCGATGGTGACGGCTGCAACGATTCCGCGCAAAATTCACGCAAAGACGCAAAGACGCAAAGAATCGGACTTTGCGTCTTTGCGTCTTTGCGTGAGGTTAATTCCCTGCTAATCCGCGCGCCTGCTCAACCGTCGCCTGGAAGCGTTCCTGCCAATCGCTGTCGGCGATCTGGCGATAGAGCTGGCGAGCGCGATCGGGCTGTCCCATGCGAACCGCGTTCTGGGCCCGCTTCCACAGGATTTCCGGATTGCTCGCCTCCGCCTCGAAGGCGATGTGTCAGAGAACGCGGCCGTGAAGGCGCCGGCGGGCGTCCTGCCGCGATCGCACGAGGCGATGACATTCGATGTCGGCGTCGGGTTCGCGCAGGGCTTCAGCGGCGCCACCGAGCTG
>DAIOGM010000390.1:2315-7084 GCA_036745215.1 Gemmataceae bacterium
AAGGCGATGGCATAGGCGCGATCCGCCTTGTCAAGATCGCCTTCCGTCTTCATCGTCTCCGCGAGTTCGAGCCACGGCCGCGACTCGGCGGGATGCAGGTCGATCGGCGTCGTCCAGTAATCCCACGCCAGTTCGCGTTCGCCCATCGTGTGCAAAATCTTGCCCGCGAGCAAGCTCGGCTGCGACGACTCCGGATCGACGAGCCGCCACCGATCCGCGGTGCGAATCACTTTTGCCAAGAACAACTTGGTCGCCGATTTTTCGAGTGACGCCGACGCTTCGGCGATTTTCTGATAATGACCCAGCAACATGCCGTAATCCGTGCGGATGCTCTCCAGATTGACCAGCTCCGGCAAATCGGCGTACTCCAGATCGAGCGCCTTCTCCAGACACGCGATCGACGTGGCCGTTTGTCCCGCCTCCTTGGCGAGCGTGAACCGCCAGCGCCACAACTCCGCCAACTCCGCGTTCTTCTTGTCTTCCAGCAACTTGGCCAGGAGCCGATCGGCATGAATGAAGTTTTTCTTTTGAGCGAGGAAGCCGACGCACACGACCGTCAAGCTTTCACGATCCTCGGCCGACGCCTTCGTCAAGATGGTGGACAGGATTTCCTCGGCCAACGCCTCATCGCCGAGTTGTTCCATCTGCTTGGCCATTTGAAACGCGAGGCGATACTGCTTTTTCTCGAGCAATTCCTCGGCCGCCTTGCGCGTCGAGGCGATGAACCTGGATGTCCCCTCGATCGGCATATTGAGCGCGTCGCGGAACGCCGGGTCGATCGGCGGCAGCACGCCGAACTTCAACGCTTCCGCGTGCAATTCGCGGAATCGCTTGCCGGCCTCGGCGCCGATGCCCGTTTGCCACAAGGTGCGAGCGTGCTCGTAGCGGAAGATGTAGCCCAGGCCGAGCGGGTCGCTGATCGGGCCGAAACGTTTCTCGACCGCGCTCAGCATGTGGTCCGTCGGCGCGACGTTGCAGCGGCGCTGCATCGTGTCGAGGATCGCGTAGGCGAACGTCGGCGACGTAGTCTCTTGCAGGAAATCCATCACCTGCGATTTGGCGAGCGGCAACTCCTTGCTGCCATTGAGGAGCGGCCGCTGGTTTTGCCAGGTGAGCCAGAGATTGCGGAAGTGCGACATCTTTTGGATGAAGCCGTCCTTCGCGCCCGGCATCTTCTTGAGGAGGCTCTGATCGTTGGATCGCAATTCGCGTTGCGCCTGGGCGAGAAACATCGCCAGGGCGTTTTGCGGATGTTCTTGCTCGATGTCGATCGTCCACGTTTCGCGATCGATCGGCGGCAACGCGCCGTTGTCAATTGAGTAGTTGGCCGAATTGAGCAGCGTGTAGAAGCCCAGCCGGCGATCGCCCTTCATATGGAAGTGCTTGCCGAAGTGAATCATGACGCTCGCCCCGCCGGAGCGCGTGACGCACTCGCTGACGATCGCCTGCTCGACGTAGTACGGCTTCTCGTCCTTCGTCCACTGATCGAGCCAGTAGCCGCGCGTGCGGATCGGCATTTCCATCACGACGAGGTCGTTCGTGGACGCCTTGAGATTTGGAGCTTGCGCCGGCGCGACGGTGCGTTCAATTTTGGCGAGCGACTTGTCATCGGCGTCCTTCCATTCGACGGCGCCGTCGGCGTGATAAATCTGCTTGTAAACGACCTTGCCGAGCGGCATCTCGACGACGCGGCGTTCCACGAGCCGGCCGTCCTTGGCGAATATCAGATGCAGGCGATGGTACTTCTCGTCCTGTTTCAGTTCGGCCGCGCCGAACGGCACGAGCGCGATGGTGGATGCGTCCACGGCTTTGACATCGTAGCCGCGGGCCAGTTCGTCCGCGTTCGGCAAGAACGCCGGATTGATTGCTGTGAGCAAATCATGATGATGCCGGCTCATCGCTCGTTTGGCGGTCAAGCCGATTTCGGGATAAAGATGCCAGAGCGTCTTGCCGTCGCAAATCACCTGCTCGCGCAGTCCGCTGACGAGGACGCGTTCATACGCAAATTGACCTAGCCCGTTGTACGCAATCTTGTAGCCGGGGATCGGGCCTTGTGCCGCGATGGCGAGCGACGCCCAGTCGGCGGCGCGGGCGCGGTCGATCAGCGTCCGGGCGGCCGCGTCGATCGTGCCGGCTTTCGGTTGCTCGACGTCGGCTTCCTGTTCGAGCGTCGTCAAGATGTCGGCGTACGTCGTGTGCAGGCCGGGAGCGTATTGCACGAGGTCCGTGAACAGCGTGCGGTCGTAGTTGAACGCGGGGCGTTCGTAACGGAAGGAATTATTCGCTGTTGAAGACCCTGTGGCGGAAAAAACTCGGGCGCGGCCGGTCATGCTCTCCGAATCGTCGAGCGACAAAACGTTCAATAGGTGCTTCGCCGCCAATTTCTTTTTGCCCTCGGCCAAGACGGGAGCCGGTGGCGGAAAATTCAACGCGGGCAGCCTTGCCGGATTATCGAAAGCGAATTCGATTCCCATCGTTATGCCCGATTCGCGGCCATTTCGATCGAGTTCGACCCACGTACCAGCCTCCAGTCGTTTTCTCGACGTCCCCGCGAGGAGCTTTTCAGGTTCGAAGCCGTCTGACCATTCGTTGAACAGCCGCTGGCGACGCTTGGTTCGCTCCTTCTTCTCCTCATCCTCTTCCTTGTCCATATCCCTGGGCGACACACGCAAATTCGAAAGGTACTCGCCGATGCGTTGACGATGCGCCGGCGGCAACTTTTCCGTCAGCTTCTCCAACTCCTTGCGCTGCTCGCCCGGCGGCAGATGGCCCCAGTTTTCAACGAGTCGGCGGAGTTCGGTCGCATTGACTACGCCGTTGGGGACGCCGGCGGCTCGGAGGCCGCCGGCCGCGGAATTGACGCCGAGACCCATACCGAAACCCGCCGTGTTCGTGACTGTTTTGCCGCTCCGCCCCGCCAAGTCGAATCCCTTGCGCAAGTTTGCGGCTCGGAACAGATCGTCCTCGGGCCTCTTTCGATTGCCACCGACTATGCCGCCGTCGGTTCGAAAGCCCAATCCGCCCAACAAAACCTCGCCCTCATCGCCAGCGGAAATCGCTGGACTAAACGCCAGCACGCGGAGGCGATCTACTTGCCCGTTGAGGGAGGCTGGTCCGAAGAACGCCGCGAGTTCTTGCGCCCCGCTCGCCACGGTCCGCAGCACCTCATCGACGGTCGGCTTCTTGTCCTTGCGATCCACCTTCTTGTCCACCTTCGGCGCGACCTTGCCTTCCGGCTCATACACAAGCGGAATCTTCGGCGGCGCCTGATACATCGCCCAGTGATCCTTGCGGCCCTTGTCCACCTTGTACTTCTCGTAATCGGCGTCGGTCTCCAGCACCAAGAGCGACGTGAACGGGCTCATCACGTACATCGCCTTCGACAGATTGACGATCTCATTCTTGTGCTTGCCGGCGTTCTCCGCGAGCATGCGATCGATCTCCTGTTTCGCCCACGTGCGCGGCAAATAACCGGCGCCGGGCAACACATTGACCACGGGGAACTCACGCTTCACCTTCTTGCCATCCAAGGTCCCATGAACAAAAACCTTGCCGGGCATGGCGGTGCGATTGGTATCGACGCGCGTGACGGCGCAGATTTCCTCGCCCTGGGCAATCATCGACGTCTCCATCAGAAACCGCGTCGGCGATTTGTCCAGCGCGTCCACGACCTGCACGTCCAATAGCCGCGGCGTGTTTAACGTCGCGAGCAATTCGAAAGCACGCCACGCGACCGATTCATCGGGATTGATCTGCGTGAACAGGCCATTGGTGCGCTCGGCGGCCGCCTTCATGAAGCTGCGATTCCAGCGTTTGCCGACGCCGACGCCGACATACGTCGCGGACGTGGGCAGCGATTGTGCCAACTTGCCGGCGTCGCGCTCGCCGATTGCGGGGATTCCGGAGCCGATGTGAACGATGTGCGGATTCTTCGCATCCTTGGCGAATTTCAGTGCCGCCTCCAGGCCCTTTTGCAAATCGAGGGCGCCGACCAGGTGCGTCTTGTTCAAGAACTTGATCGCTTCTTCCACTTTCGCTGGCCGAGCGAGCTGCGCCTTGTCGCTGAATAGATTGACCTTGCTGTTGACCGTCATGAGCGTGAACGTGTCGTCATATTCCGCGTTCTTCAACAATTGCTTGACGACATCAACCTGCGTCCCCGCCAGCAGCGGATCGCGTCCCGCGGACGCCTCGAACAAAATGATCCAGTCGCGCCGCTTGCGCTCCGGCAAGCTCGGCATGTTTGGCCGATAGCGGAGCATCAGATATTGATGGTTCTCATACAGGAACGTCGAAAAGCGCGGCACATCCTGATCGAGCACCGCGGCCGGCTCTTGCATTTCGAGCACCACGTCCGCTTCCGGCTTGATGTTTCGCTCGTGGAACGTCATCAACACGTCGCCCGTCTGCGGAATGCGGTGCATGCTCTCGTGACTCGGGCTCCACACGTTCATGCCGGCGCCGCTTTTGATGCGAGCCGTGAACGACCAGTCGCGCACGATCGGCATGTTGTGCCCGCCGGCGAAACGATAACGCGTGTTGCCATAAAGCGACGGCAGCTTTTGCGTGTAGCTGAGGAGGATGCGTTTCTCCTGCTTGGCTTCGAGCGGGAAGACGCGCATCTTGAACGTGCTGCCGTCGAGCCACTCCAACAGGGCCGGATCGCGGCGTTGATAGCGGATCGTCTCATATACATCGGCGGCGTGCTTGCGCTCGGCCATGCCGCCTTCCATGAGCTTGCACTGTTGCCCATCGACGACGTACATCGC
>DAIOGM010000391.1:0-2246 GCA_036745215.1 Gemmataceae bacterium
CGCAAAGCAATGGCCTTCGCATAAACACTACTCCTCAAACCACTCACCACTCACCACTCTCCACTCTCCACTACTTCGGCCTCGCCCGCTTAATCAACACATCGCGAATATCCGCCGGCAAGAACGGATCGAGATTGCCGCCCATCGCCGCGATCTGGCGCAACAATGTGCCGCTGACGTGCGAAAAATGTTCGCGCGCCATCAAGAAGATCGTCTCGATCTCCGAATCCATCATCGCGTTCATGATCGACATGGTGAATTCGTACTCCATATCGCTGGTCGTGCGAATGCCGCGCAGCATGACGCGGCCGCCGATTTCGCGCACAAAGCGGACGGCCAATCCTTTGAAGGGCACGATTTCGACATTGGTGTATTCCTTGGTTGCACGTTTCAAGAGATCCACGCGCTCGGCCTGATCGAACAGCGGCGACTTCTCCGGATTCTCGCCGACCGCGACGACGAGATGATCCACCAGACGACAGCCGCGTTTGATGACGTCGAGATGGCCGAAGTGCACCGGATCGAAGACGCCGGGGTAGACGGCAAGACGTTTGCTCATCGGCATATTAGACTCCTGATAGGTTCGGCGTTCGTTTCCATTGTCGTAGGGACAAGCGGCTCGCTTGTCCCTGCGAAACGGGGACAAGCGAGCCGCTTGTCCCTACGTCATCCATTCACTAAGAAAGCTGTTCGTCGAAATTCATGAGGTGCGAACATGGGCCAGCGTCGAATTCGCCGCATGCAGCGGCAAGTGGATATGAAGACATCGCGGCGGAAGAACGGCGTTCTGAAAGTGAAGGAACGCGTTCGCCGTGAAATCCGGATGAAAACTCTGCTCAAGGCCGGCACGTTGCCCTACACGCCGTCCGTGATGAGCTGGCTCAGCGTTCAACTGGATAAGCCGAGTACCCGAATTACGCAGGCGGATGTCGATGGGTTGTTGAAATAAATGCTCAACTCGCCAAGTGCGTCTTGCAAAACCGCATCCGCCGCGGCATGATCGGCACCGTGCCCATGATCCGATGCCACGCCCAGCGTTCTTCCACCGCCGGCTTGCGACATAGCGAACACATTTTAGCGGCGCCGTCCGCATTGAACAAACATTCACGTACGCATTCGGCGCGATAGTCATCAATCTCGGATTGCCGTACGCGACGGCGATGCAACTCCTGCTCAATCATGTCAATGGCATCGATCTCCATGCCCGCCCGGTAAGCCGTGATTCGGTCAATCAAGTCATCCGTATCCGCCTGGCGGATGTTCTCCAGCACCTTCTGCAAGTCCAGGTCCATTCTCATTCTCAGGTCAAGACAGGGAACTTTTTCCAGTCGGCCGCGTCGGATTGATGAGGGATCCGTCCGCCCATGCGCTAAATCTATTTGACAGTCCCTCCCGGTCCATTCTATGATGGACCAAGACCAATCGCGGACGGTTTTCCAGTCTCCAACGGGGGTATTCTTGTGATGACAACAAATCGACTGCGCCGACACGGTTTGCTGTGCTTGCTGGGTGGCTTCGTCATCGCGAGTCTCGTGATCGCCACGGCGCCGGAAACGCCGGCCCAGGACAAGAAAGAAGAAAAAGAGAAGACCAAGACCCCGAAGGTCGAACCGCCGCCGGCCAAGTTCCCGGCCCGCAAAGACGCCATCGACCCCGCTCAAGGAGGCGTGTCGCACGTCACCTTGATCGACGAACAAATTCAGGAAGGCTGGAAGGCCAACAATACCTATCCGTCCGAACGTTGCACCGATCACGAGTTCATCCGCCGGGCTTCGCTCGACATCATCGGCCGCATTCCGACGGTCGAAGAAATCAAGAAATACATGAATCAGCCGGAAAGCAAGCGCCGCTCCTGGCTCATCAATGAAATGCTCGACGGCAAAGAATACGGGTACGGCGACGAATACGCTCAAAACTTCGCCAATCTCTGGACGGTGCATCTGTTGACGCGCAGTGGTTCGAGCGGCCACGCTCAGGAACAAATGCGCGATTGGCTGGAAAACCACTTGAAGGGGGACGAAAAGGGGAAATCGCCCGTTTCGCCCGATTGGTCCAAGGTCGTCTATTCCTTGATCGCCGCCAAGGGCGAGACGAACGCGGAAAATGCGGTCAACTATCTGCTGCATAACCTCGGCGAGGAAATTCGTCTCGAGGGCGCCAAGGTCCCCACCAACACCGCCAAGAACGGCCGCTGGGACATGATCCCCGCCACCTCACGATCGACGCGTCGGATCCGGGCTCGCGCA
>DAIOGM010000391.1:2256-7066 GCA_036745215.1 Gemmataceae bacterium
CGACGCGTCTCTTCCTCGGCATCCGTACCCAGTGCGTCCAGTGCCACAATCACCCGTTCAACGGTGAATGGAAGCAAGAAAACTTCTGGGGCATCAACGCCTTCTTCCGCGAGGTTGACACGCCGCGCAACCGCCCCACCATGATGGTCAAGAAGAAGAAAGACAAGAAAGACAAGACCTTCAAATACCCGGACTATGACCTGGTTGATAATTCGGCCTTCAACACGAGCAAGCTCGTTCCCTACGAACCGCGCAACAACCTCGTGCTCTTCACCGACCCGACGTTCCTCGATGGCCGCAAGATTCCGAAGGATTTCAAGGGCACGCGCCGCGAAGCCCTGGCGAAGTTCGTGGTCACGAGCCCATACATGGCCAAGGCGTACGTCAATCGCACCTGGGGCCATTTCTTCGGCAAGAGCTTTACCAAGGACGGCGTCGATGATTTCCACGAGGGCAATCCGCCTTCTTATCCGGAACTGCTCGACAAGCTGGCCAAGGATTGGGCCAACGATTACAACCACAATCCGAAAGTGCTCATTCGCTGGATTTGCAACAGCCAGGCATACGGCCTGTCCAGCAAGGCGAACAAGTGGAACGACAAGATCGACGATGAAACGCTGTTCGCGCGCATGTTGCTCAAGCCCATGTCGCCGGAACAGATGTTCGAATCGCTGATGATCGCCACGCAGTCCAAGTTGAATCAGAACAAGACGGACAAGATGGACGCGAAAAAGGAATGGCTCGATAAACTGGTCGTCAACTTCGGCAACGACGAAGGCGAAGAGGGCACATTCTCCGGCACGGTGGTGCAAGCGCTGCTTTTGATGAACGGCGCGGACATCAACAACGCGATCAGTGATCCAAAGGACGGCGCCGTGGCCGCGGTCATCAAGAAGCGCGGCGCGACGTTCGCGTCGGTGCCGTTCGCGATCGACGACATGTTCATGCATGTCTTGAGCCGGCCCGCGACGCAAAAGGAAAAGTTCGACATGACCAACACGAAGCCGGGCCAGCGCATGTACGCGTTCCGCAAGGATCAGCTCAACCCAAGTGCGCCGTCGCCTGCGTCATTGCCCCCGGCGTTCTGGACCGCTTATTATCAGGACATAATGTGGGCGCTCGTCAACAGCAATGAGTTCATCCTGAACCATTGATCGATCTCTTCGTTTAGCGCTCGCCTGGAAGCGCCGGTATCTCGGCGCTCCCAAGTGAGCTTGGCGAGTCGAGCCCCGTAAGGGGCCGGTTGAGTAGGCCTGGACACTCAACCGGCCCCTTACGGGGCTCGGCTCGCCAATCTTTCTATCGCCTTACGGCACCGCCACGTGCGTCGCAACCACAAACGGAAAGCGCACCGCGCTGTCGGCCCGGTACATCGTCGGCCCGAATACCGAGATCGTGCGCCCGACGTAGCTCTGCAGCGACTTGCCCGGCGCCGTCGAGATATACACCTTTTGGCCATTGCCGAGGTCCAGTTCGTAAAGCGGCTGTCCCATGTCGCCGGAGAGTTTTGTTTCATACAGACGGCCGTAGGCGCTCCAGTCGGCCTTCTTCAATTGCTGCAAATTCACCGCGGGATTGGCGGGCGAGAAAGCGGTGCGCGTCTCATCCGGCTTGGTGCTGGACGTGGGAATCGCCGGCGTGTAATTGGTTACCGGCAGCTTGGCGAGCCAGTCCGATGCGTAAATCTTCTGCCCCTGATCCGCGGCGGTGTCCTTGACTTGCTGGTAGAGCTGCCGCGCCCGGCCATAATCGCCGGCGACGCGCGCCTTCTCGGCTTCCGCGAGCACGCTGTTCGTCGTGTAGCCGTTGGGCATTAACGTCCAGTTCGGCGCGCTGGTCTGGGTTCCAACAACGGTCGCGGTCTTTACCGCTTCGGCCGGAATGTAGCGCACTTCACTCGGCTGCGTCGTGATTGGAAGAAACGATTCGCCTTGCACGGTGAGTGGGCGATCGACGAGCACGACGATGGTTCCCGGCGCCAGGGTCATGCTCACGCGATTGGGCATCTGATCGACGATGCGGCTGCCGGGCAGGATCGGCGACGGCTTGGCCGGATCGCCCTCCACCACGGCGCGCGTGGCGTCGATTTGACGAACGTGCTTGGCATTGATCCAGCTAAAGGAATGCGACGGCGGCGCGATTTCCAGCCAGCCGGGCGATTCCTTCGATTCGCGGACGACGTTGACCTTGTCACCCTGCCTCATTTTCGACGTCGCGAAAAAGTTTTTGCTCGGTCCGCTGCGAACCTCCACCTCGGGCAACAAAATGACCGCGTCCGCGGGATAACTTTGTGCGAATGCCGGTCCGCTAAATAGCGAGACGACGAGCACGGCGACGGAATTGGATCGGCGCATGATGGATGCCCTCCGGGAATGGTCCTGAATTGCTGCGCACCCCTATAAATAAAATCGACCGGAGAATCAAGAACACATGAATAAAATGGCGCGGACCTTGTTAAGCTGCGAAGGATGGTGAAAATCTCCGCTCGCCCAACAACGCGAATCCGGCGAGCCGAGCCCCCCGTAAGGGGCCGGTTGAGTAAACCGACGATCACTCAACCGGCCCTTTACGGGGCTCGGCTCGCCGGGAGCTTCGTTTTCTACCCGATTCGCGCACGCCCGCTACACTGATACCAACCGACAATTCCCCATGAGGCACGAGCCATGCCTGACTTCACGTACGAACAAATCGCGAAGATGATCGACCACTCGCTCCTGCAGCAGCAAATGACCGACACGGAGCTGGACCAGGGCGTCAAACTGGCGCGCGAGTACAACGTCGCTTCCGTTTGCATCAAGCCATATTACGTGACGCGGACGCGCGACCTCCTGGCCGGCTCGACGGTCGCCGTCAGTACGACCATCGGCTTCCCGCACGGCGGGCACGTCACGTCGATCAAGGTCGCCGAGTCCATTCAAGCGATGAAGGACGGCGCCATCGAACTCGACATGGTCTGCAACATCGGCAAGGTGCTGAGCAAGGATTGGCGCTACGTGACCGACGACATTCGCGCCGTCGTCGAGGCGGCCCATGCGAACAAGGCGATCGTCAAGGTCATCTTGGAGAACTGCTTTTTGCAAGACGAGCACAAGGAAATGCTGTGCAAGATCTGCGGCGACGTGCGGGCCGATTTCGTCAAGACGTCCACCGGGTACGGTTCGACCGGCGCGACCGACGACGATTTGAAGTTGATGCGCCGCTGCTCGCCGCCGCACGTGCAGGTGAAGGCGGCCGGCGGCGTGCGCGATTTCCAGCGCTTGCTCGTCGTGCGCGGCCTCGGCGTGTCGCGCGTCGGGGCGACGGCGTCGAAGCCGATTCTTGATGATTGCAAGGCGTATTTGGAGAAGCATCCGTAGCTTGTTTACGTTTAGCGCTCGCATGCCGCCACGCGAGCGCTAAACGTAAACCAGAGGGGGTTTACATGCGCCGAATGCTGTCCATCGTTTTCCTAACATTCCTGACCTCGTCCGCCCACGCCTCCGATCGCTGGCCCGCCTGGCGAGGCCCATCCGGCGACGGGCAATGCGATGAAAAAAGTCTCCCGCTCAAATGGGGCGGCAAGAACAACGACAACATTCTTTGGAAAACCCCGCTCTTCCCGGACGACAACGTTAAACGCGATCAAAATCAATCCAGCCCGATCGTCTGGGGCGAACGCGTCTTCGTCACGCTCTCGTATTGGCCGCAAGGAACGACCGAAAAGGATTTCCCTGAACATCACGTCATTTGCTTCAGCGTGAAGGACGGCCAAAAACTCTGGGACACAATCATCCCGCCCGGCCCGTGGAAGCTGACCGACCTGCGCGGCGGCTACACCGCGCCGACGCCCGCGACCGATGGCGAACGCGTCTTCGCCATCTTCGGCTCTTCGGTCGTCGCCGCGGTGAACATGGACGGCAAGATCGCCTGGCGCAAGGAAATCAAGCCGCACAACTTCGACGTCGCGTGGGGCGCCAGTCCGATCCTATTCTCCCCTCTCCCCGCCGGGGGCGAGGGGCCGGGGGTGAGGGGGTCGCCCTCGCTCATCGTCGTCTGCGATCACATCAAGAGCAACAAGACGTCCTCGATCTACGCGTTCGACGCGGCGACCGGCGACGTTCGCTGGGAAAAGAAACGTCCCACCGCCGACTGGACGCACAGCACGCCGCTGTTGGCCAACGTCAAAGGCAAGCTGCAATTGTTGACCGCGACGCACAACGGCCCACAAGGCCTCGACCCGTCTAACGGCGATGTTCTCTGGTATTTCAACGACTCCAAGCAGATCGGCGACACCGTGACGCCGACGTGCCGCGACGGCGTCGTCTACGTCGATTCCGGCCGCGGCAGCATGGGCGTCGCCGTCGATGCGACCGGTTCGGGCGACGTGTCGAAGACCGCGCTCAAGTGGAAGGTCCCCGCCGTCGGCGCCGGATTCTCGTCGCCGCTCCTGGTAGGTGATTATCTCTATCGCCTGCACGGCGCGGACGTTCTGTCATGCTGGAAGTGGTCGAGCGGCGAAAAAGTATTCAATGAACGCCTGCAAGGCGTCGATAGCGCGGTCAGTCCGTTCGCGACGGCCGATGGTCGCATTTACTGTGCGAGCGCGGGCAAGAGCTATGTATTGAAGGCGGGGCCGACGTTCGAGGTGCTGGAGTCAAGTGCGCTCAACGACGGCAGTCGCGCGTCGCCGGCGGTTGCAGCGGGGCGAATTTATTTGAAGGGCGGGCGGTATTTGTGGTGCGTTGGTGTGAAATGAAGCGGATGCCGAGTTATAATGAATTAGCTCGCCGAGGCGGACAAAGTTATGCCCAAGACCTCGTCCGACCTTTAT
>DAIOGM010000392.1:0-5080 GCA_036745215.1 Gemmataceae bacterium
GCTTTGCGTCATTTATACAACCCTGAGAGTACTGTTACGGGGCTCGGCTCGCCAGGTCACAAATTCGCGATCAACTGCGCCGTGATGCTCGCCGTGTTGCCGTCGCCGCCGAGATCGCGCGTCAAGCCGACGCCGGCCTTGAGCGTTCGGCGCACCGATTCCTCGACGCGCTGCGCGTTGTGCCGCTGGCCGATGTGCTCGAGCATCATTGCCGCGGAGCGCAAGAGTGCAATCGGATTCGCGAGTCCTTTGCCTGCGATGTCCGGGGCGCTGCCGTGCACCGCCTCGAAAACCGCATAACGTAGGCCGATGTTGGCCCCCGGCACCACACCGAGACCGCCGACGAGGCCGGCGCACAGGTCGCTCATCACGTCGCCGAACAGGTTTTCCATTACCAGCACGTCATAAGGGGACGGATCCAGCGCCAGCTCAAGCGAAAGCTGATCGATGGCCCGCTGTTCGAATTCGAGGAAGGGATAATCGTCCGCGATTTTCTCGGCGATCTTGAGGAACATGCCGTCGCTCAAGGGCAACACGCTCGCCTTGTGCACGACGGTGACCTTGTGCCGGCCCTGGTGCCGCGCCAGTTCGAACGCGTAACGGACGATGCGCTCGCATGCATCGCGCGTGATCAGACGCAAGCTCTCGACGACGCCCGGAACGACGCGATGCTCCATGCCGGCGTACAACCCCTCGGTGTTCTCGCGCACGATGATCAGATCGACCTTGTCATACGGCACCTTGACGCCCGGCAGCGTCCGCACCGGCCGGATGCTGGCGAAAAGATCGAGCTCCTTGCGCATGCGGACGTTGATGGAGCGAAAGCCCTTGCCGACGGGAGTGGTGCAGGGGCCCTTGATGGCGACGCGATGTTTGCGAACGAGTTCAAGCGTTTGATCGGGAAGCGGATCGCCGAATCGTTCGACCGCGCCGAGGCCGGCATGCGCTTCAATCCAGTCGATGCGAGCGCCGACGGCCTCCAGGATCTGCCGCGTCGCCGTCATCACTTCCGGCCCGATTCCGTCGCCGGCAATCATTACCACGGAAGTCATCCGATTCCTCTGACGTTGGCGAGCCACGGGGTTTATCCCCGTGGTATGGACATCCATTCCACGGGGATAAACCCCGTGGCTCGCAATAATGCACCCGCCTGCCCAACAAGTTAACAATCGCCCGCCGAATGGCAAGGCCACCACTCACCACTCGACTTTGCCTGCTGCGGTTCATGACGTAGAATGAGGCAGACCCAAAAGCCGCGTCGAAGAGACATGCATGCCGTTCGTTTTGCTTCTCTTGTTCGCCCTGATCTGTCTGCAACCGAGCTGGCCCAAACCCTTCGAGTGGCCCACGCCCGCCGGCTGCGCCATTCTCGTCGGCACCGTTATCGTCACCTCCTGGCTGTCGGCGTGGCTGATCGCCGCGGCGCTCTCCTTGCAAATGTCGCGGCATCCCGAACAGCGCGGCGTCTTTCTGAAACGCTATTCGCGCTGGCGGCGTTACCATTTCATCGCTCTGCTTTGCGCCTATCTGGCCTCGCTTTATCTCCTCGGCTGGGGCAACGTGCTCGCCGGCTGGTGGCTTGAATACGTGCCGGGACCGTTGCAATCGAAGGACAACTTGCCCGGCTTCCATGTCGCGCTATTGGCGCCGTTCTTTCTTGGCATCGTCGCGGGATGGGAACGATTTTACCGCGTCGAAAAGGTTGCGTACGAACAGGCGCACCCAAGCGATCTTTTTCTGCATCGATGGGCGTACGTGCTGATGCAGGTTCGCCATCAGTTCTTTCTCGTGGTGCCGCCGATCTTGCTCATGGTCGGGTTGCAGGTCCTGTACGTGTTCTTCGCGGATGCGGATGAAAAGAGCGATTTGCTCGCGTTCGTCATGATGGGCATCATGGCGTCGGCATTGATCCTGATGCCGTTGCTCTTGCGTGTCTTCCTCGGCCTGAAGCCATTGCCGGACGGCGCCTTACGCGATCGGCTGGAATCCACCGCGAAGCGACTCGGATTTCGCTTCAGCAACGTCCTCGTCTGGAACACTCGGCACATGATGGCCAACGCGCTCGTCACCGGTTTTGTGCCGTGGGTGCGCTACATCGTGCTCACCGATCGGCTCATCGACGAGTTGACGCCCGAAGAGATCGAAGCCGTCTTTGGCCACGAGGTCGGACACATCAAGCATCATCACCTGTTCTTTTACCTGGCGTTTTTCCTGACGAGCTTCATCTTGCTCAGCGTTTTCTGGGAACAGGCCAAGGAGTGGGTCAAGCAGCCGGAAATCCTGGCGACGCTGCAAGCGTACGGCTTGCCGCCCGAGGAGAACGCGGACCCGGAGACCGTGAAAGACTTTCGCGAGACGCTCAAGCTGCTCAGCGGCATCAGCAAGCTGGCAATCCTGGGAGGATACACGTTGCTTTGCTTCGGCTTCATTTCGCGCCGCTGCGAACGGCAGGCGGATTTGTACGGCTCGCACACCGTCTCGACGGACGTCTTCATCAAGGCGCTGGAGAAGGTCGCCGTCATCAACGGCATTCCTCGCGACCGCACCGGCAACTGGTTCCTGTCCTGGCAGCATCCGACCATCGCGCAGCGCGTCGATTTCCTGGAAGCGATGCGCGACGATCCGGGGCGCATCCCGCAGTTTCATTTCAGCATTGCGCTTTTGAAGTGGTCGTTCTTTCTGGCGCTGTTGTTTTTGATGTACTGGTTCGGCGCGACGCGGCTGTGGGAGTATTTGAAAGAGTTTTGACTTCGTCAATCGTCAAAGAAAACGCCCGGGCCGACATGGAAGTACGCCGAAAACTTGGCGATGTGATTGCGATTGAGCTTGCGCGTGCCTGCCAACAATTCCGAAATGGTCGATTCGGCGATCCGGCAATCCTTCGCGACCTGCGCTTGCGTGACGCCCTTGGCTTCGATGAGATGCTGCAACATCACTTCCGGCGCCGGCGTGTCGATCTTGATGTGTTCGGTTTCATAACGCTCAATCAAATCGCCAAGGACATCGACGTAGTCCTTCTCATCCTTGTTCCACGGCCGTTCATCGACCAAATCCAACAAAACGTCCAGCGCGGCAATCGCTTCGTCGAGTTCGGCGTCCGATCGTATTGGGCGCAGCGGATGTTGCTGGACCAATTCCAGATAGCGATCCTTGCCTTTGTTCCGAGACTTGGTCTTCATGGATCTGCTTGGCCTTTCTGATTCGGAAAAGTCTTTTTGTGCTCTTCGTGCGTCTTCCAATTATCGCCAAACGGGTCGTTCTTCCATTTTCCTCTGTCATAATCGGTATGGTTGAGCACAGCCCGAATGAATACCCTTTGACCTTCGAAGTCTACGAACGCGACGATACGAAACTTGTTCCCGCCGACGTCGAAGATTGTTTTGCTCCGGTACCGGTCCGCTGAGTTGAAGCTTTGTTTCACGTCGGCGAAACTTGTCCACTCCGCCTTTTTGACGGCATTTATCCATACTTCCAAAGGCGCTTTAGCCCGGGCGTTCTTGGGATTCTCCCAGAAATCACGGAGCCTCTTTATGGTCATGATCCTCATGGACGGACCTCGTGGTGGTCGTCCTTCATTATCTTCGCAAATTGCGAAGTTGTCAACCTCATTCCTCAACAACCCACATACGGCAACACATACGGCCCCTTCGGAATCACCGCGATCTTCGTCTGCGGCCCATATTCCTTCACGCAATCCGCGACCGCCTGCTCGACACTTGCCGCGGGCTCGACGTGGCACTTCCTCAAAACGTCCGCCGACAGACCGCTCGTCACGACCTTCACCTTGCAACGCTTGACGACCTTGGCAAACTCTTCGAGCTGCCATTGATCCATCACGAAATAGTCCTTGCCAAGAATGCGCTGGATGAACGCCGGCAGATCGGGATTGTCCGCGATGAGATGTTGAAACTCCGGCGAGCCGATGCCATCCGTCAAGCTCGCGGCGAGGATGATGGTGCCGCCTTGCTTGACGATCGGCAACGCGCCGGTCAGCCCCTTGATCGCCTGATACCAGGTCGTGTCGAGCGGATAGCCGGCGCAGCTCGTGACGACGACGTCCATCGGTTCCTTGACCGGCACGCGCACGACGCCCTCGACGAAACGGACGCCTTCGTGCCACGCCTTTTCCATGTGGCCGGCGCCAACCCAGGTGATGCGTCGCTGGCCGTCGATGCAGACGTTGACGATGAAATCGCAACCCGCCATCTTCGCGATGCGCGTGTTCTCTTCGTGCACCGGATTGCCTTCAACGAAGCCGCAGTCCGCTTTCGGATGCTCCAAGAATTTCGGACCGTGCCAGATTTTCACGGTCTCCAGCGAGGCGATGCCGGGACAGATGACCTTGCGGCCGCCGGAGTAGCCGGCCATCAAGTGCGGCTCGATCAGGCCCGTCGTGATTTTCAAATCGGCGTGGACGTATCGCTTGTCGATGTACGCCGGCACGCCGTTGGGAGTGACGCCGAGAAATTCGTGATCGCTGAGTTTTTTGCCGAAGTGATTCTCGATGCGATAATGCTTGACGATATCGGGGCCGACCATTTCTTCGAGTTCGTTGCCTTGGTTGGGCCGATGCAGGCCGGTCGCGATGAGGATCATGATCTCGTCGCGCGGGATGCCTTGCTGTTCGAGGATGCGCAACATCGGCGGCAGGATTAGCTTGTTCGGCACCGGCCGCGTGATGTCGCAAATGAGGATGCACGCGTTCTTGCGTTCCTTCGCCAGCTCCGCGAGCGGCGGCGTGCCGATGGGACGCTGTAGCGATTCGAGGATCGCTTGCTCCGGATTCGCCAGCGGCTCGGCATCGCGAATCTTCAGCGGGCCGACGACGTGCGCGTCCGGCAACTCCACGTCCATCCCCGTTCGGCCATAATCGAGCTTGATACGCATAGTCCACTCCCGTTTAATTGAACCACGGGGGGCACGGGGGACACGGGGAAAATGCTCTTGAATTTACTCTGCATTTTCCCCGTGTCCCCCGTGCCCCCCGTGGTTCCTTCATAAATGAACCACGGGGGGCACGGGGAGCACGGGGAAAATGCTCTTGAATTTACTCTGCATTTTCCCCGTGTCCCCCGTGCCC
>DAIOGM010000392.1:5180-7046 GCA_036745215.1 Gemmataceae bacterium
CCCGTGGTTCAATAATAATATTATTCGGGAAAGGGAACACCATGGCCAGCGAAGTGACCCCCACCCTCGAACTGGAGACTGCCTCGCCGGAGGTGAAGCGCTACAATCGGCAAAAGGTCACCGTCATCATCGTCAGCACGTTCCTGAGCCTCGGCTGGCTGGCCCTTCTGGGCTTCGCATTCGGCTCGCAGCTCGCTGCAAAGTATCCGCCGTTTCCAGAAGAACGCTGGCTTCGCTTGCTCGTGTCGGCGGCTTTCCTGGGTTTGACGCTCGAATTGTTGACGGCGCCGCTCGATTTCTATTCCGGTTTCATTCTCGAACATCGCTATCACTTGAGCAATCAGACACTCTCGAGCTGGCTGTGGAAGCGCGTCAAGGGCTACTTTGTCGGCGGCACGCTGGGATTGTTCCTTGTCGCCGGCCTGTACTGGGTGCTGTGGATGACCGGCCCATGGTGGTGGCTGTGGGCGACGGCCGGCTGGCTGCTCGTCACGTTGATTTTGGGAAGAATTTTCCCTACGGTAATTTTACCTATTTTCTACAAGGTCACGCGCCTCGACGACGCCGGCCTTGCGGAGCGATTCAAGAAGTTGACGGAAGGAACGAGCCTCAACATCGAAGGCGTTTATGAACTGCACTTGAGCGAGGAGACGAAAAAAGCGAACGCCGCCCTCGCCGGACTGGGCAACACGCGGCGCGTGTTGTTAGGGGACACGCTGTTGCAACAGTTTTCGCCGGATGAGATCGAAGTCGTCTTCGCCCACGAGGTCGGCCATCACGTGCATCGCCATTTGCCGAAGTCGATTGCGATCAACGTCGTCCTGTCGCTCGCCGGTTTTGCGATGATTCATTGGGTTCTCACGGCGTTCGCCGGTCAACTCGGTTATGCCGGTTTTGACGACCCTGCCGCATTGCCGCTGTTTTTGTTCATCCTGGCCGTCTTCGGATTGACGCTGAGTCCGCTGAAAAACGCGGTGAGCCGATTCTACGAACGCCAATGCGATCGCTATGCGCTTGACCGGACCCAGAAGAAGGAAGCGTATCGCTCCGCGTTCATCAAATTGGCGAAAATCAACAAGTCGGACCCGGATCCGAATCCGCTCGTCGCGCTGTTGTTTTACGATCATCCGCCGATTCGCGAACGTTTGGCAATGGCAGATTAGATTGTTTGAAGAAACCAGAGAAGGAATGCCGATTGAGTATTTTAGACAAAATGGCAGCGGTTTTGCAACGCGTGCCAAAATAAAACAGCGGCGATGCAGCCTTGCAACGCCGCTGTCCCTCAGGATGTGGTCAACTCAAACTCCGCTTTTTCGGCAAGGGTGAGTAGGCGTCCTGCCTTGCTGTTTTGGGTCGGACCACCCCTTGGCAACATCGTAGATATCGGCCGCGAATGGCCGAAACTTCACTCCATTCCGCACATTCCCGACCTTGTCAGGCTTCGCCAACACCCGGATGAATTGCCGGAAATTCGGTGAATGGGCGATCGATCGACAAATTCCGCCGGCAGGCGCACCAATCCGCTATTGACATGAATCCATTCCCACACTAAAAGCCCGCCCTCTCATTCAGGCAAACCGTAGCGAGACTAAAGCCGGCCGGCTGTCCGGGGGAAAGATGGCCGAGTGGCGTGGCTCGTACCATGGGGAGTATGTCGCATGAATTGGGCAAAGATCCTTGGGCGATGGACGATGCGCAGCATCCACGGGGCCATTCTCGCTGCCGCCTTGCTGGGGTCCGCGAGCGTCGTGTCGGCACAATTGCCCGCCGCGACGGCGCCCGCCGCGCAAAAGCATTACACAAAGAGCCTGTCGTTTGATTTGCCGATCCGCATGGATCCGGCTTTTCGCGCCGAGCTCACGGAGG
>DAIOGM010000393.1:0-7034 GCA_036745215.1 Gemmataceae bacterium
AACGAAACGGAAAGGGCCAGTAAAACTGCATGCAGATTCGCGGCCCGCTGGGCGCTTGGCATCAATAATACGTTGCTACCTGCGTCGCCACGGCGCAATCCACGGCATGACGATCGGATTCAGCATGTTCGAATAACTGTCCGTCCAGACGGCGCCCGGCATCGGCACGACCTCCTGCCAACGTTCGTCCAGGACCTCCGGACCGCGCCCCGGGAACGCCATCGACGCGGCAAACAGAGGTGAGTTGATTGGCGACGCGTTAAAGCACACCATGTCCACGGCGAATCGATGGATGGTTTTTTCCTTTCGCTCGCCGTCCGTGACGACTCGACCGGTCCACGCCTTGCGAAGTCGAGCCGTCTCCAATCGCAGGCCGATGGGCGGGCCGCCGTTGGCGTAGGTTCCCTTTTTCGAACGCGGCTGCAAGACGACCCAGTCCGCGGAGAAGCGGTCGGGATGATCGCTGCCATAAGTGTAATCGGGACAATAAAGACAATCGCAATCCGTTTCCGCCGCGATCGCCGCCAGCACGCGTTCGATGCGCACATAGCGGTTGGTGGTGTTGAACAAGAGCACGCCGCCGTCGGCCAGTTTGGTCAAATAAAGCTCGACCGCGTCCTTGGTCAACAGGTGCACCGGGATCGCGTCGGAGCTGAACGCGTCCAGCGCGATGATGTGATAGTACTTCTCCGGCGCGTCCTTGAGCTTGAGCCGGCCGTCGCCCAGCTTGATTTCCACGCGGGCGCCGCGCTCGATGGCGTCCTGCACGAAATAGAACGTTGGATCTTGCAATTTGGGCATCTTTTGGCGTTCCGGGTGCCACGGCGGAACGTAGCCGGGCACCACGGACAGGTTCTTGACGAGCGGATCGATCTCAAAGAAATCGACGTGCTGGAACGGCTTCGCATAACACGCGAGGATGCCGGTGCCCAGGCCGAGCACCGCGAACGGCGGCTCGGACTGCGTGTTCGACAGCATGGCCGCGATCGGGAAGTCGCCGCACGCCAGGCCGAACATCGACGCGGGCATGCGAAAATCGGACATGCCGTTCATGTCCGTCAGCGGCGTCGAGACCGGCTGCGAATCCGCCCAGCCGAGCTTGTAGAACAATTCCGCGACGCCGTTGCGCTCATGGAAATAGGTGATCGGCTCCCGGCGTTTCCGCAAAACGACGCTTTTGTTTTCCGGTAGATCTTCGCCCCACGGATCGAGTTGCTTGAAGTGAACAATCTGCCGGCCGTGGTTGATGCCGCCGTGGATCAGCGTGCGATAGATTTTCTGATCCTGGGCAGAGTATTGGCGATGCCAGTTGCCGTGTTCGTCCTTTTTGTGAAGCTGATCGCCGGTTTCGCTGATGACGGGATACGGCTGCTTCTCCCAGTCGGTCTCGCGAACGCGCAGCAGTCCAAAGAAGCCGCGGCCTTCATAGAGGTACGGCTCCCGTTCGTAGATGCCCCAGGCGAGAAAGAGAGCGCCGACCGACAAACCGAACCGCACCGGCCTGAGCGACAGGGCGAGCGCGATGACCACGAGCGCCGCGAGCAAATACGTCTTGCCCAGCCAGAAGAACTGCGGCGCATACTTCTCGCGATACCAGAACGCGAGGTAGCACAAAATGAAAATCGTGAGCGGGATGACGAAGTCGAGCGCGTAGCCGAGCGGGGTGTTCTTCTCCATGTTGGAGTCGCCCGGAATCAAAGTCTTGGCCTGATCGACGAGACTGGAGCGCAGCAAGCAAGCAAACGCCATGGCGGCGGTGTATTCCAGAATGCCCCACTGAAAGAGAATCGGCGACACGAGCGCGTTGAACAGACCGCCGAGGACGCCGCCGAGCGACATCCAGAAGTAGAACTCGGTCAGGTGTTTCGTGCTCGGCCGATCCTTCGCGAGTTCGCCGTGGCACATCAGCGTCGTCAAGAAAAACGCCAAGAGGTGCATGACGAACGTGAACGGCGTTTCGTATTCGCCGATGCGGAAGCCGAACAGACGCTCCGGCAATGCGAGGTTGGCGATCATCTTGAGGACGAGCAAGAGCAGCACGCATGGCTGCATGAACATGACGATCATGTGCGGCGTGCCGGTCCAGACGACGGGCCAGCGTGAAAAGACGAGGATGAACGTGAGCAAATACAGGGCGAGCGGGATGATCCAGAAGAAGGCGACCGCGGCGATGTCGGTAGTCATGTAGGTCGTGACGCCGAGCATCAAGCTCGACGCGGCCGCGGCGAGGCCGACCCAGCGCAGGCGGCGAAGCGGCGTGATTTCATCGTTCGGCGGCGCCTCGACGGCGACGGTATTCGCGGCCGGCGTCGCGGCGCCGGTTTTTGCAGCCGGCGTCGGCGTCGCCATGCGGGCGCCGCGCCGCTTGGGCGACGAAGTGATCGCCGTCGCCACCGGCGCCGGCGTCGGCGCGGGCGCGGGGGCCGGCTCCGGCGGCGCGGCGGGCTGTTCCGCGGTCGCCGTCTTCTCCGCCAACGATTTCCAAACGACCAGCGCGCAGCCGATCACCATCGCGACGAACAATAGGTACCCCGCCGTCCACAGATGCACTTGCGTCTTCACGGTCCCATCGCCGTCCGGCGGCGTCACCATCAGCCATGGTTCGATGATGGTCGGATAAGCCAAAAGCCCCAGCATGCTGCCGAGGTTGCTCGCGCCGTAAAGGAAATACGGATCCTTCGACGCCGGGTGGCCGGTGTGGAAGAACCATTTTTGCAAGAGCGGCGCCGTCGTGGACACCATGAAGAACGGCAAGCCGACCATGAGCGTCAGCTTCCAGAGCAGCGAGAAGATCGGGTTCGATTCGTCCGGCGGAATCCAGTTGCCCAGATGAAACGGCAGCATCAGAAAAAGAAACGGCGAGAAGAGCAGGGCCCCTTGAATCAGCACCTGCCGCCGCGTCGGTTGCGTCGTCGTCAAGAGATGCGTGTAGCCGTAGCCAACTAAAAGGACGCCCTGGAAAAAAACCATGCACGTGTTCCACACCGCCGGCGTGCCGCCGAGTTGCGGGAGGATCATCTTGCCGATCATCGGCTGCACGAAGAACAAGAGCGTGGCGCTGACGAAAAGCGACAAACTGAAATACAGGAGCAAAGGGCACC
Source organism: Gemmataceae bacterium (assembly GCA_036745215.1). Classification (GTDB taxonomy): domain Bacteria; phylum Planctomycetota; class Planctomycetia; order Gemmatales; family Gemmataceae; genus SIAQ01. Next base: position 3,102 of record DAIOGM010000393.1, read on the forward strand.
TCCGCACGGTCCGGGCAGGGTACAGCTGGCCTGGGTATGGAACAATCTATGGAAGGCAAAGTGCCGAGAAATGTTAAAAATTCGCGATTTGCCGCTTGCGGCTTCGCGCTCGCGCGACATCATGCGATCGCAAAGCCGCAAGCGGCTACACCTGCAGCACCCCCGTCTTGAACGCTCGCCCCTCGTCATGCCGCGTCGCCACCGACAGCGCCGTCAACAACGCCGCCCGTGTCTGGCTCGGCTCGATGATCGCATCCACCCACAGCCGAGCGGCGGCGTAGCGAACATCGGTCTGCTCCTGATAGTTCGCCTCGATCTTCTTGCGCAGGTCGGCCAGTTCATCCGCGTCGGGCTCATGACCTTTGCGTTTGAGCGCATTGATCGTGATGTCCAGGAGCGTCCCCGCCGCCTGCTCGCCGCCCATGACGGCATATCGCGCCGTCGGCCACGCGAAGATGAAGCGCGGATCGAACGCCTTGCCGCACAGCGCGTAGTTGCCGGCGCCATACGAGCCGCCGAGGATGACGGTGAGCTTCGGCACGACGCTGTTGGAGATGACGTTGACGAGCTTCGCCCCGGAGCGAATGATGCCGGCCTGTTCTGAATCGCGGCCGACCATGAAGCCGTTGACGTCTTGAAAAAAGAGGATCGGCACGCGCGTCTGATTGCAATCCATGATGAAGCGCGCCGCCTTGTCCGCGGCATCGACGTAAATGACGCCGCCGAACTGCAATTCCCCCTTGGGCGTCTTCGAGCGTTTCTTCTGATTGGCGACAACGCCGACCGGCACGCCGCCCAGTCGGCCGTAGCCGCACACGAGCGTCGACCCGAACTCGGCCTTGTATTCATCAAACGGCGCCGCATCGAGGATGAACGGCAACAGATCGCGCACGTCGTATTCGTGCCGCGGATCGCCGGTGAAGACCGACTCGATATTCTTTGGCGAGCCGGGAGCGTCAGCGACCGGAGATTTCGCCGCGGGCAACAATTCAATCAACCGTTTAAGCCGCTCCAAACACGCCGGCTCGTCCTTCTCGCGGAAATCGATCGTCCCGGAAATCTGCGCGTGCATTTTCGCGCCGCCGAGATCTTCCGATTCAACGGTTTGGCCGATCGCCGCTTTCACGAGCGCCGGCCCCGCGAGATAAAGTCCGCTGCCTTCCGTCATCAACAGCTTGTCGCACAAAACCGGCAGATACCCGCCGCCGGCGACGCAGTTGCCGAGAATCGCCGCATACTGAGGAATACCTAGCGCCGAGATGACCGCGTTATTGCGAAAGATGCGGCCGAAGTCGTCCTCGTCGGGGAAGACCTCGTCTTGCAAGGGAAGAAAGACGCCCGCCGAATCGACGAGGTAAACGAGCGGCAGCCGATTGTCCATGGCGATGCGTTGTGCGCGGAGCACCTTCTTGGCCGTCATCGGAAAGAACGCGCCCGCCTTGACGGTGGCGTCATTGGCGATGATCATGACCTGCCGACCCGCGACGGTGGCGATGCCGGTGACGACGCCCGCGGCCGGGGCGCCGCCCCAGTCGGCGTACATGTTCCACGCCGCCCACAGGCCGAGTTCGAAGAAGTCGTCGGTGAGTTTGGCGATGCGCTCACGCGCGGTGAGGCGGTTTTTTTCGTGCTGGCGTTTGATGGCGGCTGCGCCGCCGCCGGTGCGGATGACGGCTTCTTCGCGGCGGATTTCATCGATCAGAGCCTGCAACGGCGTAGCGGGCATGGCGATGGCTTCCTTACTTTGCCCAGTTCTCGACCGTTAAGCCCGAGATGGTCAACAAATCGTTGTCGCTGCTGACAACGATGCAGTCCCCCAACGTTGCGGCAATCGCCGCGACTTGAATATCGATTTGTTGGATCGTGATTCCGCGTCGTCGCAAGTCAGCGGCAATCAACCCATACTGCTCCGCCGCAGCCTCGTTGAACGGCCACAACACGACGCCGCTTAATGCCTGCCGAATGTTCTTCAGATTTCGCTCTTTGGTTTCGCTGAGTTCGATGCCGTAGTAAAGTTCGCCAACCACGGGCAGGCACGTGCCAATTTTGGCGCCTTGTTGACGAGCAGCGCGGACACGAACACCAACGCCACGGCGGCGATTCGCGAAATCGCTAAAGATCCCCGTGTCGAGCAAGTAACGCTTCACTCGAACATCCTAATGAGTTTCTGGGTTCGCTCTTCCGATTTCGATTTGTCGTATTCCTTTTGTTCCTGTAATGCCGCGCGCCAGACAGCTTCCTCTTCCGGTGTCATGATCGGTTCTAACGAGTCGTACCATTCAAGCCAGCGCGCGATGGCCTCCGGCGTATCGACCCAGTCTTCTTCGCGCATTCCCAGATTGAGCGATGCAGTCATGGGTTCGACAAGCACATCCGTATCATCCGGCCAATCGGCCGCGTGTTCGAGTACGATCTGACCTTTACGGTATTTGCCTTTAATTGCGTTCATTCGTCCTCCAATCTCGCTCACTCCGTCCACACCTTGCGTTGCCGCGACGATTGAATGCCAAGCATCTTGCGATATTTCGTCACCGTCCGCCGCGCCACCGGATAGCCGGATTCGGAAAGCTTCGTCACCAGATCCTCGTCGGAGAGCGGGGTCTCCTTGTCCTCGACGCCGATGATGTCGAGCAGCTTTTGCTTGATCGTTTCCCACGCCACCTCTTCGCCGCTCGCCATCGTCGTGCCGCCGCCGAAGAAGCGCTTGAGCGGAAAGACGCCGCGCGGCGTTTGGGCCCACTTGTCATCGACGGCCCGGCTCACCGTCGTCACGTGCACGCCGACGATGTCGGCAATCTGCTGCATCTTGAGCGGCTCGATGTTCTCGGGGCCCTTGTCGAGGAACGCGCGTTGATGTTCGATGATCGCCTTGGTCACCTTCTTCAAAGTGGAACGCCGCTGCTCGATCGCGTCGATCAGCCATTTCGCGGACTGAATCTTGCGCTGCATCCATTCACGCGACTTGGCGTCGAGGTTCTTGTCGCGCAGCATCTCGAAATGCTTGCGGCTAATGTAAATGTTCGGCGTCCAGTCATCGACGAGGCGGATGTCGTAGTCCCCCTGATCGTTCTTCTCGATGATGATGTCCGGCACGACGTACTGCACGTTATTCGTCGCGAACTGCGCCCCGGGCTTCGGATTGAGGTGCTTCAAAACCTCGATCGCTTCGTGGACCGTCTTCAGATCGTAGCCGGACTTCTTCAGTATCACCGGCAAGCGATTGTGCTGAATGTCCTCCAGGTGATTGGTGATCAAGGCACGCACGACATCACGGTGCGGCGTGTCCTTGTTTACCTGAAGCAGCAAGCATTCCTTGTATTCGCGTGCCCCGATGCCGGGCGGCTCCAGATCCTGCAAATCCTCGAGCGCTTCCTCGACCTGGTGCAGCGTTATGTCCTGGCCGAACGATTGACGAATGTCTTCCAGCGGCGTCGTCAGGTAGCCGCGCTCGTCGAGGTGCGAGATCAGGTAACGCACGAGATCGAGATTGACGATCTCCGTGTCGGCGTAGGCGAGTTGCTCGTTGAGATAATCCTGAAGCGACTGCGGGCGGTCGGCCATGTTCGCCATCGCGTCGTGCTTCTTGTCCATGGCCTCGGCGACATAATTGGCGGACGGTCTCGATTCCTCGTTGAAGTAATCTGCCCAATCCTCGTTGAGCGCTTCCATGCGTTCGAAATCTTGCTCGGCGCTCTTGGCGTCGATCACCAGCTCGACTTCGGGCGCCTCATTTTTCGGGGCTTCCTGAACTTCCGGCACCTCGACCGCTTCGCCCAGCTCGGGTTCGTTGGGGTACCCTTCGTCGTGAGCGCCGGGTTCGCGTAATTCGAGGACGGGGTTTTCTTGAAGCTCGTGTTCGATCCGTTCCTGCAGCGCCATCACCGGTAGTTGCAGAATCTCCATCGACTGAATCATCCGCGGCGAGATCACCTG
>DAIOGM010000394.1:0-3635 GCA_036745215.1 Gemmataceae bacterium
CGTCACTCGCTATTTGCTGGAACAAGAAGTCGACATTCCCGAGCACATCGCGACCTGTCTTTTCTACGGCATCGAGACGGAGCTATCCGGCTACCCGCGCGAGGCGAACCCGCTGGACGAAGCCGCCCTTCAGGTGCTTTATCCGCAGATCGACCGCGACGCCATCGCCCGCATCAAGAATGCGCCGTTGCCGGAATCGCTTTACGAGACGCTGTTGCATGCGTTGCAAAGCTCGTTCATTTACGACAAACTCTTGATTAGCTGGGTCAACGACTTGCCGAATCCGGAACTCTGTTCGCAGTGCGTGGAATTCCTGGTGCGGCACGAGGAAATTGCGTGGGCGGTCTGTGCGGGAGTGTGCAACGACCGCCTGGTGCTTTCAGTGCGAACGAAAATGCCGCGGGCGCAAGCGGGAGAGATCCTGTGCCAGGTGGTTACGAAGATGGGCGGCCGCGCCGGCGGACACGATCGCCGGGCGGGCGGCTTCATCCCTTTGGCAAGCACATCGGACAACGCCATCGAACAGGTGCAAAGCGAATTTCGCCGCCGCATGCTGAAAGCGTTGCAAATCGAAGAAACGCGCGGCCGACGCCTGGTGTCACGCGGCGAGATGCTGCGGAACATGGCGTGATTTGTTTACGTTTAGCGTTCGCATTGAAGCGTCGGCGACAAGTCGCCGACGCTTCAATGCGAACGCTAAACGTAAAACTGGCTGCTCAAAATCCCTTCCCGCGCGTCAACGTCCTCACCCTGCAAATATCGTGATTGGCCGCGATGTAAAGCGTCGTGCCGTCGTCGCCGAAGCAAACGTTGGCGGTGTTGGTGCCGGTGTCGATGTTGCCGAGCACTTCGCCCTTCGGCGAGAACACCCAGACGCCGCCGGGGCCGGTTGCCCAGATGTTGCCGTGCATGTCAATCTTCATGCCGTCGGGCAATCCGGGCCGTTTGTCCTTGACCCATTTCATGCCGTCCACGAAGAGCGTGCCTTCGCCGACGGTGCCGTCCTCCTTCACCTGGAAAGACTTCCAGATCGGCGCTGCGAAATCGGAGTTCGCGACGTACAGCGTCTTCTCATCCGGCGACAGGGCGATGCCGTTGGGCCGCGTCATTTCCTTGGTCAACAAGATCAACTTGCCGTTCGCCTTCCGCAAAAAGACGCCGAAGTAGCCGAGTTCGAGCGATGGATCCTTCTCCCATTTGGGACGGCCATACGGCGGATCGGTGAAGTAGAGATCGCCGTTGGAATGATAGACAAGATCGTTCGGGCTATTGAGCTTCTTGCCCTCGTAGCTGTCGGCCAAAGTGGTTTTGCTTCCGTCGCGCTCGATGCGCGATACGCGGCGATCGCCGTGCTCGCACAGCGTGAGGCGGCCCTGGGCATCGAAAAGCAGGCCGTTGGAGCCGGGCTCGTCGCCGGGCTTGCCGCCGCGTGGTTCTTTGCCGGTGTAGCCGGAGGGTTTGACGAAGACGGAGACCTGCCCGTCCTGCCATTTGTGGACGACGTTGTTGGGGATATCGGAAAACACGAGGAACCCAGGTTCGCGCGTCACGATCTGGCGCTGAATGATCCGGCCGAAGAGGCCGCGCCGCGTCTGCACGCTAGTCGTTTCCTTGGACCAGGCTACCCCTTCGGTCCAGATGAAGCCGCGCGCGATCGTCTCGACGACGGCGTCCTTCGCGACGAGCTTGTCGAACCGCGGATCGAGGCTGACGATCTTCCGCGGCGGGAGGGGATCGTCTTTTTTCTTTTCGCCCGCGTGGGCCGCCGTTGCAAGTAATGCCAATGTCAAAACGAAGGAACGTACTACGTGATTCATAGGAACTCCCCAGAGGAAAACCGGCATTCGTTTAGCGCTCGCATGGCGCCACGCGAGCTCTAAACGTAAACATCATTTCACAACAATTCCATCCTTCGGAATCTCCATGTTCAACGTCCACATCACACCCTGCGTCACGAGGCGGCGGTATTCCGGCAACTGCCAGTTCTCATTAAAGTGCAAGCCGCTGAAGCCGAACGAGCGCCCATCATTCAAGCGTGTGTACGCCCAGGCGACGACCTCTTCGTCATCGCCGATTTGCGCGTGCATGACCGGCCACAAGCCGAAGCCGTCCTTGGGGAACTTTAACGAATAGTAAAACTCGTCGCGAACCTTGAATTTACCGAGGCCATTCTGGATGGGATGACGCTTATCGCCAAAAACGCCCGCCTCGGTTTCGAGCACCTTGTACTTGCGATCCGGCCCGCCATGGCAGCCGCCGAAAAGTTCGACGAACGGCTTGATGTTGTCGGCGTCTTTCGTGCCCATGCCCCAGTGCAGGACGCTGAGGCCGGCCTTGCGTTTCGCGGCATCCTGGAACGCCGCGAGCCGTTTGGGATCGCTGTTGAGCCAGCGGGCGCCTTCGGAAACGAAGAGCACGACACCGTCCGCTTTCGCCAACAGCTCCGGGCCGTCCTTCCACGGATCGTCGGCATTGACGAGCACCGGCTCCAATGTCGGGAACTTATCGAGCTCGCGTTTGAGAATCTTTTGGCCGAGTTCATATTCGTGCGTGTTCTTGGGATGTCCATCCGGCTTTTGCCAAAGCAGCAGCACGCGGCGTTTCTGCCCGTCTTGAGCGTGAAGCGGCGCTGCCAGGATAACGACAGCGACAACGGCGATCCACGACATGGCAAAGCGCATGGCATTCCCTCTTGTTGGCAGGCAAGGGGCAATGTAAAGCGGAGTTTGCCGACGATCAAGCAAAATTGGTTCTTATTGAAAAAAAGCGCCGTCGCAAAAAAATGACACGAGTGCCTTTGTCACAAGCCGGGATCGCAATATTTGAAGTTGCGCATTGTTGAAAGCACCGAAGATAGCATGAGGAAAGGCGGTCTCCACCCCACGGAGGTCAAAGCGTATGCTTGCCTCAAGAAGGTGCCTACGGTAGGCATTCGGGGGATCTGGCGTAAGCCATGACTTTTTGGAGACCGCCTTTCCTCATGCTATCTTCGGTGCTCCGAGTCCTACTTTGGATCGAGATCCCGCTGTTTCTTCAATACGGCTTGTAACTCTACAAGCTTTTGGCGATTGCGATCCGCTTGATCGGTCTTCTCGTCACGCATATCGTATAGCTCGAGCTTTTGATTCTTCGCGTTCACGATCAGCTTCCAGCCATCATGCATCACCGCCTGCTTGCTGCCGACGTTCCAGTACAGCGTCGGCTCAACTGGCGGCTCCTTGGAGCGAATCAACACCGACCAGACATCGCGGCCTTCGATCTTCGCCGTTGCCGGCACGTCGGCGCCGGCGAGTCTCGCGAACGTCGGATACCAGTCGAGCATGCTGACCAGGTCGCGCGTTGGCCCCGGCTCGAACTTGCCCTGCCAGTGCACCAACGCCGAGACGCGCACGCCGCCGTCGTAGAGTTCGCCTTTCCAGCCGCGCAACGGCGTGTTGTCGCCGAGCTTGGGATGCGAGTATTGGCCGCCGTATTGCGTCTTCGATTGATACTTTTCGAAGCCGCCGTTGTCGCTCGTGAACAGGATGAACGTGTTGTCGATTTGCTTCGTCTTTTCCAGAGCCTTGACGACTCGGCCGATGGCGTCGTCCGTGTGCGTGATGCTGGCCGCGTACAGGCGGCGCGACGAGTCCTTG
>DAIOGM010000394.1:3645-7022 GCA_036745215.1 Gemmataceae bacterium
CACCATCGGTTTCGCGCGCCGGGCGTCCGCAACTCAAGAGGCGGTTCATAACTCGCGGTTGAATCGGCACGTCAATCCCGGTAAGCTTCGATTCCGTTTGGAAAGTCTGTGGACCGAGGAGAGACATGGCGCAACGGGCCGCGATCGACCTCGAGCCGTCCTTTTTCTTCTTCGGTCAACGGATAATGCGGCGTGGCGTGGGCCATCCACAAGAAAAACGGTTTGCGGCCGCCCTCTCCCGGCGGACGTTCGATGAACTTGACCGCTTCCTCGGCGATAAGGTCGGTGACGTGGCCTTTTTCCTCGACATATTGATCGTTGCGATGCCAGGTTTGTTCGCCGCCGTGATAGCGGTGCGTGAGCGGATCGAGTTGCCCGTGAAAGTAGCCGTACGTGAAATCGAATCCGAAGCGGCGCGGCCCAACTTCCGGACGCAGCCCGAGGTGCCATTTGCCGATCAACGCGGTGACGTAGCCGCGCGTTTGCAGTAGACGCGAGATCGTCAGCGTGTCCATCGGCAGCGCCAGTTCGCTTTTGCCGGCGATGGGACCGTGAATGTTGAATCGACTCGGATTGCGTCCTGTCAGGATGCCGGCCCGCGTCGGCGAGCAGGTGGGATAGACATAATGGCGGTCGAGCACGACGCCGTTCTTGGCGAGTTTATCGAGATTGGGTGTTTTGATCTCGGAGCCGTGCCAGCCGACGTCGTTACAGCCGAGATCGTCGGCGATGATGACGGGTTTGGCGGGTTCGCCGGCCGTTGCCGACGCAGCTACGACGCCGAGAATTGCAACCACCAAGCAGAAACGGTGCGACATCGGCTGGCTCCGAGTGAGACTAAATCAATGGGTTGACAAGTTGAATTTGATCAATCGTAGTTGGCGCACCAATGTCTTCCGTATACAGCGTTGTGACGCCAGCGTCTTTGCAAGCGCCAAGAATCAAGCTGTCCCAAATCGATAGCGGAAAACGTTTGCCCAGGTCGAGCGCGTGGTCCAGTACGGACAGCGACGGCGCCGAAAGCGGAAACAGGTTTCTGAACGTTTGCACGTGTTGTTCAAACTCCGCTTCGGTCAGTTCGCCATTCAGTTTCCACCGGCGAAGGTGGTTGGTCGTCTCGACCAGTGCCTGCCACAACATGACTGTCGGATCGCCGCCGAGAACAAGTTGCTGCAACAATTGCCGAGCCTTCGGCTGTTTGAGCGGCTCGTTATTGTCTACGGAATAAAGGAGAATGTTGGTGTCAACGGCGTTCATTGAGTTGGTCACGCGTCAGATGTTCTGAATGTCCCTTTGAGATCCGCCAAAGAGATTGCAACGCCGCCAGCTTTTCTTGCTGGCGTTTTTTCTGTTCATCTTCAGCCAATAACTCAATGGTCAACCGCACTTGCGTGTGATCGGGCAGGTCCAAAGGCTGCGTCGGTTTCAAAATGCCGTTCTCAAAAGTCGCGGTGATCGTTTGTGTCATAGGAACTCCAATTCTCACTTGAATAATAAAGGCGCGGGTTCGGTTGAACAAGGACAAAACGGAATCGATCGCGTTGATTTCACGCACCGCGCGGCCGCAACAACTCCGCGTTCGGCAAATCCTTCAAGCTCTTCAAGCCGAACACCTGCAAGAATCGCTTCGTCGTGCCGTAAAGCACCGGTCGGCCAAGCGAATTGTCACGCCCGGTGATCTTCACGAGGCCTTTCTCCATGAGCAACCGCAGCGTTTCGCCGCAATGAACGCCGCGGATCGCTTCAATATCCGCTCGCATGATCGGCTGCCGATAGGCGACGATCGCCAGCGTCTCGCGCGATGCGGGCGTCAGGCGCAGCTCAACCTGGCTGTGACGCATGCTCGTCAGCCAGCGATGATACTCCGGCCGCGTCATCAATTGAAAGCCGCCCGCAAGTTCCTCCAGCTCGAACGCGGAGCCATCGGCGTCGTAAATCTCCTGAAGCTTCTTGAGCAATCGGCGAGCGGCCGCGGCATCGCCCAGCCCGGCGACCTCGGCCAGTTTGCGTATCGGCAGCGGTTCGTCCGCGATCAACAGCGCCGCCTCCAAGTTCGCCAGCGCCGGATCGCGTGCCAGCGGGTCACTTGACGCTCCGGCGTCCTCGCGATCGCCGATTTGCCGATGAATCATCGGCAATCGCTGATTGCGCGGCATGTGCGCCAATTTTGCCGGGGCGAGCGAACGAGCTATCGGACCGCGATACATTTTTTGCCCTCACGTCGTGCGCGAAACCGCAAGCGAGCTTCGAATTCACTCGCCACTCGCCACTCTCCACTCGCCACTACTCTCAGCCACTGGCCACTATTGACCCCGACAAATACAGTAACGCCCATCAACCTCCATGACCAGATGAAAGCAGGAGCCAGGAACGTGCTCGATTGGCTGCAGGAAACATGGGTACAGGACGGCGTTTTCCTGATCGCCCTCATTGCGGCCGCGGTCCTCATCGGCTTCATGCTCGTTAACGCGATCTTTTCCGTCTGGCTCGAACGCAAGGTCGCCGGTCGTATTCAAGATCGCCTCGGGCCAACACGAGTCGGCGGCAAGTTCGGCTGGCTGCAAACGCTTGCCGACGGCATGAAACTCCTCGTCAAAGAAGACACCATCCCCGCCGCGGCCGACGATTTCCTCTTTCGCCTCGGGCCTTACATCGCCTTGCTCGGCTCATTCCTGGCGTTCATCGCGCTGCCGTTCGGCAACGGCGTCGTCGCTCGCGAAATGAACATCGCGCTGTTCTTCATGCTCGCGGTCATGTCCACCGAAGTCTTCGGCATCATCCTCATCGGCTACGGTTCGGGCAGCAAGTGGTCGCTCTTCGGCGGCATGCGCGAGGCGGCCCAGATGGTCAGCTACGAAATCCCGATGGCGTTGTGCGTGCTCATTCCCGTGATCGTCGCCGGCAGCATGAACCTCAACGACGTGGCACTTCAGCAACAAAAATACGGCATCGCGAGCTGGCTCGTCTTCCACGATCCGTTCACCTTCGCCGCCTTCTGGACGTATTTCACCTGCGCGATGGCCAGCTGTAAGCGGGCGCCATTCGACCTCGCGGAAGCCGAAAGCGAACTCGTCGCCGGCTTTCATACCGAATACTCCGGCTTCCGCTGGCTGGTGATCTTCATGGCGGAGTACGGCTCGATGTTCGCCGTCAGCGGCATCGCGGCGCTCATGTTCCTCGGCGGCTGGAGTATCGGCCTGCCGTTCGAGTTGACTGACGTTTTCGAGAAGAACCTGAGCATGGGCCCCGTGGGCATCGTCCTCGGCAACGTCATCAATGTGCTTGTGTTCATCACCAAGGGCTGGCTGCTCGTGTTCGTGATGATGTGGGTGCGTTGGACGTTGCCGCGTTTCCGCTACGACCAACTGATGCACCTG
>DAIOGM010000395.1:0-7003 GCA_036745215.1 Gemmataceae bacterium
AAATGTTGACGGAGGACAACGAAGCGATCCGCAAAGCCGCCGGCGACGGCCTGGCGCAATTCAAGTCCGCCGCGATCCCCGCACTCGTGGAGGCGCTCAAGGACGATTCGGTCGCCATGAAGATCGAAGCGGCGATCGCCCTCGGCCAGATCGGGCCGGACGCAAAGGATGGCCTGCTCGCGCTCAAATGCGCCGCGACCGACACGAGCGCGCCGCTCGCGGAGGAGTCAGTCAAGGCGCTCGTCAAGATCGGCAAAGCGGCGCTGCCGACGTTGCGTGAAATGTTCGACGACAAGACGCATGCGCGAACGATCATGAATCTGCAAAAGATCGGCAGCACGGCCGGCCCGTTTCTCATTGAGGGGCTGACGGCGAAAAACGTCGAAGTGCGGCGCGAAGCCGCCCGTTCGCTGGCGACGCTTTCGATCAAGGAGGAGACGGTCATCCCCGGCTTGACGCAGGCCTTGCGCGATACGGATCGCGAAGTGCGCAAATCCACATTGCAAGCGTTGCGTCCCGTCGCGGTCGGCGCTCAAAAGGCGGTGCCGAACCTATTGGAGGTGCTCAAGGAAAAGGACGCGGAAATGCGCACGCTCACGCTGGTGGTGCTGCGCGAAATCCCGATTGAATCGGAAGCAATCGTCCGCGCCGTCACGCCGCTGTTGCGCGATCCCGATGAAATGGTGCAAAAACTCGCCGCGGAAGTGCTGGCGTTTCAGGGCAAGCAGTGAAGTTTTTCTGGTAGGATAACACCATGAAATACACCTTCACCTGTCTAGGCGTCGTTGCGATTCTTTTGGTTGGTCAGGTCGGCGCTCAAACGCAGCCGCAGCCGAAAAAACCGGATCGCTACGAGTTCCGCCAAATCCACGACCCCAACGGCACCGGCAAGTTCTACATGGGCCGTGAGATCGCGCACGTCATGGGCTGGCAAGGGGCGGGCTGGCTCGAACGGCCCGAACGCGAACGCGAGGAGGCGGTGTCGAAGCTGATGCCGTCGCTCGACGTCAAGGAAGGCGAGGTGGTCGCGGACTTCGGCGCCGGCAGCGGACATCACACCATCAAGCTCGCGCCCTTGGTCGGCGCCAAGGGCAAGGTCATCGCCGTCGATATTCAAAAAGAGATGCTCGTCATTCTGCAAAAACGCCTCAAGCAGGACAATATCACCAACGTCGAACTCGTCCACAACACTGAAAAGGACCCGAAATTGCCCGCGGCCGGCGTCGATATGATCCTGATGGTCGATGTCTACCACGAGCTGTCGTATCCCTACGAAGTGACCGTCGAACTCGTTAAGGCGCTCAAGCCCGGCGGCCGGCTCGTGTTCGTCGAGTTTCGCCTGGAAGATCCGAAAGTGCCGATTCTCAACGTGCATCGCATGACGCAGGCCCAGGTCAAACGCGAAATGAAGCCGCACGCGGAGTTGAAGCATCAGAAGACGCACGACCATTTGCCGTGGCAGCATGTGATCATATTTGAGAAGGTCGCCGAGGGGAAAGAAGAGAAGGCAAAAAAATTGCCGGCAAAAAAATAGGAGCGAGTGTGGATCTGGTTCTTATTTTTTTGCCGTCAATCTTTTTGCCATGAAGTCTTTGACGCCGACGAGCGGCGTCTGGCAAGTGAAGTTTTGACAAACATACGTCGTCACATTTCCGAGCGCCGGGCGATCCTTCAACAGCGGCAACATCGCGTCCGTTGATGGCGCTTTCCACGCGACCACTTGATGCGGGTGGAATGGTCGCCGCAACAAGCGCAACACTTCGATCACCTCCGGATGCGTCGCCTCGCCGATCACGGCTATCTCCTCGACTGGCCCCAGGGAAAAATCAAGCGCGTTGAGCATCTGGCCGGCGGCAGTCGGCGAGCGGGCCATCAGGCCGCGGAATAACTCCAGCGTGCGCGTCGCCTTGTCGTGCAAATCGGCGTCGCCCGTCAGCTTCGCGAACCGCAACAGGCCCGTGACGGCCATCGAATTGCCCGACGGCGTCGCGTTGTCGTGCGGGTCCTTGTTGCGCGCGATTAGCGACTCGTGGTCCTTGCCAGTGAAAAAGAAGCCTCCCTCGGCGTCGTCCCAGAATTGTCCGATCATGACCTTGGCAAGCGCCTTCGCCGATGAAATCCAATGCGGCTCGAAGGTCGTTTCAAAGAGCGTGACAAGAGCATCGATGAGATACGCGTAATCTTCCAGATACGCATTGAGCTTCGGCGTCGCTCCCGAGAACGTCGTACGGAACAAGCGGCCATCGTCGCGGCGCATGTTCGTCAACAAGAAATCAGCGGCGCGCGTCGCGGCGTGGGCGTACTCCGGCTTGTCGAGCACCTGGGCCGCCTTCGCGAAGCTGGCGATCATCAGGCCGTTCCACGCCGTCAGAATTTTCTCGTCGCGCCCCGGCCAGATGCGCTTGCCGCGCGCTTCGAGCAGCTTGGTTTTGCATGTTTGCAAACGCGACTTCAATACTTCGAGCGGCATCGGCAGCAACTTTGCCTCGATGTCGAGCGGCCGCGTCAGATTCAGGATGCTGTGCCCCTCCCAGTTGCCGTGCGGCGACACGTCGTAAACGCCGCAGAACAGCTTCGCGTCGTCGGCGCCGAGCAAGGCCTCGATCTCTTTTTGCGTCCAGACGAAGAACTTGCCCTCGACGCCCTCGCTGTCGGCGTCCTGCGTGCTGTAGAACGCGCCATCGGGCCCGGTCATTTCACGCTGTACGTAGGCGAGCGTCTCCTCGGCGATCTCTCGGTAATATTCCTTATTCGTCAATTGAAAGGCTTCGAGATACGCCATCGACAGCAAGGCGTTGTCGTAAAGCATCTTCTCGAAGTGCGGCACGAGCCAGCGTTCGTCGGTGGAGTAGCGATGAAAGCCGCCGCCGAGCTGATCGTACATGCCGCCCATGGCCATGTGGTCGAGCGTGATCGTGGCCATTTCGAGTGCGCCGTCGTCGCCGAAGCGGTGGGCGATGCGCAGGAGCAAACGCAATTCCATCGGATGCGGAAACTTCGGCGCTTGCCCGAAGCCGCCGTGGTGCGAATCAAAGATGCGGCTCAGCATCTTGGCGGCGTTGCGCAATAATGACTCGCCCTCGGTCGTCGCATTTGCGCCGGGCGCAGTTTCCAGTTTCATCGATTCCTGAATGCCCGCCGTGATCTGGGCCGCGTTGCCGATCACCTCGCTTTTGCGATTCCTCCACGCATCCGCGATGGCGGCGATCAGCTTCTTGAACGCCGGCATGCCATGGCGATCCTCCGGGGGAAAATACGTGCCGCCGTAAAATGGCTGCAAGTCCGGCGTCAAGAACACCGACATCGGCCAACCGCCGTGCCGCGTCAAGAGCTGCACGGCGGTCATGTAAATCTGGTCGAGATCGGGCCGCTCTTCGCGATCGACTTTGATGCTGATGAAGTTCTCGCCCAGGATGCGGCCGACTTCCGGGTCCTCGAAGCTCTCGTGCTCCATGACGTGACACCAGTGACACGCCGAGTAGCCGATCGACAAAAAGATGGGCCGGTCGAGCCGCCTGGATTCGGCGAGCGCTTCGCCGCCCCACGGGAACCAATCGACGGGATTGTGGGCGTGCTGTTTCAAATACGGGCTGGTCTCGTGGATGAGCCGATTGGGTTTGCGTGCGGGATCGTTCATGGGGGTGGCGCCGTGGAGGATGGGGGACGATCCACGGTTATGATATGGCGCGCGAGCTTGCCGTTTAGCGCTCGCAGAGAAGCGCCGGGCGGCCGGCGCTTTCCTGCGGGCGCTAAACGAAGAAATCATGGCTCAATCGCCGCCTGGATGACGAGGGGCGTGCGTTCATCGTCGAGATCGGTGCGAATCACCAGTTGCTTGCGAAGCTCGCCCGCTTTCGTGGGGGCAAGCGAAACGGTGATGACCTGCGTCGCATCCGGGCGATTGGCGAACTCCACCGTGACGCCGTCTCCCTGCCCGTCCACGCCGACGATGCGGAACGGTTTGGACGCGCGGAGGAACACCTTCTTCGTCTGCATCTCGCCGACCTTCAAATCCTTGACGACGATCGGGCTCGGCGACACGGCCAACCCGCTCGCTTGCACGGCGCCGACGACATTGAACGTGAGCACCGGGCCGCCCGTGTCGTTGGTCTTCAGGATCACTTCTTGCTTGAACGCGCCGGGCGGCGCGTCGGCCTTCATCGTCGCAAGCAAGCGATAGCCGCGCTTGGGCGCCAAATCCGCAACCTTCAATTCAAACGGCGCCGAGCCATTCTTGACAACTTCAACCACCTTCCAATCCGCCAGCGTGCCGACGTATTCTACATCAATGGACTTGGCAGGCGTCTGGCCGCGTTGAAAATTGCCGAAGTCGATTTCATTCGGCGCAAAGACCACGTCGCCGCGCGCGTTCGCGGAGACGATCAACGTCGCCGTCGAAACGAACTTCGGGCCGACCGTGACGTAGACGAAGACCGATTTCTGACCGACGAATTGCTTTGCATCCATGGAGATATTCAACGTCGCCGTCTCGTTCGGCTGCAACGACTTGGTCGACGGCTCGGCCTTCACGCAATTGCACTGCACGCGAATATCGGTGATGTCGAGCGGCACTTTATAGATGTTGGTCATCTTGAAGCTGAACTTGAGCTGCGCGCCGCGCGCGACGTTGCCGAAGTCGTGCGTCGTTTCATTGGCGAAAAGCTTGTTGGCCCAGGGAGTCGTTTGAGCATGTGCGAAGGAAGTAATTGAAATCGAAACGATCAAAGCCATTATGTGCGTGCGCATCGCAAATCCTTTTGACGATAAGTGAACCAATTGTACACGCGAATCGTACCCATTCTAACGTCTTCGCGCCAGCGGGGAAAGATGGATTGGCCCTCGCGAATCGGCGCGGAAGGATAGAGAAGCTGGCGAATTGTATTGCGCGGACCAGGCCGGTTTTTGTTTGACACTGCTACGTTTTACGGCAACAATGCGCGGGTGATTTGTTGTTTTTTTTGGCCCACGAAGTTCATTAGGCTAATGAGGACCCATCATGGAGTTGAAGTATCGCTCGCGTCGCCAAGGGTTTACGTTGATCGAGTTGCTTGTCGTCATCGCCATCATCGCTATTTTGATCGGGCTGCTGGTGCCCGCCGTCCAGAAAGTGCGTGAGGCGGCGGCGCGGACGCAGTGCGCGAACAACATGAAACAAATCGGATTGGCGACGCATTCCTTACACGACGCTTACAAGGTTCTCCCGCCGCTGGTGGCGCCCAATTCGGGCACCACAATTACGCTTGCCGCGCCGCCTTACAACGGGGCGACGGGGTTCACCGTTTTCGATTGGCTGCTGCCCTACATCGATCTCGTGCCGCTTTGGGAACGAGCGAATCGCAATGTGAATACCGCGATTCCAGGCAGCGGCGGCGCCGGAACGCTTTACGCCACCGTCATCAAGGTGTATCAATGCCCGGCCGATGGCAGCAATAGTAATGGACTGGGCGTCACGACCAATGGCGGCGCCAATCAATGGGCCGTCAGCAACTACTCCGCCAATTACTACGTTTTCGGCAACCCTGCCGGAACTTCGGCGAACGCCCGCGAACAAGGGGCCAACAAGATCAACTCGGTATTCCTCGACGGCACATCCAACACGGTGATGTTCACGGAGCGTTACGGCACGTGCGGTTCCAGCGGCAATCCCAACGCCACCAACACGTATGGCAACTTGTGGTCCGACTCCAATAGTGTCTGGCGGCCCGTTTTCTGTGTCAACGACTCCTCGCAAGCGCCTTCCGCCACCGGCTACCCTGCCTGTCTCTTATTCCAGATTGCCCCCAACTGGGTTTCGCAATGCGACAGCAAGCGCGCCCAATCGCCGCACCCCACGGGGATCTACATTTGCATGGGGGACGGTACCGTGCGTTTCGTATCCGGTTCGGTGAGTGCAACGCCATGGGCGCAAGCGTGTGACCCGCGCGACGGCGCAACGCCGATCATCGACTGAGACTTGCGAAGTACCACGCACTTCCATCGATTCCAGGAGCTTGGGAAGTCATGCGCATTTATTGCGGCATTATCGTGTTCGTCGTCACGCTTCCTTCGATCGGCGGTTGCACGAAAGCACACGTCGAGCCGAAGCCACAGACGCAAAAGGTCGACGGCAAGGTCGTTCTTAAGGACGGGAGCGCGTTTACCAAAGGGGGCGCGATCGAATTCCGTCATGACGAAAAGGAAGGCGTGTCGGCACAAGGCGAAATCAAAGCAGATGGCGCGTTCCAGCTTTACACCGTGACGGCGCAACACAAAGTGATTGGCGCCGTGGAGGGATCTTACACGGTCACGATCATTCCGCCCGCGCCGGATCAGAATGTGCAGCCGATCGCAATCCGAAAAAAGTACTCGGTTGCGCCGGGAGACAATCAGCTGACGGTGGTTATCGGTGATTAAGCCTGGGACACGATTGGGCTCGCCAACCGCGAGGCACGAATCGACCAATTCTTCGGCAACCAGAATTAGAACAACTCCGCAATCGGCCGATGATCCTCGATCAGGCGCGTCAACGTGCTCGGCACGCCGCGCGCAACGCGCAGGTGGCCGACGTCGAACAAGTAGTGCATGATCGTTGACAAGAGATTGCCGGGGCCGATCGGCGCCGATGCCGGGGCGCGGTTCTGACGGTCCGATTGGCCGATGGTCTGGCCCATGCGCAAGCCGCCGCCCCAGAAGGCGAGCGTGCACAGGTTCGCCCAGTGATCGCGGCCGCCGCGCGCATTGATGGTCGGGGTGCGGCCGAAGTCGCCGGTGAGGACGGTGAGCACCTTGTCGGACAGGCCGCGCACTTCCAGATCGGTCAGGAATGCCGCGAGCGCCTTGTCGAGCGGCCGGCCGAGCATTTCCATGCCGTCCAAAATACCGGGGTTGTTGCCGTCGGCGTGGTTGTCCCAGCCGGCGCTTTGCACGGTGACGAAGCCGGCGCCGGCTTCGACGAGGCGGCGCGCCAATAACATCTGCTGGCCGATCTGCGATTGATCGAACGTGCGCTTGCCAGTCATGAACA
>DAIOGM010000396.1:0-6981 GCA_036745215.1 Gemmataceae bacterium
ACTTCCTTCAATATGTAGACGAGCGATACTACGAAGGCACGATCTTTCATCGTGTCGTCCCCAACTTCGTGATTCAAGGCGGCGGCATGTTGCCGGGCTTGAAGAAAAAGCCCGGCCGAACGCCGATTAAGAACGAAGCCGGCAACGGCTTGTCGAACGAACGCGGCACCCTCGCCGCGGCGCGAACCAGCGACCCCGATAGCGCCAAGTCGCAGTTCTACATCAACCTCAAGGACAACAAGTTCATCGACCGCGCCAATTCCCCTGACAAGATCGGTTACGCCGTCTTCGGCAAGGTGATGGAAGGCATGGACGTCGTCGATCGCATCAGCGGCGTCAACACGAACAATCAGGCGGGGCACAGCAATGTCCCCGTCGAATCCGTGACGATTCGCTCGGTTCGCCGCGCCGATCCATAAGTTCTCGCCTTCACCAAGGAGACTCCCCATGAAGCGTTTATTCCTCATCGCTCTGTTGTTTGGCACGATGTTGTTCGCTCCCGCATTCGCGCAGGACAACAAAACCCCGCGCGTCGTCCTCGACACGAGCGCCGGCAAGATCACCATTGAACTCTATGCCGACAAGTCGCCGATCACGGTCAAGAACTTCCTCCAGTATGTTGACGACAAACACTACGACGGCACGATTTTCCATCGCGTCATCGCCGATTTCATGATTCAGGGCGGCGGCTTCGAACCGGGACTCAAGCAAAAGAAGGGGGTCCGCGAGGCGATCAAGAACGAATCCGGCAACGGCGTCCGCAACGAACGCGGCTTCATCGCCATGGCTCGCACCAAAGAACTCGACAGCGCGACGTGCCAGTTCTATATCAATGTCGTTGACAACAAGCGACTCGACAGCGCCAACTATTGCGCTTTCGGCAAAGTGATCGACGGCATGGATGTCGTGGACGCGATCCGCCGCGTCGATACCGGCGAGCAGAACGGGATGGAGAACGTTCCGGTCAAGGACGTGGTCATCAAGACGGTGCGGCGCGTGGCCAAATAACCGCGTTTTCCTGGAGGATTCGCCGATGCTGCATTTCGAGTGCCCATCGTGCAAAACGAAATGCGAGACGAAGCCGGAATATGCGGGCCAGCAAGTCCCGTGTCCGAAGTGCGGCACCTCCATCACCGCGCCCGGCAAGAGCGGGGCCGCAGCCACGGTCCCTCAACGCACCGGCGAATCAAGCGGCAATTGGCTCATGTACGGTATCGTCTCGGTGATTGGCCTGGTTGTGCTCATCTTCGTGATCGGGTTTTTTGTTCAAAGCGAAGGCGGGGACAATCCGGTCGTCGTCATGGATACGTCGATGGGAACGATCAAGATCGAACTCAACCAGGCCAAGGCGCCAATCTCGGTCAAGAACTTCCTACGTTATGTGGATGACAAGCACTACGACGGCACGATCTTTCATCGCGTACTCTTTGATTTCATGATTCAAGGCGGCGGCTTTGGACCCGGGCACGCAAGGAAAACCGATCGATTCCCGCCGATTCGCAACGAAGCGGGAAACGGCCTGAGCAATGATCGCGGCACGATCGCGATGGCGCGCGCGAACGATCCGGACTCCGCCAGCGCCGAGTTCTTCATCAACGTCGTTGACAATCGCGGCAAACTCGATCGCAACGCAGGCAGCGCGGGCTACGCCGTTTTCGGCAAGGTGATCGACGGCATGGACGTGGTGGACAACATTCGCGCGGTTCGCTGCGAAATGCTCGGCGAAGAGAAAGCGAAACCCGTGAAAGATGTGATCATCAAATCCGTGCGTCGTGTCGAGACGCCGAAAGCCAAAACTCCGTAGCAACAAGCTGCCAGCTTGTTCGCTTTTCGCGAAAGCACACAAGCTGGCAGCTTGTGGCGACGAGGATGGGGTAGCGAGATCATGCGAATCTGGTTGACGAACGCTTTGCTTGTTGCAACTTTCATCAGCGTGCACGCGCAGCAGCCGGAGGGCAAGGGGCCGACGTTGCCGCCCGTCAATCCGGCGACGGCGAAGCTCGATATCACCATCTCCGACCTCGACGGCCCCGGCTTTGCCATCGCCACGGGGCCGGATGATTTCCTCGTCGTCGCCCTGGAAAACGGCACGTTGCAGGGATTCAAGAAGGGCGTCATCGCGGCGACCAAGGGCAGCCCGAAAGAGCAGGAGGTGTGGAAGGGACATCAAGGCCCCGTCCGCTGCCTCGCCTGGACCGGCGGGCCAACGCTCGTTTCGGCCGGCATCGACAAGAAGCTCAACTTCCGCAAGATGCCGCAGGGCAAGGACGTTCAAACCGCGACCGTCGATTACCGCATTCGTGCCATGGCCATGACGAACGACGGCAAGACGCTCGCAACTGCGGGCGAAAGCGATGTCATTCAACTCTGGGATGTCGCGGCCGGCAAGCCGACCGTCAAGTTGACGGACAAGATGGACTGGACGTACACGCTCGCCTTCAGCGCCGACGGCAAACAGCTACTCTCCGGCGATCACCTCGGCGTCGTGCGATTGTGGGACGCGACGAACGGCAAGAAGGTCAGGGACCTCCCCGCCGCGCCGATGCCGCCGCCGAAGCCGCCGCTCCCCGATCCGGTGCCGGTAACGTGCGTCGCGTTTGCGCCGGACGGCAAGTCGATCGTGCTCGGCAACGCTGACGGCGTTTTGCAGATGATCAACCTCGGCGACGGCAAGTCGGTTCGCGCGCTCGTGGGCCACACCGGTCCAATCACCGGCTTCGTCTTCCATCCGTCCGGCACGCTCGCCGCGTCGTGCAGCAAAGATCGCACGGTCAAGCTGTGGAACCCCGCCGCGCCGCAGCCAGCGGTGCAAGCCCTCAAGAGCCTCGACGGCCACGCTGCCTGGATCGAAGGCATCGTGTTCATCGATCAGGGCACGAAGCTCGCGACCGTCGGCGCCGACGCCACGCTGCGCATCTGGGATTTGAGCGAACCGCCGAAAAAGAAATGAGTTCCCGCCGACCGATACCCGCCTGTCCGTTTCGTGTTTAACAGTAAACACCTGCCGAACCATTTGAGGTTTCTTCATGCCACGTTTTGCACGGTCTGCTACGTTCCTCGCATTCACCTTCGCCGCCTCCACGCTTGTTCTCGCCGATGATTGGCCCTCGTGGCGCGGGCCGCAAGGCGACGGCCATACCAGGGAAACCAACCTGCCCGTCAAATGGGACGCCAAGTCGATAGTCTGGAAGACGGCGCTGCCGGGCATCGGCCAGTCGTCGCCCGTCGTCGTCGGCGACCGCATCTTTCTGACGGCCGCGCTCGAAAAAGGCAAGACGCGGATCGTGATGTGTGTCGAACGCGTCAAGGGAACGATTCTTTGGCAGCAGGAGGCCTGGTCGGGGGAACCGGAGAAGAGCCACCAGATGAACGGCTGGGCGTCCGCGACGTGTGCGTGCGACGGCGAGCACGTGTACGCGTTCTTCGGCAAAGGCGGCTTGCACTGCTACACCGTGGCCGGCAAAAAAGTCTGGACGCGCGAACTCGGCGACTTCCAGGGCGTCTGGGGAACGACCGCCTCACCGTTGCTCGTCGGCGATCTGCTCGTGCAGAATTGCGATTCGACGTCGAGGCCGTATCTGCTCGCGGTCAACAAGATCACCGGGAAAGACGCATGGAAGACGCCGCGACCGGTGCCGGTGAAGGGGGGCTGGAGTTCGCCCGTGCTGGTGAACGGCGGGGCGCGCAAGGAGATCGTGCTCAACGGCGAGGCATTAGTCATCGGCTATGACCCCGCGAATGGCAGGGAACTCTGGCGTTGCAAGACGTTCGCCGGCCGCGGCGAGCCGACGGTCGCGCCGGGCAAAGATCAGGTATTCGTCGTCAACGGCCTGGCGGGCGACATCTATTCCGTCAAACTCGGCGGGTCGGGCAACGTCACCAATACCAACATCGTCTGGCACACCGCGCGCAAGGGCAACCGCGATCAGCCGAGCCCGATTGTCATCGGCGACTACTTATTGGTTGCGGACATGAAAGGCGTCACGACGTGTTACGACGCGAAGACCGGCAAAATCTGGTGGAAGGATCGACTGCCCGGTGAATTCACCGCGTCGCCGGTCGCCGTCAACGGTCTGGCGTTTTTCTTGAATGAGCAAGGCGAAACGTCGGTGGTGCAGCCGGATCGGAAGTTCAAAGTGGTTGCGGAGAATTCAATTGGCGCCAGCGGCGAGATGTTCCGCGCGTCGTTGTCGCCGGCAAACGGGCAGTTCTTCGCGCGATCGCAGACGCACCTATATTGCATTGGAAACGGCAAATGAAAGTCGGCGAGCCGAGCCCCGTAAGGGGCCGGTTGAGTTAGTTGACTCAACCGGCCCCTTACGGGGCTCGGCTCGCCATGCACGTTAACGCGACGCCGTCGAGATGGCGCCCTGGTTGAAATCGACGTTCACCGGCTGGCCCGGTGTGATGACCGCGCGATGCGTGTCCGTCACGGTCCGGCCGTCGCGGACCACTTCCATGCGGAAGTTGTAAACGTACTGCTGATTCGTGCTCAGGTTCGGCGTATCGAACGAACGCACCGCCGAGGTCAGCGGGCATTCCACGTTATCGACCCACAGACGTGCGTCAGTCGGCAACACCACGGTGACGCGCGACTTCTGCTGCGTCGGATTCGACACGCTACCGCTGCCGTCCGTTTTCTTCGGCGGATCGATCTTTTCGCTCTTCTTCTTCTCCGGCACCTCGATCACGCGCGGCGACGTCGTGCAGCAGCAGGTGCTGCAGGTCGAGCAAACGCTGCAACTGTAGTAGCCGACGGAGCAACTGCAACTGCAGGAGTAGCACGAAGAGCACGAGTAGCACGAATAGGCGCCGTAGCCGCTGTAGCAGGAATACCCATTGCAAGAGCAAGAGCAGCTCGAGCGATAGCCGTTATAGCAGCTATAGCAACTGCTATAACAGCCGCTGTAGCAGCCGTGACAGGACGAACGACAGTGGTGCCAGGCAGGCGTGGTGCTGCCGGCGGCGAGCATGGTGGCCATGACTACGCTGTACATGATTTCCTCTCCGCAAGGTGAAGGCCGTTGGGTCGCTGGGAATGCGACGGCCTTCCTGGTCGATTTGACGACGCCGATTGCAGAAGATGCACAAAATGCATCGACTGTAGGGACTATCTGGTTTGTAAGATAGGCAAGAAATTGGGCGGCGTCAAAGATAAACGTGGTAAAATCGGAAAGATTTGACGGCGGATTGTGCGGGTTGTAACGATTCGGCGAGCCACGGGGTTTATCCCCGTGGGACTTTGTGCAACATGCCATGGGGATAAACCCCGTGGCTCGCCATCATGTTTACAGTCGGGCACTGTACCGCTTCGTGCGACGGCCGAAAATCGGCTTCACCTCGCGCGGCTCTTCCGGATTCTTGACCGGTTTGACGTACGACTCGAAGCCATCAATGCGATCTTCGGTAATCACCTTGTTGATGAAATCCTCGATCCGCGTCAGCTCTTTGCCTTCTTCGGGCAAAACAAACGAGATCGCGACGCCATCCTTGCCCATGCGGCCCGTGCGGCCGATGCGGTGGACATAGTTCTCCGGGTCCATCGGCAAATCGAAGTTGATGATGTGCGAGATGTCCAACACGTCGATGCCGCGGCCGACGACGTCGGTCGCCACCAGGTAGCAGATCTTGCCTTCCTTGAACGCCTTCATGATGCGTTCGCGTTTCGATTGCTCCAGGTCGCCGTGCATGGTCGCGACGCGTTTGCGTTCGCCGCACAGGCGTTCGTAGATGCGATGGGCGCCGATCTTGCGCTCGCAGAAGATGATGCACTGCCGAGGCTGTTCGCGGTCGATCAGCTTCAAGAGCAACTCGAACTTATTGTGCTTGTCGACGGTGAAGTACGACTGGCGAATCTTGTCGATCGTCACCTTCTTCGGCGCGATTTGCAGATGCACGATCGGCTTGCGCATGTGCTTCTTCGCAAGTTCAAGAATCTCCGCCGGCATCGTCGCCGACAGGAGCAGCGTCTGGCGATCCTGTGGACAGCGCCGCAAGATGCGGCGAATGTCGTCGCGGAAACCGAGGTCGAACATGCGATCGGCTTCATCGAGCACGAGATAGCGAACCTGGTGCAGCATCAACGTGCCGCGGCCGAGGTGATCGAGAATGCGTCCCGGCGTGCCGACCACCATATTGACACCGCGTCTGAGGCCGCGAACCTGGGCGTCCATCGGCCTGCCGCCGTAGATGGGCAGCACGTGGAGATCGGGGTTCGGCGAGAGCTTGCGTGCTTCGTCGCACACTTGAATCGCGAGTTCGCGCGTCGGCACGAGGACGAGCGCGGTCGGATCGGGCGTGGTCGCGCCGTTGAGTGCCCGGATGTATTGCTCGAAATACGGCAGCAGATACGCCGCCGTTTTGCCGGTGCCGGTCTGGGCCTGGCCCATCACATCGACGCCGGAGAGGACGCGCGGGATGAATGACTTTTGAATGCTGGTCGGTTGGACGTAGCCGGCGGATTCAATCACGGACATGATGGCGGGAGAAAGGTTGAGGGCGTGAAACCCGGTAAGAGGTTCCACCAGTGTTGCAGTCGTCAAACGAGCCTCCAAAGGTAATGTTGCTCGAGCGGCGGAGCCGGGTTTGTCGGCGGAGCGTGCAGCCAAGTAAACGCCAATAGTAGGTGGCCGCAGAGTCCGCGTCGTTCAACCGATGTTGGAAAGCATCGGCCGCTCGAAAACGAAATACGAACGTTTACTGATAAGGTTAATGTAACGGAAACGCAACATGGAGTCCAGTCGAGTTTTGCGGAATCCGGGAGTTTGGGCTTTTGCACAAAAACTCCGCAAGCCCCGGGGTGAGGTAATCCGAACCCGGGGTTCGGATTACCTCACCCCGGGGCTTCATCTGTTTTTGTGCAAAGGCGGCATGTTGCGCACGATGCGCGAACCACCGATTGCATGATTTCGTAATGAAGTGAAGCTTAATTAATTCGACAGCGCACCTTTGATCCTATGGTGGGATACAGGAACGCATGCG
>DAIOGM010000397.1:0-6958 GCA_036745215.1 Gemmataceae bacterium
CGGAAGCTAAATACAAGGGCCTCAAGGAATTCGATTTCGAAGAACCGCTCACGCGCCTCATCTGGATTGCGTCCATCCTCTGCATCCTGACTTCCTACGGCATGAGCTGGCTGTTGATCGGCGACATCAAGATCGGTGGCCAACCGCACGAGCAACTCTGGTGGCAACTGGCGACCATCATCAGTTGCGGCACCCTCGCCGCCGTGCTGATTCCCGAGTTCACCAAGGTTTTCACGAGTTCGCACTCCAAGCACGTCCACGAAATCGTGACGGCGTCGCGCGAAGGCGGCGCATCGTTGACAATCCTGTCCGGCCTCGTCGCGGGCAACTTCAGCGCCTTCTGGAAGGGCATGCTCATTGCCGGCCTCATGGGCGTCGCCTTCTTCGTCAGCCTCTTTGGCATCAACGACGCCATGAGAGTGCAGCTCGATCCCTCCGTGTCCGAAACGCTCAAGAAGCATTTCGGCGACAAGGACAAAACCGCGGCCCAGAAGCTCGTTGACAAATGGGACAGGTCGATGACGCACGCCGACCGCAACCTCATCGCGTCGCAAAACTGGAAATGGCCCGACGCGGCGCAATCGAAAGTTCTGTCCGAAACGTTGCCTGAATGGAAGAAGACGGCCGAAGCGGATCGCAAGAAATTCGCCGAAGCCAAGGGCCTGACGCCCAACGACGTCGCGGCCTTGAAGATCATGGATATCTTCGATGGACAGAACATCGAGCCGACAACCTTGAACAAGGTCGCCCAGGAACTCAGCGTCTACAAGCTCGTCGGCGTCGGTTCGATCTTCGCGTTCGGCCTCGTCGCGTTCGGGTTCTTGTGCATGGGCCCAGTCAACATCGCCGTGGATAGTTATGGCCCGGTCACCGACAACGCTCAATCCGTGTTCGAGCTGGCCCAGACCGAGCACATTCCGGGCATCAAGGAAGAGATCAAGAGAGATTTCGGCTTCGAACCCAATTTTGAAGAAGGCAAGCACTACCTGGAAGCGAACGACTCGGCCGGCAACACGTTCAAGGCCACCGCGAAGCCGGTGCTCATCGGCACCGCCGTCGTCGGCGCGACGACGATGATCTTCTCGATCATCCTGCTTTTGGGCAAGGCCGGCATGCTGCACCTGAGTCTGACCGACGCGCCGGTTCTCCTCGGCTTCATCTGCGGCGGCGCGGTGATCTACTGGTTCTGCGGCGCGTCGATGCAGGCCGTCACCACCGGCGCGTATCGAGCGGTCGAGTACATCAAGAAGAACATGGATCTCGACAAGAAAGTAGCCGACATGAACGACTCGATCACCGTCGTTCGCATCTGCACCGAATACGCCCAGCTTGGCATGTGGAACATCTTCATTGCCTTGATGTCGTTCACGCTGGCGTTCGCGCTGTTCGATCCGAACTTCTTCGTCGCCTACCTGGTCTCGATCGCGGTGTTCGGCCTGTTCCAGGCAATCTACATGGCCAATGCCGGCGGCGCGTGGGACAACGCGAAGAAGCTCGTGGAAGTGGATTTCAAGGAAAAGAACACGCCGGTGCACGACGCGACGGTCATCGGCGACACGGTCGGCGATCCGTTCAAGGACACGACGTCGGTCGCGCTCAACCCGATCATCAAGTTTTCGACGCTGTTCGGCCTGCTCGCCGTCGAGATCGCGGTGGCGATCAAGCTGGGCGTGCGCGATCACGGCGGCACCGATTTCACGGCATATGTCGGCGCCGTCGCCCTGGTGGTCGCGCTCATTTTCGTCTGGCGTTCGTTCTACGCGATGCGCATCCCGTTGAAAGAAGGGGCGCCGCAGCCGAAAGGCCATTGATTTGCCATGCTTGCGTTTAGCGCTCGCGCGGCGCCCCGCGATCGCTAAACGCAAGCAAGAATCGCCTCATATCGTTCGCCAATCCCCACCAGCTCCACACGCCGCGACTCCGCGCCCGTAATCGCGATGCGCACCTCCAGCCGCTCCCTCGGCAACGCACCCGGCACCTTGTCCGCCCATTCAATGAGACAAACGCCGCCGCGGTCGAAGTATTCGTGTGCGCCGAGATCGACAAACTCCGCTTCCTTCGCGAGCCGATACGCGTCGAAGTGAAAGATCGGCAGCCGCGCATCGTACTCCTGGATCAAGACAAACGTGGGGCTGTTGACGACGTTGGGATTGGCGATGCCGAGCCCGACGGCGATGGCGCGCACCAAATACGTCTTGCCGGCGCCGAGGGGACCGATGAGCGCGACGACGGCGCCGGGAAACAAGAACTCGGCGAGGCGTTTGCCGAAAGCGTCGGTATCGGCGGGATTTCGAAGATCAATGATCATGTTAAGCCGCGGCCCGGAGGGATGCGCGGAGCGTGGGACGAGATCATTTTTCGGCCTTTTCCGCAGGCCGCAGCTTGCGAATACGGTCATTGATGCGCTGCATCGCCTCGTTCGCCTGCGTCGCGTTCCTGGCGCGGGCCGCGTTCGTCAACAGCACCGCGTCTTTGCGCAAAAGCTCGGCTTCCGATTCGACTTTCTTTTTGAACGCTTCCGGAACGTGCGTCGTCTTCGGCAAAAGCCGAGCGGATTGCTCCAGTCGCTGGGCCGCCTGCTCCAGCTCCATCCACGAATCGATGTAGAACGCATCGACCGCCGCTCCCGCCTGGCCGCGCGTGCGATTCAGCATCTCCGCGTACGAAATCGGCGGCCCATTCTCCGGCAACGGGATCTGTCCCTCGCGCTCCACAATCGTGCATCCGGCAAGGACAACGATCGAAAGGCCTGCAAACAATGAATTGCGCAACATAGGACACCTCGGTTCGGTTCGCCGAGATGCCGTCAAATGGCTAGCGCCAGCCCTTGAATTCATTCCCTGAAGGCGGCGCCACCTGCGGCGATTCGTCCGGCAACGCGTAGCGGTTACGTGAACGGGCTTCCTGCTCTTGCAGGGTGATGCCCGGCGCGTCCACGCGTTGCGGCGATCTCGACTGAAAAGGGCCCACCGTGCTTTGGCATCCCGCCAGGCACAATACGCCCAGGACTAATATATGGCGCATCTGGCCTATTCCTTTCAAGTTGATGAGTCACCCCCTCCGAGTGAGGCACTGCGCTCGCCCTTCGAAACGCCTACAAGCATACTATGGCACAGGGCAAGGCGCGCCGTTGATCGATTGCCCAATCGTGTTATTCCTGCACCGCCGGTCAGCAAATTGTTACTTTTCGGCAAAACTTGAGAACGCGTGCGCGAAACGGTAGAATATTACGGTGACATTTTTCACCACGCTATTTCAACCAGCCTCGTACCCTCTTCCGACGCCGTGAGCTTGATGAGCACCAATTATCCTGAAGCACCCGATCCCGAAGACATGTTCAATGACTCGCGCATGAGCTTCGGCGATCACATCGAGGACCTGCGCGCGCACCTGATTCGCGCGCTCAAGGGCTTTCTCATCGGCATGATCCTCGGCATCTGGCCGCTCGGGCAATTTGTGCTCGGCATCATCACGGCGCCGGTGGAGCAGCAGTTGCGAGCGTTCGAGATAAGAAAAATCGATCGCGATCTGAAGGCTGCGGAGGCACAAATCGCGGAGGGCGCGCTGCGCGTTCCGCCGATCACCGTTAATATCACGATCATCAAGAAGCCGGTGGGCGACGACGGCAAGCGGCCTATTCTCGACAAGATGGTCCGCGGGACCGAAAAACTGCTCGTCGAACTGAATGTCCACCATTTGCTCGACGAAAACCTCCGCAACCGCGGCAATGTGGAAAAAGTCGAAGCAAGAATCGACAATCCGTTCGCCTTCGTCCAGAATGTCATGGAAATGGCGGCCAAAATCAAGCGGCCCGGCTTGACGACCATGAGCATCACCGAAGGCTTCTTCGTCTACTTCAAAGTCGCGCTGTTAACGGGTTTGGTGCTGTCGAGCCCGTGGGTGTTCTACCACGTTTGGATGTTCGTCGCGGCGGGCCTTTATCCGAATGAGAAACGGCTCGTCAACGTTTACTTGCCGTTCAGTCTGGTGCTGTTCATTTCCGGCGTCGTCCTGTGCCAGTTCGCAGTGATGCCGCGCGCGGTCGGCGCTCTGTTGTGGTTCAACGAATGGCTCGGCCTCGACGCGGACTTACGGCTCAACGAATGGTTGGGCTTTGCGCTGATGATGCCGATCGTCTTCGGCCTGTCGTTTCAGACGCCGCTGGTGATGATGTTCGTGCATCGCATCGGCGTCATGTCGGCGCAGTCGTTCCGCGACAAACGGCGCATCGTGTGGTTCTCCATGTCGGTCTTCGCGGCCCTGATCACGCCGACGCCGGACCCGATCACGATGTTGTTTTTGTGGGTGCCGATGTGCGCCCTTTATGAGCTGGGCATTTTGCTCTGCGTATATCAGGGCGAACAATCGTCGCTCTTCGATTGGGCTGACGACGAGAAGAAGAGCGACGAGTTGGTGGAAGTGTGAACGTAGGGACAAGCGGCTCGCTTGTCCCTTTTTGTTCAAGGGGTTCAATGGGACAAGCGAGCCGCTTGTCCCTACGAATTACCGTTCCTGTATCGCTTTCATCAATTCCACTACGAACGCCGGCAGATCATCGGGCTTGCGGCTAGTGATAATATTGCCGTCGCGCACGACTTCCGCATCGACGTAGTTCGCGCCCGCATTCACGACGTCGTCCTTGATCGCAAAGAAACACGTCGCTTTTTTGCCACGAAGCGCCGTCGTCGAACATAATACCCACGGCCCATGACAGATCGCCGCGATCGGCTTGCCCTGCTCGGCCATGTGCCGCACCAGCTTGATGACGGCTTCCGAGCGCCGCAAGAAATCGGGCGCGAAGCCGCCGGGGATGACCATGGCGTCGAAGTCGCCCGGCGTCACGTCCTTGGCGGCCTTGTCGCTTTTCGCGGGATAGCCGAGTTTGCTGGGGTAGCTCGCGCCGGCGTCGGGGCCGACGAGCGTGACCTTGCAGCCGGCTTCGCGCAGGCGGAAGATCGGGTACCAGACTTCCATTTCTTGATATTGCTGTTCCACGAGCACACACACGCGAGCTTGCTTGAGATCCATGATGATTTCTCCTTCAAACGGGGATTTCAGGGAACGGATTCTTCTTGTACCAATCCATCGTCTCGCCGATCGCTTCCTCGAAGTTGACGCGCGGGCGGTAGCCGAGATCGTCCATCGCTTTTTGAATGCTGAAGTCGAGGTTGTAGCCGATGAACTTCAGCCGCGGAAAATTGAACAGCGGCGCCTTCTTCGCTCCTTTGAGCTTCGCCAACTGCTCCGCGCACCACGTCACCAAATAGGCGAGCCAGAGCGGCGGGGTGCGGGTCGGATGCGGCAGCTCCATCCGATCGGCGATCGTGCCGATGAACTTGCGCTTCGACACGTACTCGCCGTCCGTGAGATTATACGCCTGGCCGACCGCTTTCTCGCATTCGACCGCCAGGAAGACGGCATCAACCAGGTTGTTGACGAAGATCGTGTTCAGCGCCGCCTCGCCGCCGCCGGGATAACGCAGCCGATGGTTCTTGAGCGCACTGATGATGCGCGGCATCACCGTCACGTCGCGCGGGCCATAAACGAAACCGGGGCGAAGAATGACGACCGGGACGCCCCACTCCTTGTAATAATGCATCGCGAGCTGTTCGGCTTCGACCTTCGTTTGCGAATAGCCGTCGCCATGCCAGCGCGGCAACGGCTCCGTCTCGTTCGCGCCGTGATGGTGCTTCATCGAATAGACGCCGAGGCTGCTCATCAAAATGAATCGCGAGATCGCCTGGCCTTTGCAAGCTTCCAAGAGGACGCGCAGGCATTCGACGTTGATCTCGCGATACGGCTCGATCGGCCCCCAATCGCCCACCTTCGCGGCACAGTGGACGACCACGTCCGCCTCGAGCACGGCTTGCCGCACCAGGTTCGCATCGCTCAGTTCGCCGCGATAAAGGATAGCGCCCAGTTTTTCCAGTTCGTCCGTCTTGCTGGTCGGCCGGACGATGGCGCTCAAGATCTGTTTCTTCCGCTCGCACGCCTCGGCGATGTGGCTGCCCACGAAGCCCGTGGCCCCGGTGATGAGATAACGCATGTGCTTTTCTTAGAGGCGAACTCCGTAGGGACAAGCGGCTCGCTTGTCCCCTTGCACACCGGGGACAAGCGAGCCGCTTGTCCCTACGACGCGGACATGGACAGGCAAAACTTGAATCAATCTTGACAGTTTTTTCCCTCTGGGCTATTTCGCTCCCTCTCTATCGCATGCGCCGAGGTTTCCAGGCTTCCGAGGAATTCCCATGGATGGGACGCACCGCAAGAAAAACGTGAATTGGCCGAGTCTCCGCGATGTTCTCTGGGGATTCGCCGGCGTCGCCGCCCTGTTCTTGCTCGTGCAATGGGGAGTTGCCCAACCTGCGCAAAACCAGATGATCGTCGCCGACGTCCACGTCTTCGGCAATCGCACGATTTCAACCAGCAAGGTCATGCAGTACATCTACTCGAAGCCCGGCAGCGTCTATTCGTATGCGCAAGTGCAGGACGACGTCTCACGCCTAGCCGGCTCGCGCCTGTTCAAGACGATCCATCCCGTCCGCACGGAGCCGACGAACGATGGCCGAATCAACGTGATCTTCGGCGTTCAAGAACATCCGAACGTCGTTCGCTCGGTCGAGTACAAGCACGCCAAGCACGTCAACGTCAAGGAACTGGAGGGCATCACCAAGATTCGCCGCGGCATGCCGCTCGACAAGGAACTCAATCGCATCGTCTGCTTCGATCTCCAGGAGCACCTGAAGCGGCAGGGCTATTACTTCGCCAACGTCAATCTCGAAGAAGGCTACGACGAGAGCCACGATCGCGTCGTGTTCAACATCACCGGCGAGAGCTACCGCATGCGCACCCACCGCGCCCACGCCGACAAACTCCGCCGAGCGACACAACCATCCACCAACGAATAATCTCAACACCAGTCCACCCAGCCGATCACCTGGGGAATTTCAGTGATCGA
>DAIOGM010000398.1:0-6940 GCA_036745215.1 Gemmataceae bacterium
ACGATTTCGCGCGGCAGCTTCTTTTGCAGAATCAGCTTGAGCACGTATTTTTCGCACGCTCCGTGCAGCTTCATTTGCGGCGGCAACTTGAACGACGCCTCGGCGAGCGCGCGATCGAACAATGGCACGCGCGCATCCAGTGCGAACGCATTTGCCATGCGTTCGAGGCGCGGCAGGATGTTCTGCGAGCCCTTCAATTCAATGTCCGCCAAACGAACGCGATTGAGAAACGTCGCCGCATCGCTGCTGTGCAGGTACGGCGCGAGTAGCGCACGCCGCTGTCCGGCCGGTCCGACGCGCGACTGAAAGTCGGGCGTGTAGAGCTGATCCTCCAGGCCGTAGAATCGATGATACGAACGCAAATAGATTTGCTCGCGGCTCTCGTCCTCATAGAGGTCCGCGTAGAGCTGCGCGGAGATCATCGGCTTGTTGGTCCAGCCGCCGAAGAACTGATCGCCGCCTTCGCCGCTCCAGGCCGAGCTCAGGCCCGCTTGTCGAGCGGCTCTACCGAGCAAATACTGGGGTCCGGTCACCGCGTCGCCGAAGGGCAGATCGAGTTTCCAGACGAGGTCCATCAAAATCGGCGCAATGTCGGCCCCGCTCACCGGCAGGAACGTCAGCGGGATGTGCAGATGCTCGGCGACTTGCTGCGCCTGTTGCTTCTCGACGCTGCGTTCGCCGAAATCGAGGCTGAACGCGTGGATCTTGACGCCGGCCTCATGAAGCCACGCCGCGACGCCGGACGAATCGAGGCCGCCCGACAGATAGACGCCGGCTTCCGGCTCGCCGTTGAGCCGGCGCTCGATCGCCTTGCGACAATGCGTGCGGATGAAGCGAACCGCTTCCTTTTGATCGCCTAACTTTGGATCGACCTCTTCCTTCAAGTTGAAGTAATCCGTCTTTTCAAGGCGTCCGTTTTCCCAGTGAGCGACATGGCCGGGCAGCAATCGCCGGACGCCGCGGATCGGCACGTCCTCGCCGGGCACGAACGAGAACGTCAAGTACTTGTGCAACGCATGATAATCGGGCTCGACGGGCAGGGCGGGCAAGACGAGCAGTTGCTTGAGTTCGCTGGCGAAGTAGAAGACGCCGGCGTGCTCGACGTAGTAAAGCGAACGCACACCGAACGGATCGCGGAGGAGCGTCAATCGGCGGCGACGCGCGTCCCACGCCGCGCAGGCGAAGGCGCCGTCGAGATTCGCAAGCGTCAACGCTCGATCCGGTTTGCCGTCCAGCAAGTCCCAAAGCGCCGCAGCGGGCGACGGCACCGGCGGCGCGAGCGTGCCGGCGCAGACCGCCAGGTTATCGCCGTCGCGATGGATTCCGGGCGATTTGCCGGGCCGGCCGCCCCACCAGCGATAGCCGAGGCCGACGCCGACGCCGATCGCGGTCTCTGTGCGATCGCCGCGATAGTCGATGGCGGACAGCATCGCGTCCAGCACCCTGGGATCGACTTCACCGACGTAGCCGCAGATTCCGCTCATGGCTTGTCACTCGGAGGATAGTTGCGTGCGATTGCGCATCGGATGATCCGCGTCGGTCGGTCCGAAATCGCTGTCGGGATGGTACGCGAGCACAAGCAAATCGGAGTCGGCCGTGTGAAAGCAATGTCGATGCCCGGCGCCGATGACAAACGCCAGCCCAGGGACGAGCGGCACGCGGCCGTTGTCCGTCTCGCACCAGCCGGTGCCGCGAATGACCAATCCGACGCGCAACGACGGATGCGTGTGCGCCGTCTGCGCCGTCGCCGGCGGCAGATGCAAAAGATTGAGACACGGATCGCCGTGCAGGACCGGCGGAATCAACAGGGAATCAGTGCAACCGTCGATGTAACGCAATCGGCCCGCGTTCTCGATCGGTCCCCCCAGTTGAAAAAAGCCGGTGAAGCCTTTTTGCGTGATAACAATGCCGCGGCCCGAGGCGATTTCCAATTCTCCAGGCACGGAGAAATACATTCCCGCTTTCAGGGTGAACTCGCCGGAAGCGCAACGAAGCACGGCGGGGCCCAGCTGCACGAAACCGAAGTGGGTGCCGCCGGACGGAATGGCGAGGACATTGCCCGTCCAGCCATGAACGGTAGTCGAAAAGGAATCGCCACAGAGGTCGTCAAGCAGGCCATGCGTCAGAGGATGGACGATAAACGCTGCCATGCGGCTCGACTCGGAGGATGGAGATGTCGCCCAACGCCATTGTATGGATCAACGCGCCGGCTTCATTCGTCAACGTTGCGAGGCCGCAACTCGGCGCCGATGCCGGCCACGAAGAACTCGACGCGGCCGCAACGCGTACACACATACGCATCGAATGACTCTTGATTGACCAGGAACTCGCCCCAATCGCCGAGAATGCCGCCCCAGGAGAAGCCTTCATGAAACGACTTCGTGCCGACGAATTTCATCGCGGCTCGGCAGCGGAGGCAGTGCAGAGGATTGGCCGTAACGCGCGTGTTTTCGACGCCGATCTCATCAGGCTCTGCACGAATGGCTGTGAACACGTCAACGCCGGGTACCTCCGCCGGCGCGGGCGCGTCGTCCGCTTTGCGAAAACCGGGATCCTCAACGCCGTCTTTGGACGTGCCGCAGTTCCAGCAGACGTCGAAGTTGTCGTCGAGTTTTTCACGGCATTTGGTGCAGAGCCACATAAGTGTCTCCGACGGCTTTTCATGAATCCTTGGTCAGGTGAGCAACCACGATGCGAATCTCTTCGTACGACACCTTTTCCTCAAGCGCAACGAACAACGGCTTGAGCCGGGCGCTGCCGTGCTCCTTGACCGCGGCGGCGATGCGGGCATTCAACTCCGGCGTTACCCATGCATCGATGCTCGCCGGTTTTTCCTGGCGAATGAAATCGCTCAAGTAATCGACAATCGTCGTTCGCGCTCGACCGGTCTGATGGATCACGTCGTCGATGGCGGCCCCTTCGCGGAAGAGCGCGAACGCCTGCGAACGCGTCGGCGTCATCGTCTTGACGTGCGGCGTCTCCGGCATCGTTGGCGGCGGCGTGGCGTTGTCCATGCTGACGTGGTGTTGTTCACAGTATTCGCTGATACAGCGCAGCACCGCCTCGCCGAACTGCTCGACCTTGCGGCTGCCGATGCCGTAGACGAGATGCAAATTCTGCGGCGTGGATGGGCGAACGCGCGCCAGCTCCCGCAGCGTCGCGTCGCTGAAGATGATGTAAGGCGGCATGCCGGCGAGCTTGGCGCGATCGAAACGCCATTTGCGCAGAACTTCGAAGAGGCCGCGATCGACGTCTTCCCAGGAGGTCTCATCGGCGCGCGATTGCTTTACCTTCTCCGCCCGCTCCTGGCGCACCGGCTGCACGAGTTGCACTTTCTGCTTGCCCTTCATCACCTCCCACGACGCGAGGTTGAGCTTCAACACCGGATATTCATCTTCGGATTTGACGAGCACACCCTGACCGATCAATTGATAAATCCAGTCGCGAACTGTCTTTTGGCTCTGCTCTTTCAGCAAACCGTAGGTGCTGAGTTGATTGTGCTTGAGCGTGCGCACGCGCTCGACGTCTTCGCCGCGCAGGATGCTGATGACGTGCTTGATGCCATAGCGTTGGTTGACACGCGCGACGCAGGAGAGAATCTTCTGCGCGACGACCAACGAATCAGGCACCGTCTCCACGTCGCCCAGGCATAGATCGCACGCCTGGCAGTTCGGCTCTTCGTACTTTTGGCCGAAATAATTGACGAGAGCTTTGTGCCGGCAAACGGCGCCGCGTGCGTAGCGGTCCATGTCTTCGGCATGCTTGAGGGCATTGGGAAGGAAATCGGGGCTGACCTCGTTCTCTTGAGCCGAGCGCTCCAGGATTGCCTTCCACGTCATGAAATCGCGGCCCGAGTGAAGCAGAACGCATTCCGCTTCCAGCCCGTCGCGCCCGGCCCGGCCCGTCTCTTGTTGATAATGCTCCACCGATTTCGGCATCGACGTGTGCACGATGAAGCGCAAGTTCGAGCGATCGACGCCCATGCCAAACGCGATCGTGGCGACGATGACATCGCATTCCTCGTTGATGAACGCCTCTTGCGCACGCTTTCGCGAGTCGCTGTCCATGCCGGCGTGATACGCGAGCGCCTTGATGCCCCAGCTTTTGACGGTGCCGGCCATCTCGTCCACGTCGAGGCGGCGCAAACAATAGATGATGCCCGCTTCTCCCTTGTGGCGTTCGAGCACGTCGCGCACTTGCGCGTTGTAATCCTTCCGCGGAAAAACGCGGTACGTCAGGTTCGGCCGATCGAAGTTGCCGACCAGGACGAGCGGGTCCTTCAAGCTGAGCTGTTTGCAGATGTCGGCACGCACGTCTTCGGTCGCCGTCGCCGTGAAGCCGTGCACGCTGACGCCGGGGAAGATCTGCTTGATGCGGCCCATCATGCGATATTCGGGGCGAAAATCGTGGCCCCAATGGCTGATGCAGTGGGCTTCGTCAATCGCGAACGTCTTGACGCCGACTTGTTTGATGAAGTGCTGGAATTCCGGCATGACCAGCCGTTCGGGCGAAATGTAGAGCAGCCGCACCGCGCCGTCGCGTACGTCCTGCTCGTAAGAAAAGCGTTCGGCCGCGGAGAGGGAACTATCGAGCTGGACCGCGGGAACGCCGCACGCTTGCAGGCTATCGACCTGATCCTTCATGAGCGCGATGAGCGGCGAGACGACGACGGTGGTGCCGCCGCGCAGCACCGCGGGGGCCTGAAAGCAAAGCGACTTGCCGCCGCCGGTCGGCAGGACGAGCAGCGAGTCGCGGCCATCGAGGACGGCGCGCATCGCTTCTTCCTGGAGTGGGCGAAAGCTGGCGAAGCCCCAGTGTTTGAGGACCAGTTTCTTGAGGTCGTCCATCATGGAAATCGCACGGCCGATTCGAAGACTCGATGGGCGTAGTTTACATGAATTTGCGGGCAAAGGAACAATAGAATTGTGCTGGCGTCCAATATCAAGGTTCTGGTCAAAGTGGATTCCCCAAAATGTCAGTCGGTGGTAAAATAGTGTACCGGTCCATGCGCGAGGACAGTGACGGTGGACCAACGGTTGGACCAAGCGCACGCATGCTGGGCGTACGCATCAACGTGGATATTCCAGTGATTGCGGGACAAGTTAAGCCAGGCACGGGCGGTATGTCCGTGGCCCCGGATCGTCCAGAAAACCTCCATCCGTTGCGTCGCCCTCCGGAATATGGCGGAAAGGGCAAGGATCCGATTTGGCGCCTTGATTTGGCGTATATCGGCAGCGATCTTGGATTTCGATCCGACACACCGACGCACGGCTTGATTGAACCGGCACGAACCATGACGATTGACGAATTTCAAACAGCACTGCGAGCGACTCGGCCTTACTGGAAGAAACTGCCATGAAAACGGATTGGGAAAATGAACTCAAGGCCGCCATCATTTCCAACTTGCCGCTTGGCGATGTCGTCGGATTGTTGCGCCGCCTGAAAGACCGAGGAATTGAACAAGCTTCTGTATATTCGTTCCTTGAACACCTGCGTCAAGCGATTTCCGACGAAGAGACGGACGATCGCATTCTGGAAGTAGCCGACTTCGTCGCGGGCTTCTGTTCCCCTCACATGAAGGTTTGGGATGACCAAATAGCAGATGCGGCGCGGAAATAAGCTCGAGTGTTAACCCTTCGCCGAACCTGGGCCTCGCTGTCACCCACTATTCAATCATGACTAAGATCTCCCCCAGTCCGTTTCCGTTTCCGCCCAAGCGAACCTATGATGGCGCGAAGGTGCCGATGCGCGTGATCCGACGTTATGCTCATGCCATCGCAAAGGAGTTCCAACCCGACAAGATTATATTGTTCGGCTCCTACGCGTACGGCAAGCCCAACGAGGACAGCGACGTCGATTTGCTGGTCGTCATGCCGGCTCGCAACCAGCATGATCAGGCGGTCCGCATCCGGTGGCGCTTGGCGGCGCCATTCCCAATCGATCTACTGGTTCGTACGCCGTATCAAATGAAGTGGCGACTAGAAGAGGGCGAGTCGTTCACGACTTCGATCGTGACACATGGAAAGGTCCTCTATGAAAAAAACGACAAGAGAATGGGTCAAGAAAGCAGAACAAGACTACGTGCTCGCAATGCAGGGCCGGGAAAGCAAAATTCCCGTTCATGATGGCGTTTGTTTTCACTGTCAACAAGGGACTGAGAAATACCTCAAAGCGTTGATGGAAGAAATCGGCGTGTTCATTCCGAAAACACACGATTTGGATGTATTGTTGACGGCACTTGTGCCATATCATCCCCAGTTGCGATCCATGAGGCGAGGGTTGCTTTTCCTTTCCGATTTTGCGGTGGATTTTCGTTATCCCGGCAACGACGCCAGCAAACGCCAGGCAATGGCTGCCGTTCGGTGGGCGAATCGCGCGCGCGAATTTGCTCGAACTGTATTGCGAATTCGCAAACGTTCCAAGGAATAGCGCCGGCATCAACTTCCCGCCGACTCGCTCGTCAACACACTGGGCGCCTCTTTCGCCACCGTCGCCGGTCGCGTATTCGTTTCCGTGGGTTCATGCAAAGAATGCTTTTCAGCGAACGCGATGTTGCCTAGCTTCAACACCTTCATCTCACCCGGCAAGAAACGCTCCCAGCCTTCGACGCTCAACGGATTCGTCGCGACGATCACGCCGTGATTGACCGGCGTCGCCTGCAAATTCACGGCGACGGTCGCGTCGCTGAAGTGGTGCTGCGAATCTTCGTGCAAGAAGACGTTGCGATACGTCAGTCCCTTCCAGCCGTTCTTGTCGTGGTAGACGAGCATCTGCTCGCCGTCGGTGAAGATGCAGTTGAGTTTGCCGTAATCGTTGAGCCGCACGAGGTACTGGTGCAGCCATTTCCATAGTTGCTCCTCGCTGGGCCGGGCGTGCTGGAAACAGCCGTCGGCGTTCGCCTGTTCGACATCTTGCGCCAAATGGGCGAAGTCCTCGAGTT
>DAIOGM010000399.1:0-6913 GCA_036745215.1 Gemmataceae bacterium
GATGGCGGCCGCGTGAACCTCGCTCGCGAGATCGCACAAGTCTTGAGTCAAATGGTCCATCAACATGCCGGGCGGAACCGACATGTGACGCCTGCCGACCGCCGCCATGTGCGTCTCGGTCTCGAGCAAAATGTTCTTCATGCACGTCAACGCTTCCACCGGATAATCGCCGGCCGCTGTCTCCCCAGATAGCATCACCGCGTCGGTGCCGTCATAAACGGCGTTGGCGACATCGCTGACCTCGGCGCGCGTTGGCCGCGGGCTTTTGCGCATCGAGTCAAGCATGTCGGTCGCGGTGATGACTGGCTTGCCGGCCAGGCGTGCTTGCTGGATGAGCTGTTTTTGCACGTGTGGCACTTTTTCCAGCGGGATCTCGACGCCGAGGTCGCCGCGGGCGACCATGATGCCGTCGAAAGCTTCAATGATCTCGGCCGATTGTTTGACGGCTTCGGGGCGTTCGATCTTGGCGAGGATCGGCACGTCGGCATTGATAATCTTGCGCAACTCGCCCGCCGCCGACGCATCGCGCACAAACGAGAGCGCGAGCCAATCGACGCCGGCGTTGAGCGCCACGGCGATGGCGTCGCGGTCGCGCTGAGTCACCGCGGGAATGTCCAGCTCCGAGTCGGGAAGATTGACGCCCTTGTTGGGCAAGAGTTCGCCGCCGGTGTCCACCATAAGCGTCACGCGATCCTTGGCCACCGCGGTCACATGGGCCTGCAGTCGGCCATCGTCAAACAGCACGCGTTCGCCGGCCTTGATCTTGCCGAGCGCTTCCGGCTCCGTTACTTGAACGTCTGCCGTCGCATCCTTCTTGATTGCCAGCGTCAGCGTTTGGCCGGCCTGTAACGGGATGCGTTCCTTCAAAATGGCCCGCATCTTCGGCCCCGGAAGATCGCCGAGCACCGCGATCGCCCGGCCGCGCGCCTCGGCCAATCGGCGAAGATCCTTGATGCGCCGCTGCGGCTCTTCCGCGAAGCCGTGCGAGAAGTTAATGCGGGCGACATCGAGGCCGGCATCGATGAGCTTTTCCAGAACGCCGGGTCGATCGGTAGCGGGGCCGAGCGTGGCGACGATGCGTGTGCGTCTTTGCATGGTGGCGTCTCCCGCGGATGAATATGTTACAATACGGGGATCGTTTCCCAAACCGTGCTTCATGCGCTAATCTATGAAATCGCCAATCCTGTTGCTGACGTTCTGCGCCGTGCTCGGCGTCCCGCTCGTCCTGGCGGGGCCGGCCGAGGAGAAGCCGAACTGGCACGCCGATTGGGCGACGGCGCAGCGCATCGCGCAGAAGTCGAGTAGGCCGGTGTTCGCCGTTTTCGTGTGCCGGCACTGACGGGACGAAAAAGGCTTCGACGAGCAGGTCGCTCGTCTCCATTCCGATATTCGTGAAGCAGCCAGCGAGTTCGTGCTGTTGCGCATCGCCAACATGCGCGGCGTCGATCTATCGATCTTCGAATTCGATTACGACATGCAATGGCAAGCGTTGATGCTGGCGCCATCCGGCGACGTGCTCGGCCGATTCGGCGGCCGCGACGCGGACACGCCGGCGAAGTATCAAACGCTCGCGGGTTTGCGGCACAGCCTGGTTGCGGCTATCCAACTTCACAAAACGAAAGGCGGGCGGTCGCCGAACGAAAAGAAAAAGCCGATCCGGCCGGAAGACTATCCCGCCGCGGAGAAGCGGCCGGACAATGCGTGCATTCATTGCCATCATGTCTACGAGTTTCGCCGCGATCAACTACAACGCGACAAGCGCTGGAGTCTCGATGAGGTTTGGGTCTATCCGCAACCGGAGAATCTCGGCTTGACCCTTGACGCGGAGCAAGGCGATCGCGTCGTCTCCGTTGCGTCAAAGTCGATTGCCGCGAAGGTCGGTATCGTCGCCAAGGACGTTCTCACGCGCATCAACCAGATGCCGATCGCATCGGTTGCCGACGTTCAGTATGCGTTGCATAAGGCGCCGAAGAGCGGTAATATCGCCATTGAATGGAAGAACGCGAAGGGGTTGAACAAGGGCACGGCGTCGCTGGCGAACGGCTGGCGCAAGACCGACGTGTCGTGGCGCTGGTCGCTCAAGAGCCTGGCGCCCAATCCGAGCATCATCGGCGACGATCTCGACGCGGAGGGCCGCAAGAATCTTGGACTCAATGGGAAACAGCTCGCGTTTCGGCACATGAACTTCTTGACGCCGACGGCTCGATTCGCAGGCTTGCAAGCGAACGATGTGATTGTCGGCATCAACGATCGGGAATTGGCGATGACGGCCAGGCAATTCGAGGCGCACATTCGCTTGAATCACGGCGTTGGTGAGGTGATCACGTTGAATGTGTTGCGCGGCAAGGAAAAGATCAAAGTGAAATTAAAGTTGCCGGAGTGATCGCCGCTTGTCGTTTAGCGTTCGCGCTGCGCCATGCGAACGCTAAACGACAAGCGGCGTGGACCCATTACTTCTTGACCTCAAACTCCGCATCGATCACGTCATCCGGCTTCGGTCCGGCCGCGCCGCCCTGCGGCGGCGGCTCCGCTCCGCCACGGCTATGCTGCTGCGCCATCGCGTGTGCCGCCGTATGCAGGTTGTTGACGGCACTTTTGATCGCATTGAGGTCGTGCCCATCTTTGGCCTGCTTGACCTTTTCGACGGCGGCTTCAATCGCCGATTTGTCACCGGCCGGCAGCTTGTCGCCCGCTTCCTTGATCGCCTTCTCGACCTGCCACACCGCCGCGTCCGCCTCGTTGCGCGCGTCCGCCAGTTCCTTCTTGTTCTTGTCCTCGCCGGCGAACTTCTCCGCATCGCGGCGCATCTTTTCAACTTCTTCATTTGACAAACCGCTCGATTGCTCAATCTGCCGTTTGACTTCCTTGCCGGTCTTCTGATCGCGCGCCGTCACATTCAAGATGCCGTTCTTGTCGATGTCGAACGATACCTCGATCTTCGGCACGCCGCGCGGCGCGGATTCGACGTCAACCAGGTCGAACTGGGCGAGCAGGCGATTGTCATTCGCCATCGGCCGTTCGCCCTGGAAAACGCGGACCGTGACGGCGCGTTGATTGTCGTCGGCCGTCGAGAAGATTTCCTTCTTCGTGGTCGGAATCGTCGTGTTGCGTTCGACGAGCTTCGTGAACACGCCGCCGAGCGTCTCGATGCCGAGCGACAGCGGCGTGACGTCCACGAGTACGACGGACGACAGACTGCCCAGAAGAATCTGCGCGCCTTGAATGGCCGCGCCAATGGCGACGACTTCGTCGGGATTGACGCCCTTGTGGCCTTCCTTGCCGAAGACTTCCTTCACCAGTTGCTGTACGCGCGGCATGCGCGTCATGCCGCCGACGAGCACGATCTCATCGATGTCGCTCGGCTTGTAACCGGCGTCCTTGAGAGCTTGCAAGACAGGGCCTTTGCAACGTTCAATGAGACCCGACACGAGCTGCTCAAACTTGGCGCGGGTGATGTTCTTTTGTAAATGCTTGGCGCCCGACGCATCCGCGGTGATGAACGGGAGGTTGATGTCGGTTTGCGTCTGTTGCGACAGGTCCTTCTTGGCTTGCTCACACGCTTCCTTCAATCGTTGGAGCGCCATGGGATCCTTGCGCAGGTCGATGCCGTTCTCGCGCTGGAATTCGCCGGCGACCCAGTCGATGAGCACCTGATCGAAGTCGTCGCCGCCGAGGTGCGTGTCGCCGTTCGTTGCTTTGACTTCGAAGACGCCGTCGCCGACGTCCAGAATGGAGATGTCAAACGTGCCGCCGCCGAGGTCGAAGACGGCGATCTTCTCGTCCTTCTTTTTGTCGAGGCCATAAGCGAGCGACGCCGCCGTCGGCTCGTTGATGATGCGCATGCGCTGCTTGGATTTCTTTTGCGTCTTGGGATCTTCGATTTCCCATTCCGTATCGAAGCCGGCGATTTGCGCGGCATCGATGGTCGCCTGACGCTGCGCGTCATTGAAATACGCGGGGACGGTGATGATCGCTTTTCGGACGGTGTGACCGAGGTACGCCTCGGCGGCTTCCTTGAGCTTGCGCAGAATCATCGCGGAGATTTCCGGCGGCGTGTAATCTTTGCCGTCGATCTCGACCTTGACCAGCTCATTGGAGCCGCCGACAACTTTGTAGGGCACCAGCTTTTCTTCCGATTGCACTTCATTATGGCGTCGGCCCATGAAGCGCTTGATCGAATAGATGGTGCGCCGCGAGTTTGTGACGGCCTGCCGTTTGGCGGGATCGCCGACGAGACGTTCCCCCTTGTCGGTGAACGCGACGACGCTTGGCGTGAGACGGGCGCCTTCCTGATTGGCGATCACTTTCACTTCGCCGCCTTCCATGACCGCGACAACGGAGTTGGTCGTGCCAAGGTCGATGCCGATGATTTTTTCTTCAGCCATTTTTCGACTCCAAGTTTCCTTAACTATTTATCAAATGAGCATTTGCGTTGTTATGGTGCCATGCTCGACGTTTCGATGGGATGTTAACGCGAATAATAATCCCCTTTTGAACGCAAGTACTGTGCCGCACCCAATTCGACTTGGATGGTTGCCATAACGCATTATCAATATTTCACTTACGACAATACACGAAACGAACGCACGGAGAACAGATCTGCCAAAATGACACCCATGAGGAAGTATTATTCCATTGTAAACACTCGGTTTCAGCAAAACCGCGCGATTGTGAGGGGAATCCGAAGTTTTATGTAGTTTTGATGGTTGACACCTGTGCCATCAACGTCTAAATTGAGACGAAACCGCGCATGGCAACCCTCCACGAGATTTAGACCTATGGCGCGCAAACCCGAGTCCGACAACGGACTTTCCGCCAAAACCCTCGCTCACATCAAATCGCTGCGGACTGCCATCGACAAACTCGATTTGCAGATTCTCAAGCTCGTCAACGAGCGCGCCGATGCCGCCGGCGAAATTGGCCAATTAAAAAATGAAACCAGCGCCGAAGTCTTTAATCCCGTAAGAGAAGAGGAAGTTCTCAAGAACGTCCTGGACGCCAACAAGGGCCCGCTCGAGGAGATTACGATTCGCGCGATTTTCCGCGAAATCATCAGCGGCTCGCGGGCGTTACAGAAAATCATTAAGGTCGCATATCTTGGCCCCGAATACAGTTACAGCCATCTTGCGG
Organism: Gemmataceae bacterium; assembly: GCA_036745215.1. Taxonomy (GTDB): domain Bacteria; phylum Planctomycetota; class Planctomycetia; order Gemmatales; family Gemmataceae; genus SIAQ01. The sequence goes on from DAIOGM010000399.1 coordinate 5,131, forward strand.
CCGTCGAACGCTTCGGCCACGCGGTTGAATACATGCGCGTCGGCAGCATCATGTCAGTGTTTGAGGAGGTCAATCGCAGCCACGTCGATTACGGCGTGGTGCCGCTCGAGAATTCGACCGATGGCGGCGTTTCCGACACGCTCGACATGTTCATGCGTTTGCCGCATTTGAAGATCTGTGCTGAAGTTCGGCTGCGCATTCATCACAATTTACTCGCCAACTGCGATCAGGAACAGATTCGCCGCGTTTACTCGAAGCCGCAAGCGCTGGCACAGTGCCGCAACTGGCTGAGCAAGAATTTGCCGCACGCCGATCTGAAGGACGTCTCGAGCACGGCCGTCGCCGCGCAGCTGGCACAGCAGGAACCCGGAGCGGCCGCGGTCGCGAGTCGGCAAGCGGCGGTCAAGTACGGTCTGCGAATTCTGTTCAACGATATCGAAGACTACCCGCACAACGAAACGCGTTTCGCGGTCATCGGCCACCAGGAAGCCGCCCGCTCCGGCATGGACAAGACGGCGTTGATGTTCAAGGTGCCGCACCATCCCGGTTCGCTGGTGGACGCTCTGGACGTTTTCAAGAACAACAAGTTGAACCTCACCTGGATCGAGTCATTTCCCGCCAAGACGGACGCCGAGAAAGCGGAGTACATTTTCTTCGTCGATTTCGAAGGCCACGTCGACGACCCGAAAGTGAAGCGCGCGATGCAGGCGCTCGAGAAGCACTGTGAGCAACTCGTGGTGCTGGGGTCGTTTCCGATCGCGACGATGAGTTAGTTCGACAATCTGACCACTTTTCCGTCTCCGCGTTCTCTGCGCCTCTGCGTTTCAAAAAAGACGGCGCAACGATGAGGCGAGGAATACCATTTTTTGAAACGCAGAGGCGCAGAGGACGCGGAGAATGCCTGAATGGCGAGACAATCGCCGATCGCTTGACCAAACTTGCCCGCCGTCGCTCAATTCGTATCACTCCCATTGACCATCGCTCCTTCCCGCCTAATCGGATCGCGTCATGATCATCGTCTTGAAACCCGGCACCACCGAGCCTGAATTCGATCACGTTCTCGAACGCATCCAGCAACTCGGCCTCAAAGCGCACGTCAGCCGCGGCGAGCATCGCACCATCATCGGCGTCATCGGCGACGAGGCCAAGCTGCAGCTGCAGCCGCTACAGGCGATTCCCGGCGTCGAGCAAGTGTTGCCGATCATGAAGCCGTTCAAGCTCGCGAGCCGGGAGATGACCAAGGACGACACGGTTGTGGTGGTCGGCAAGGTGAAAATCGGCGGCGGGGCCATGGGCATGATCGCGGGGCCGTGTGCCGTCGAGGGCAGTGAGATCCTCAATGACATCGCCGGCAAAGTCAAAGCAGCAGGCGCGAACATCCTCCGCGGCGGCGCGTTCAAGCCGCGCACCAGCCCATATAGCTTTCAGGGACTCGGCGAGGACGGCCTCAAAATCTTGCGCGACGTCGGCGACGCGCACGGCATGCCGGTCGTCACCGAAGTCATGGATCCGCGGCAAATCCCGCTTGTGGAAAAATACGCCGACATGTTTCAGATCGGCGCTCGCAACATGCAGAACTTCGATCTTCTGAAGGAAATCGGCCAGACCAAGTTGCCCGTGCTCATGAAACGCGGCATGAGCGCGACCGTGAAAGACCTGCTGATGTCCGCGGAGTATGTGCTGTCGGAAGGCAATCCGAATGTCGTCCTGTGCGAGCGCGGCGTGCGTTCGTTCGAGGATTCGACGCGCAACATGCTCGACATGAGCGCGGTGCCGAACGTCA
>DAIOGM010000400.1:0-6905 GCA_036745215.1 Gemmataceae bacterium
CCCACGATGCGGGCTGCTTCACCTTTCGTTCCGATTCGACGACGTGCAGCACCGTCGTCTTGACTTCGAGCAAGCCGAAGCCGTACGGCCCCTTCGACGCGATCGGGCCGACGCCCTTGAGCACCGGATGATCCTTGGCGGCGTCGGGGGCGACGGCCTTGAACGGCGTCGTGTAGCTGCCGGGGCCGAGATACTTCGCGCCGATGACGCGGCCGATCCAGTCGTTATCGTCGGGTTGAAACGCATGGCTCGCGGTGCGCAGCGCAACGACCGCCTTGCCCTTTTCGCAATGTTCGCGGATGATCGCCATCTGCTCCGCGGGCAAATTCATGCGCCGGGCAAACAGCACGAGCACGTCGGCCGACTTGAGCTTGTCGAGGTCGGTGAGGCTTTTGTCCTTGACGAGCGAGGCAGTGACGTTGACGCGATAGTTCGCTTCGAGATGCTTCTTGAATTTAGCGAGCGACTCGGCCGCGTCGTATTCTCCGGTGCCGATCAGGTGGATGCGCAGCGGTGCGTCGGTCTTGTCCTGGGCGTGGGCGAGGGTGGCGCAGGTCCACAACACGAGCGGCAGCAGCGCTTTCAGCATTTTCATGGCAACTCCACAAAGAAGGTCCTTCGTCGCAAAGGCGTTTGCACGGCGAGCCGAGACCCGTCACGCAACGTCGTGTAGGGTTTTCCTTCGGTATTTCCTGGGTTGCACGTCGTCACAGCTTGAATCGTCAGGCTATCAAATACGCCAACGGCGTTGAATCTCGAAGCCCAGGGTCGCAAGCGCAGCGAGCGCACCCTGGGTAACCACCGCGTGCATCGGATACGCCGAAGGCGTTACATCAACCGGCCGGCAACCGGTTGATGCGACCCTTTCAGGGTCGTTTGTCGTGCATGCCATAACCCAGCGTGCGCTCGCTGCGCTCGCGACGCTGGGCTTTGGGATGCAACGCCGTTGGCGTTGTTTCGAGGTCATCTACCTTCGCCACAACACGGAGTTTACGCCACAAAATCCTTCACGGCGTTGGCTAACGGGGCTCGGCTCGCCGGAAAGACGAGTCCACTGTACCGATAGTGAAATTCACGCGCGTTGGCTGCCAACTGCTAACTTTGGGCCTCGAAGGAAATCACGGTGGGCTGTCCCGGCGGGAAGGAATTGAACAACAAGTACACGATGGTATCGAAGCCGACGTCGCCGTTGAAGGTGATCGGGGCGAGCTGGAAGATGGCGCGGTCGTTGGCGTCGATGCCGATGAGCAGCGAATCGTTGCCCGAGCCGGTGTTGATGGAGACGGCGGCGCGGAAGGTGGTCGAGACGTCGGTGCCGGCGGCGCGTTCGATATTCACGGTGTCGAGGCCGCTGCCGGTGCTCAAGGTCACGGCGCCGGTGAAGATCGAATTGTCGATGTTCATCGTGTCGTCGCCGTCACCGGAGTTGAACGTCGTGCCCAGGGCGACGGCGAGGCGTGCGACCGTCCAGGTGTCGATGCCGTCCAGCGCCGTGAGGCTGAGGCTGCCGCCGATGGTGTTGCTGGTCGAGGCAGTCAAGGACGCGACGCTGTTGCCGCCGCCGTTGTTGATGGCCATGTTGCCGGTGACCTCGAAGGTGGCGCCGCCGGCCTGGAAGGAATCGTTGCCGTCGCCATTGATGATGTTCAGAGTGCCGGTGATTTTGTTGTTGCTGCCGAGGAAGTTGACGGCGCTATCGTGCGGGCCGTTGTTAATGTTGACGTTGTGCAAGTCCACGGTATTGCCGCCAAAGTGAATGGTGTCGAGTCCGGAACCATTGACAATGGCGAGCACGCCACCGATCGTGTTGTTGGTGGAGGCATCAAAGGTGGTGGTGCTGCCGCCGTTGCCGTTGGTGATGGTGACGTTGCCGGTGACGGTGAAGGAAGCGGCGGACATGTCGAAGAGGTCATTGCCGTCGCCGTTGGCGATGGTGAGGTTGCCGGTGACGGTGTTGGAATTGGCATTGAAACGAACGGTATTGTCGCCGCTGCCCTGATTGATGGAGACGTTGTGGAGGCTGAGGGTTCCGCCGGCGCCAAGGGTGATGGTGTCGGATCCCTGCGCGGACCGGATGGAGAGGGCGCCGCCGACGCTGTTGGTGGGCGCGCTCCAGTTGACGTTGCTGCCGCCGTTGCCGTGGTTGATCATCAAGGCGCCGGTGACCTCGAAAGCGCCGGTCTGGGTGAGGAAGGCGTCGTTGCCGGCGCCGGCGTTGACGGTGAAGTTGCCGCCGATGTTGACGCCGTTGCCGGCGGAGAGCGTCGTGGAGCCGCCGCCCGCGCCGCGGGAAATGGCGACGTTTCCGGTGACCATCAAGGAACTGGCGGCGCCGGATGCGCTGAAGGCGTCGGCGCCATCGCCGTGGTTGATCGTCAGGTTTCCGTTGATGGTGTGCGCGCCGACCTTGAAATCGACGGAGCCGCCATCGTTGCCCAGGTTGAGGGTGACATTGTGCAGGTTGCTGCCGTCAACGGTAAAGCTGTCGACTCCTTGCGCGGCCCTCACGTTCAATGCGCCGTCGACGGTATTGTTGACGGCGTCCCAGGCGATGGAGCTGCCGCCGTTGCCCATGTTGACCATCACCGCGCCGGTGACGGAGAACAACGCACCTTGAGTGCGCAACGTGTCCATGCCGTCGCCGTTGGTCAAGGTGAGATTGCCGCCGATGGTTTTGTTGCCGGCGGCGTCGAAGCTCGTGAGCGTCGTGCCGTTGCCGTTCAGGATGGTCACATTGCCGGTGACGGTGAAGTCATTGGCGTTCATGTCGAAGGTTTGTCCACCGTCGCCGTTGGTGACGTTCAAGTTGCCGTTGACCGTGTTGGCATTGCCGTTGAATGCGACGATGTTGTTGCCGTGGCCCTGATTGATGGCGACGGCGTGCAGATTGACGGCGCCGCCGCTGCCGAAGGCGACCGAGTCGTTGCCGGAGCCGGCGTTGACGGTCAATGCGCCGCCGACGGAGTTGGTTGAGCTCGCGGCGATCGTGACCGTGCTGATGCCGTTGCCATTGCTGATGCTGAGCGCACCGGTGACGCTGAAGGAGGGCCCGCCGGCGGTGAAGTCGTCGTTGCCGTCGCCGTTCGAAACGGCCAAGTTGCCGCCGATGCTGTTCGTGGTGTTCGCGTCCAGCACGATCGTGCTGCCGCCGTGGCTGTTGGCGATGGTCATGTTGCCGGTGACGGAGAATGAATTGGCGGTCATGTCGAAGGTGTCGTCGCCGTCGCCGTTGCTAATGCTCAAGTTGCCGGCGATGGTGTTCGCGGTGCCGTTGAAGAAGACGCCGCTGTTGTTGTTGCCGAGATTGATGCGGACGGTCTTGAGGTTGACGTCCCCCGTATTGCCGAAGGTGACGGTGTCATTCCCTTGAAAGGCGGTGATGGCCGTCGCGCCGCCGACGGAGGTGGTGGAAGTGGCCGCGAGGTTGATGGAGCTGTCGCCGTTGCCAACCGCGATGATCACCGCGCCGGTAACGGTGAAAGACGATCCGCCGGCCGTGATGACGTCGAAGCCGCTGGTGTTGGCAATGCTGAGATTGCCGCCGATGTTGTTGCTGGTGGCGGCATCGAAGATCGTGGTGCCGCCGCCGGCGCCGTTGTTGATGGACAGGTTGCCGGTGACGTTGAACGAATTGGCGGTCATATCGAAGGTGTCGGCGCCGTCGCCGTTGATGATGGTGAGATTGCCGGTGATCGTGTTGCCGCCGCCGTTGAAGAGAATCGTGCTGTCGCCGTGGCCGAGGTTGATGTTGGTGTTGTGCAGGTTGGCCGTGCCGGTGTTGCCGACGGTGACGTTGTCCGTTCCTTGTCCGGCGAAGACGGTGGTCGTGCCGCCCACGCTATTGGACGTCGTCGCGAAGAAATTGAGGCCGCTGCCGCCGTTGCCGGGCCGGAACGTCAGTGCCCCGTTGACGGAAAACGTAGCGCCGCCGCCGAGGACGTTATCGAGGCCGGCGGCGCAAATCACGGCGAGGCTGCCGCCGATCGTATTGGTGTCGGACGCGTCGAATCGCGTCAAACTGCCGCCGGCGCCGTTGACGATGGTCACGTTTCCAGTGACGTTGAACGAGGTCGCGGTCAGGTCAAACGAGTCGGCGCCGTCGCCGTTGGTGATGCTCAGGTTGCCGTTGATCGTATTGGAGACCGCGTTGAAATTGACGAAGTTGTCCCCGTTGCCCTGATTGATCGTGACCGAGCGCAAGCTGACCGTGTTGCCTGCGAAGGTCACATTGTCAGCCCCCTGGCCCGCCATGACGCTCAAGGCGCCGTCGAGGTCGTTGTTGGTCGAGTTGAATTGCGTCGCACTGCCGCCGTGGCCATGGTTGAACGTGGCGGCGCCGGTTACCTCGAACGAAGCGCCGGCCGTCGAAAACGAATCGGCGCCGTCGCCGTTGGTGATCGACAGCATGCCGCCGATGGAATTGGTGTTGGCCGCGTCGATGACGGTGGTGCTGACGCCGTTTCCGTTGACAATCGTCATGTTTCCGGTGACGTCAAACGAATCGGCGGTGACCTCGAAGAGGTCCGCGCCGTCGGCGTTCGTGATGGACAGATTGCCGGTGACGGTGTTCGCGGCGCCGTCGAACCGTACCACATTGTCGCCGTTGCCTTGATTGATGGAGACGGCGTGCACATTGACGGTATTGCCGTCGAAGACAACGGCGTCGCTGCCAAGCGCCGCGGCAATGGCAAGCGTGCCGCCGATGCTGGTGGTGGAGGTGGCGGCGGCGCCGATCGCGATGCCGCTGGGGCCGGCGCCGCCGTTGCCGTGATTGATCGACAGGTTTCCGGTGACCGAGAATGACGAACTGCCGATTGAGAAACTATCCATGCCATCGCCGGAGACGACGCTGAGGTTGCCGGTGACGGTGACCCCGCCGGCAGAAAACGCGACCGTGCTGGCGCCGGTCGCGGATCCGACGCCGTTGTTGATGGCGACATTGTGCAAGGCGACCGTCCCGGCGGCGCCGCCGAACTGGATGGCGTCCACGCCGGCGCCGTTGGTGATGCTGATCGCTCCGCCGACCTCGTTGACGGGGGCAACGCCGCCGGCGGCGTCGATGTTGGTGTTGCTGCCGCCGTTGCCGTTGGCAATGGTCAGCGCCCCGACGACGTTGAAGAATTCGCCGCTGACGTTGAGCACGTCAAAACCCGCGCCGTTGGTGATCGTGAGATTGCCGCCGATGGTTGTTCGATCGGCCGCCAGGTTGCCCAAGAGCGTGGTGGAGTCGCCGACGCCGTTGTTGATGGTGAGGTTGGCGGTGATGTTGTTGATGCCGTTGGAGAGTTGCAAGACGTCGTTGCCGTCGCCGTTGACGACGCTGACGTTGCCAAAGTTGTTGGTCGGGCCGATCAGAAGCGAATTGTTGCCGTCGCCGCCCATGACGGTCATCGTGCCGCTCAGATTGGCGGCGACCACGCTGACGATGTCATTACCAAGCCCCATGTTGAAGCGGATATCGGTGACGCCCATAAACGGGCCCGCGCCGGCGCCGGTGAAGGTCTCGCCGCCGTTGGGCGTCAGCGTGAAGTTGCCGGCCCCCGCGCCGGTGAGCGTGATGTTCTGCTGGTTGTTGGCGTTGTTGACCAGATCATCGAGGGCGGTGACCGTCAACAAGCCGCCCGCGAACGTCGTGTTCAACGTGCCGGCCGGGACGACGCGGCCTTCCAGCACCTCAAACCTCGGCACGACGGCGGAGCGCGGCCGCTTGATCGGTCGTCTTTTTTGGAGCATCGATTGGCTGATGTTTTTCCAGAAGCGCGTCCAGGTCGTCGTCATTGGAGTTCTCCGAAGTTAGCCGTGCTTGCAACGAATCCCTGCCGAGGTCGGCCACCGACCTTTGGCTAGTAATTGGGCGAGTCGGCAATGTTGGCAATTGGTATGCCAATCGTTTGGTACGAAGTTGATTTCTGTCGGAAGAAAGGCGACGAAACGCAACGGGCAAATGAGACGTCGCCGAGTTTGCTTTGTGCTGGGAAAGGCGTTTGGCTGGGCGTCGTCGAATTGTAACCGCTCCATCGCCGGCAGCCAACGAGCAAAAGGGAAAATCAGTCAAAATGGGAAACGATGTGCACGCGTTTGGAAAGGGATCATCACATGGAATCTTCACACGTCGGGGAGGCATTTGCGTGTGCCGAACGACGACGCGCCAAGTAAGAAAGGAGCGAACGGCTTCCGTTCATGACGCGGGATGATTCCTTTCCATGGTGGCACGCATTCTCCGAGAACGCTGGTCGCTTTCCGCCTGGTGCGTGATCGCCGCGTTCGGCGCTTATTTTTGCATGTACGCGTTTCGCAAGCCGTTCACCGCCGGCGCCTACGCCGACGTTGGGGCATGGGGCATTCAGACCAAGACGTTGCTCGTGACGGCTCAAGTCTTCGGTTACACGATATCGAAATTCATCGGCATCAAGGTGATCTCCGAGATGCCCGCGAACCGCCGCGTCCTCTGGCTTTTGACGCTGATCGGCGCGGCGGAAGGAGCGCTGTTCTTGTTCGCGCTGACGCCGGCGCCGTGGAATTGCTTGTTCCTTTTCTTGAACGGCCTGCCGCTTGGCATGGTCTTCGGCCTGGTGCTGGGCTTTCTGGAAGGCCGCCGGCACACGGAAGCGTTGACCGCCGGGCTATGTACGAGCTTTATCGTATCGGGTGGCGTGACCAAATCGGTCGGGGCGCTCTTGCTGGAAGCCGGCGTCACGGAAGCGTGGATGCCGTTCGCCGCGGGAATGCTGTTTGTGCCGCCGCTGCTCCTGTTTGCGTGGATGTTGTCGCGCATTCCCGCGCCGTCGGTCGCCGACATCGCCGCCCGGAGCGTACGGGCGCCGATGGATGGCGCGGAACGATGGGCCTTCTATCGTCGCTACGGACTTGGGCTGTCGCTGCTGATTTTCGTGTATCTATTGGTC
>DAIOGM010000401.1:0-482 GCA_036745215.1 Gemmataceae bacterium
GGCTCAACCAGAAGGCGTCGTAGGCGGTCCTGACGGCGGCGGGGTCCTCGCCGGGAGAGTGGAGGCAGACGACCGTGCCGAGGCGATTGGATTGCAGCCAATCGAGGCCGGCGGCGCCCGGACGCAGGCCGGCGTAGACGTTCGTCTTCACTTCCGCGAATTGCGGGATCACCGGGAACGTTGCCGCCGGTTTCTTGCCGGCGGGCGGCTCTTCGGTTACTCGGGGTTTTTCCTTATCGATCGCTTCCGGCGCGTAAAGCTGCACGCGCGGCTTCGCGTCGCCGTTCTCGATCGGCTGGAAATTCGATTCAACCTTCGGCTGGATGGGCGTTATCGACGGCGTGACTGACGGCGGCGGGTTCGGGAAGCCATTGGAAGGCGGCGCGGCCTTGAAGCCATTGGACGGCGGCGCCGTCGGGAACGGCGTGGACGGCGCGCCGAAAGTCGCGTTGCCCGGCGCCGTCGGGTACGGCGAGTTCGGC
>DAIOGM010000401.1:492-6900 GCA_036745215.1 Gemmataceae bacterium
GACCGAACGTTACGCCGCCCGCTGGCATCAGCGTCGAAGGCGGCGGGGGCGGCACGAATACGCCTTTCCCAGGCGGACACGTCGGACCGCACTTCGGTCCACACAACGGCCGGCGGCACATCGTGCCACAGCCGACATTGATCAGCAACAGGGCGGCCAACGCAGACAACCAGAACAATCGAATCATGGCGCACCTCGACCTTTCATTACAGCCATTTCGATTGTAGGTTACGGCAAGCGCGGTTCGCCAGCGCTGAACGTTGAGATTGGCGTGATTGTGATAGAGAGACGTTAAGATTTGCCGATTAAAACGAATATGGCGAGCGAGTCAGCTTGACCTGCCTTGTTGTTCCGCCAAGACGGCCAACTCCGTCAACTTTGCCGCGGTGACGCCGATTCGCTCGAAGCACTCCGCGACGATGCTGTTGGACGCCGTCAGGAGGCTGATGAGCAAATCCATCGGTGTGACGGCGCGGCGATGATGATCGCGGGCGCGTGCGTACGATTCGCGCAGGAGGCGAATGACGTTGTCGGAGAGGAACTCGCGGTTGAGCACTAGCAGCGCGTCGGAGTCGCCTTCTTCTTGATGGAACAATTCTTGAAACTGATTGAGGAGTCGATTGAGATCGGCGCCCAGGCGTTCTCCCCAGGTTCGGACGCCGGGGTCGGGGCAAGCCAGGAGGCCCATGAAAATGTGCGGGCTGCGAACGCTATCCCAGCGAGTTTCGTGGGCCAGCTTGAGTGCTTCGCGCAGAACTTTGAGGGCGGGCTCGGTGATGCATTCCGTGCAAATCTGACCGCCGGGAAGAAAGATATCTTCCCTGCCTGGCTCCGCGGATGCCATGTGGTGATTCCTTCTCGAGCGAGCTGCCGGGGACGGCGTGCTGGCTTCCCTTCGCTTCCGATGCGTGAATGGGGGGACAACACACCCCATTCTACGCGCGCCCTTCGATCCGGGCAACACCGAGTCGGCGGCGTGCGGCCTTGTCTTCGTTTAGCGCCCGCGTTGCGCCACGCGTTCGCAAGGCGCAACGCGGGCGCTAAACGAATTCTGGTGGATCCGTTGCCATGCCTTGATTCTCCGCCAGACGCAGCCACAAATCGCCGAACCGGTCGGGCTGCTCACACCATATCATGCAGGAGCGAATCAGCTCCAGCGTCGCCAAAAACAAGCCCAGGAGCCGGCCACGCGTGTGCGGCGGCGTGAATAGCTCACCCAAGGTCATGCGGCCGTGCGTTTGCAACAAATGGACGATGCGATCCATGTGCACCTGAATCGGCGTCTCGTCGATTGCAATGTGGCTCGGCTGCAGTGCGATCGTCTCGCGCATCAAACGGCCAAACGCGCTGACGAGATCCCACAGCTCCACTTTTCGTAGCGGCTGATGGGCCAGGTCGGGCGGCGCCGGAAATTCAATCGGCGTGCGCGGCAATCGCGCTTGCTGCCGCTGGGCGTGCTCCTCCAACAGCGCGGCCGCCTCCTTGTATTTCTTGTATTCGAGCAGCTGTTTGACAAGTTCGAGCCGGGGATCTTCTTCGGCCTTCGCTTCCTCTTCGGAGCGCGGCAACAACAACTTGCTCTTGATTTCCATGAGTGTCGCGGCCATCACGAGAAACTCGCCGGCGGCTTCGACGTCGATGACTTGAAGGATGTTGAGGTAGTTGAGGAATTGCTCGGTGATGGTCGCGATGGGAATGTCGTAGAGATCGACCTCGTTTTCCTTGACGAGAAACAGGAGCAAGTCCAGCGGACCCTGGAAGGTCGGCAGGTCGATGGTGTAATCCATGGAATCATTGTAGCGCAATGAAAAAGGCCGGCTTGGAAAAGTCGGCCTTCAATCGGCGAGCCACGGGGTTAATCCCCGTGGATTGGACTTCCATACCACGGGGATAAACCCCGTGGCTCGCTGCGTATTACGCCAGGATCTCGCGGATCGGCTCGGCGGTGCGTTCCGTGATCGGAATCGGCCGGCCGACGTTGGACATATTCGGGTTCGTGTGATCGACGCCCAACGCCTGGAAGACCGTGGCGAGGAAATCGGGCACCGACACCGCACGCGGATCCTCGACTGTCGTGCCGTCGGCGCTCGTGCGTCCGAAGACCTGACCGCCGCGAATGCCGCCGCCGGCGATGACCGTTGACCACGCGTTCGGATAATGATCGCGGCCCTGACCCTGGTTGATGCGCGGCGTACGGCCGAACTCGCCCATCCAGACGATCGTCGTGGTGTCGAGCAAGCCGCGTTCGCGCAGATCGGTCATGAGCGTGCCCCACGCCGGATCGAGGATTTCGCTCAAGCGTTGCACGTTCTGGAAGTTTTGGCCGTGCGTGTCCCAGCCGATGGGGTTGCCGGCCATCGCGCCAAGCGTGACTTCAATGAACGGCACGCCGCGTTCGACCAATCGACGCGCGAGCAAGCAGCCCTGGCCGAAGAGATTGCGGCCGTACGCGTCGCGCACCTGCGCCGGCTCTTCGCCGATGTTGAAGGCGGCACGCGCTTCGGTTCGCATCAAGCGAACGGCGCGATCGATCGCCGTCTGATGGCTGCGCGCCGCGACGGTTTCATTGCGCGTGGAAAAGTCGCGTTCCATGTCTTCCAGCAGGTTGACACGGGCGTTAAATTGATCGACCGAAACCTCCGCTGGATGGCGCAGGTCCTGCACCTGGAGTTCGTTATCGTAATTGGGTTGGCCTTGCGGATTGAAGCCGTTGACTTCGCCGACCATCAGCGGGGCGTACTGCGGGCCCAGGAAGCCGGACGAATACGCCGCGGGGCTGAAGATGCGGTACGGCGCGATGCTGACGAAGTTCGGCAACGGCAATTCGTTGGTGCCGATTTCCTTGGAGACCAAAGAGCCGAGCGTCGGGTACTGAATCGGGCCTTGCGGCAAGAAGCCGGTTCGCATGTAAAACGTGCCGCGGCCGTGATCGCCTTCACGCGTGCTCATGGCGCGGATGATCGCCATCTTGTCGGCGTGGCGAGCGATGCGCGGCAGATGTTCGCTGATGCGGACGCCGGGGACGCTCGTCTGGATTTCGCGGTACGGACCGCCGTTGACGGTGCCAGGCTTCAAGTCGAACGTGTCCATCTGGCTGGGCCCGCCGTTCATCCACAAGAGGATGCACGAACGCCGCCTTTGTGGATTGTTGGCCGTTTGATTGGCCATCGCTTCGAGCCAGCCGGACATCGAAAAACCGACGACGCCCGCGGCCGATAGTTGCAGAGCTTCACGACGCGAAAGTTTTGCGGAGTCGAACATGGATGAGGGCCCTCTTGATCTACCATGATGGTGAAATGGAACAACCCCAACCGTACCTGACAGATAAACTGTTCAGTGGAGTTATTCTAACGCAAAAGTGAACTGATTTACCACTATATTTATTCTCAAAAATCTTTGCCCTGGAAGTTAATCGTGAGAAAATGATTAACTGCGTTCAACGCCTGCAATCAGCGCGTGTCGGAAATCAAGAAATCGATAGCGTTGCGTGAAGGGCGTCGGTACAATTCGAACTCACAAAAGTTATACGAGCTGTACTTTGGAGTGCGGCGCTTTAACGCCGCTTTCTTTCTTTTTTCCTTCTTTGAGAATCGCCAAGTAAAGAAAAAAGAGAAAGAAAGCGGCGTTAAAGCGCCGCACTCCAAGGAGTCTTTGGAGGCGCGGATGTCGCGATACTCCCTTCTTTGCGTTGTCATCATTTCCATGCCATTGGTAGGCACGGTCGCCAACGCGCAACAGCCGCGACAGACTGACGCCGCGGCTATCGAGTTCTTTGAAAAACGCATCCGCCCTGTATTGGTTGAGAACTGTTACGAATGCCACGGCGCCGGAAAAAAACGCTCCGGCCTCGCACTCGATAACGTCGCGACGATTCTCCAGGGTGGCGAACGAGGCCCCGCCATCGTCCCGGGCAACGCGGCGAAGAGCCTGCTCATTCAGGCCATCGAGCAAAAAGATAAGCTGCGTATGCCGCCTAAAGGAAAATTGACGGACCGGCAAATCGCCGACCTGACGGCGTGGGTCAAAATGGGCGCGCCGGCGCCGAAGGACGCCGTTCCGGTTGTCGCCGCTCCCAAGAGTGACTTTGATCTGAATGAACGCCGCAAGCACTGGGCGTATCAGCCCGTCAAATCGGCGGCCGTGCCTGCGGTCAAGAATGCCGCTTGGCCGAAATCTCCCATCGACAACTTTGTTTTGGCGAAGCTTGAGAAGGCCAATCTAACAGCCGGGCCGCCGGCCGATCGCCGCGCCTTGATACGCCGCGTGACGTTCGACCTGATCGGCTTGCCGCCGACGCCCGATGAAGTCGATGCGTTTCTCGCGGATCAGTCGCCGTCGGCTTTCGCGATAGTCGTCGATCGTTTGCTGGCGTCGCCGCATTACGGCGAGCGCTGGGGCCGGCACTGGCTTGACCTGGTGCGTTACGCGGAGACGCTGGGCTTCGAATTCGACTACGATCTTTACAACGCCTGGCGTTACCGCGATTATGTCATTCGCGCGTTCAATGCCGACCTGCCGTACGATCGATTCATCGTCGAACACCTGGCCGGCGACCTCGTGCCGCAGCCGCGCCGGCATGCGAGCGATGGGCACAACGAGTCGATCCTCGCGACCGGCTTCTTCTGGATGGGCGAGGCCCGGCAGACGCCGATCGACATTCGTCAGGAGCAGGCGGATGTGATCGACAATCAGATCGACGTGCTCGGCAAAGCGCTCCTGGGTCAGACCGTGGCATGCGCTCGCTGTCACGATCACAAGTTCGACGCCATCTCGACGCGGGACTACTACGCTCTGGCGGGATACCTCAAGAGTTCGCGGTATCAACAGGCATTCATTGATTCGCCGAAACGAATCACGGCCAAAACCGTGGAGCTAGCTGCACTGAGGAGCAAGATTCGCGACTTTGTCGCCGCCGAGACCGCACCGGCGTGGTTGAGCGAACTCGAGAAGGCAGGCTCCAACTTATTGCAAGCCGCGCATCGGAAGCCGGCGGTTGACGACGCGAAGTCGAAGCGTTGGCGCGATGCTCTCGAAAAGCTCGACGCGGAAGACGTGAACCATCCGCTGCACGCGTGGATCAAGCTCGCTGGAGCGCGCGATTACGCCGGGGACCGCAAGGCATTGCAAACGGCCCTGGAAGCACAAACCGCCAAATCCGCACGCGCCGCGGCGTCGATGCAACGATTCGAAGATTTCCGCCGCGACACATTTGCCGGCTGGCACGTTACGGGCGATGCGTTCGGTTCACGTCCGGCGCGGCCCGGCGAAATCATCGTCGGCGAAGATGCGACACGCCCCGTGGTTCAGCTGGCGTTTGGCGGCGCGCAAAGTAATCTGCTGTCCAATCATCTTCAGGGAGAGCTTCGCTCACGCACGTTCACGATTGAGAAAAACTTCGTCCACGTGCGCCTGGCCGGCCGGGCGGCGCGCTTCAATCTGGTGGTTGACGGCAACACGCTCATCATGAATCCGATTTACGGCAAACTGACGATTCCGCTGGGCGACAAGGGCAAGGACGACAGCGTGCTCGCCTGGCGAACGATCCCCGTGGATCGCTGGGTCGGTCAGCGTGGCTACTTCGAGATCAGCGACAGCAGCATTCCGATGCATCGTCTCAACCCGCCGCCATCGACGGCATTGCCGCCGGACGGACCGCAAGACGGCTACATCGCCGTGGATCAAATCGCTTTTTCCGACGATGCGAATCCGCCGTCCGCTCCGAATGACGTCAACCTTCAGGTGCTGCGCGAATCCAAGGGCGAACATCGGCCCGCATTGGCCGCCGCCTATCAGAAGCGGATGATCGATGAAATGAAACGCTGGCAAGCGGCAATGGGAATGACCGACGACGGCATTGCGCTGGTGAACTGGCTCCTGCAAAACGGGCTGCTCGACACGCCCACGCACGACGGCCTGGCTGACTTGCTGAAGAAATACCGCGAAATCGAGGCGTCAATCCCGGCCCCGCAGCGAGCGCCAGCCCTCGCGGACGGCACGGGCGAAGACGAACGCGTGTTCCTGCGCGGAAGCTACAAATCCTTGGGCGAGAGCGCGCCCCGCGACCTACCCGCGGCGCTACGTGTCACCGAGCCGCGTCGATTGCACGACGAAGGCAGCGGCCGACTGGAGCTGGCACGTCGTCTGGTCGATTCATCCAACCCGCTGTTTGCTCGCGTCATGGTCAATCGCATCTGGCTGCACCACTTCGGCGAAGGCATCGTCCGCACGCCGGACGACTTTGGCCGCATGGGTCAACCGCCGACGCATCCCGAATTGCTTGACTATCTGGCGACCGAGTTTGTCAAAGGCGGCTGGTCCATCAAGAAGATGCATCGCCTGATGGTGTTGTCGAGCACCTATCAAATGTCGAGCCAACCCAATCTCGCCGCGGAGAAGGTCGATCCCGAA
>DAIOGM010000402.1:0-2209 GCA_036745215.1 Gemmataceae bacterium
GAGCGGCGTAAGCCGCCGGTTGAGTTTGCGCATCCTCAACCGGCTCCTTACGGAGGTCGGCTCGCCGGGGCTCGTTGGGCAGGCCGCACCAACCTCGCCGTCACTTTTTCGACTCATCCACTTTCCCCTTCTTGGCCTACTCCATTTGATCCTTGAAATCGGGGATGTCGAGTAGAAGTTTCTTGGTGGTGCCGCCCGGTTCGGTGGTCGAGAGGGCCAGCTTCTTCCCGTCGGCCGTGAAACCGAGCAGCGTGTAGTTGGCGCCGATCCCCGGCAAGGCGGCGGGCGTTGCGTCCCGAGCCAGAACGCGGTGTTTACCCGACGCCACGTCCAGCAAACGGACTTCTGCCCAGTTCGTCAGCTTCTCTTTCCATGGGGGAAGGTTATCGTTGGTTGACGACAGAAGCAAGAAGGATGAATATCTTGACTGAGGAACCGACACGAAACAGCCGGGGCACGATTGTGCGAGTTCAATCATGTCCAAAACTTACCGCTACGTCGGCCCGCCCGAGATTCTGGCAAGGAACCGTTCGGCGCCGAAGGGAATGCACATTAGATGCGCCGACGAGCTCAGAGCCTGGATCAAGGCGACGGGACAGCGGCCAGATTCCCAGATCGTGACTACTTTTGCCATTGACGCAAACGGCTCGTTGCTGATTGCAGATCGCCGGTCAGAGCATGTAGCCTGTGCGGGTGGCGAGACGGTTCTTTCAGCAGGGGAGGTGGACTACCTAGCCCATGAACAGGTCTTGCTCCGCTCCCAAGGAACGAATGTCCTCCCGCCAAAGCTCCGCTGCCCGGCCAGAATGGGGCCTCACTTCTTCGGGCTTTCCTTCCAGGGACGGGGGCCGCCTCACTCCGCAAACAGTTCATGCTCGACTTTGTCGAGTGCCCGCACCCAGTCGTTTAGCGAATGACCGAGTTTCCCGGCGCCGGGCCCCGTGAGCAGGTTCTTGACGAGCTTCGATTTGCCAATTCCGTTAACGAAGTCGGTGTCGGGCAACTCCCATCCGGGGGCGATTAGAGCACCGGGAAGTTCTTGCTCCACCCACGCAACGAAGTGGTCCACGAATGCCAGGAACCCAAAGGGCCAATCGCGCGGATGCTTGGCGACGACCCGGAGTTCGCCCGCACTGGCAAAGTCCTGACTATTTCCCAGATCGTCGGTCGCGGCGACTTCCACTTGGTATTTTCGCCCGGCGGCCAAGTGGCCGAAGGTGATGTCGAGATGCAAATGGACGGTGGGCGCCGTTGGCCCGGCGGCCTTCACGGTGGTCTTGGCCAGGTCGATCCTGACATAAGGGTTGGCCAGCACCCGCGCGGCGCCGGGTGTGCCGGCGGGTCCAAACTTTCCGCTGTGGGGGTTGAACAGGCTTAGCGTATTGGCGGCCTCGTCGAAGCGCACTAAGAGGATCGTGCCGTCGCGATCGCGCAGGCGCAGGTCAACCGTTTTCAATTCGCGCCACTTTCCGCCCGGTACGGTCCAGGCCAGACTTAACGTGGCGGGCGTTTTCTCCTCGACCGTGGCCGGCGCGGTCAGCTCGAATGTGCCGACCGGCACCACGGAGGCGGCCAGCGTGAAGATGTTGTTGCCGACGTTGACGTCCTGGGCGGTGCTGCTGATCTGCGCCGTGCTGGCGATGACGCCTGGCGCCGCGTTCGTCACGAAGACGGTCATGGTCACCGCGACCTGGCCTCCGACTGGAATGCTGCCCAGGCTCCAGGTAACCTTGGACCCGACGATCGAAAGCGGCGTCGGGGAAGCCGAGACGAATGTCGTGCCGGCCGGAATCGTGGCGCTGACGACGATCAGGTTCGCCGTGTCCGGTCCCGCGTTGGCAGCGATGATCGTATACGCATGATTCCTGAGCAGGCCTTCCGGGTTGGCTGACTGCGCCATGGCGACGACCAGGTCCGCATCGTTGACCGGCGTGACATTGATCGCGAACGTTTGCGGCGCGCTCATATCGACGCCGCCATTGAGAACGCCGCCCGCGTCCTTGATCCGCACCGTGACCGTGGCGGTGCCATTGGCATTGGGGGTCGGCGTATAGGTTAGCCGGCCGGCGGTGTCCATGGCCGGCTGCGTGGAGAACAGGCCGACATGGTTGTTGGCGACCACGAAGCTCAGCAGTTGCCCGGTCTCGTTGGGCCCGGCGTTGAGGTTGGTCGCCCAGCCGATGACCGATTGTGGGCCCGCGTCCTCGAG
>DAIOGM010000402.1:2219-6871 GCA_036745215.1 Gemmataceae bacterium
CACTGTTTGGTTGGCGCCCCGAGTGAAGCTGGGCGCGTCGTTGACCGCCACGACCGTGATGGCGAAGCTTTGTGCGGCGCTGGTATCAGAGCCGCCGTTTGCCGTGCCGCCGTTGTCCTTGATCTGCACGCTAACGGTCGCCACGCCGTTGGCATTGGGCGCCGGCGTGTACGTGAGCTTTCCGGCGTTGTCGATGCTGGGCTGAACGGCAAATAGACTCGCATTGTTGTTGGCAACGAGGAAGCTCAATGACTGGCCGGCGTCGTTGGGCCCGGCGTTAAGACTGGTGGCCCAGTTGGCCACGGACTGGGGGCCCGCGTCTTCGAGCACTGTTTGGTTGGCGCCCTTAAGGAAGCTTGGGGCGTCGTTGATCGGCGTGATATTGATAACGAACGTTTGCGAGGCGCTGGTATCCACGCCGCCATTGAGGACGCCGCCCGTGTCCTTGATCTGCACGCTGACGATGGCCGAGCCGTTGGCGTTGGCGGCCGGCGTGTACGTGAGCTTGCCCGAGGCATCGATCGCCGGCTGTACGGCGAACAATGCGGTGTTGTTGTTGAAGATCAGGAAGCTCAGGACCTGTGACTCGTTACTGTCGCCCGAGTTGAGATTCGTCGCCCAGCCGACGACGGTTTGCGCGCCGGCGTCCTCGAGCACGGTCTGATCGCCTCCCCTGGTGAAACGGGGGACATCGTTGACCGCAGTCACGTTGATGGTGAAGAAATGCTCCGGACCGGTATCGACGCCGCCATTCGCCGTGCCGCCGTCGTCCTTGAGCCGCACGCCGATCAAAGTGCCGCCGTTGGCGTTGGCGGCCGGCGTGTACGTGAGCATTCCGGTGGCATCGACGGCGGGCGGCACGGCAAAAAAGCTGGGGTTGTGGTTGGTGGTCACCTGGAAGGTCAAGGCTTGCCCCGTCTCCTTGAAACCGGAGCTCAGGTTGGTCGCCCAGCCGGTCACGGATTGCGCGCCGGCGTCCTCAAGCACCGACTGACTGGGGCCAACACCGAAGGTCGGATTATCGTTGACCGGTGTGACGGTGATGTGGAACGTCTGCGCGGCGCTGATGTTGACGCTGCCCTGGCCCGAGCCGGCGCTGTCCTCGATTTGTAGCGTGACCGTTGCCGTGCCGAAGCTGCCGAATGCCGTCGTGTAGGTCAGCCGGCCGGCGCCGTCCACGGCTGGTTGCGTGGAGAAAAGGCTGGCGTTGTTGTTGGAGACGACGAAGCTCAAAAGCTGGCCGGCCTCGTTCGGCCCCGGATTGAGATTGGTCGCCCAGCCGGCGACGGACTGGGGACCGGCATCTTCGAGCACGGTCTGATCGGGGCCCCTGGTGAAGCTGGGCGCGTCGTTGACCGCGAAGACCGTGAAATTGAAGAACTGCAAGCCGCTGGTATCGACGCCGCCGTTGGCCGTGCCGCCGTTGTCCTGCACGCGCACATTGAGATGGGCGAAGCCGTTGGCGTTGGCCGCCGGTGTGTACGTTAGCTTCCCGGTGGCGTCGATGACAGGTTGGACGGCGAACAAGCCTGGATTGTCGTTGGTAATGAGGAAGTTCAGCGTTTGACTGGCCTCGTTCGGCCCGGCGCTGAGGAAATTCACCCAGTTCACCACCGTCTGGGCGCCGGCGTCCTCGAACGCGAATGCATCGAATCCCTTGACGAAGCTGGGCGCGTCATTGACTGGCGTGACGGTGATCGTGAAAGTTTGCGGCGCACTGGTGTCGGCGCCGCCATTGGCCGTGCCGCCCGTGTCCTGAATTTGCACGGTAACCGTCGCCGAGCCGTTGGCATTGGCTGCCGGCGTGTATGTGAGCTTCCCCGTCGCGTCGATGGCCGGCTCGGCGGCGAACAGGCTGATGTTGTCGTTGGAAACCAGGAAGCTGAGGGTTTGGCTGGCCTCGTCGCTCGGGCCGGCGCTGAGGTTGGTCGCCCATCCGAGCACCGTTTGGGGCCCGGCGTCTTCAAGCACCGTCAGGTTGGCGCCCATGGTGAAGCCAGGAACATCATTGACCGACGTGATGGAGATCGTGAACGTTTGCGCCGGGCTGGTGTCGCCGCCGCCGTTGGCCGTGCCGCCGTTGTCTTGCAAGCGAACGGTGACCGTTGCCGAGCCGTTGGCGTTGGCCGCGGGCGTGTAACTCAGTGTGCCATTGACGCCAATGGCCGGCGCCGCGGCGAAGAGTGCCGGGTTGTCGTTGCTGACCAGAAATTGCAAGTTCTGACCGGCTTCCGCGGCAGGCCCGGCCGAGATGCCCGTCGCCCAGCCGACGAACGTTTGGGCGCCGGCGTCCTCAAGATTGGTCTTGTCCGGTCCCCTGGTGAAACTTGGCGCGTGATTGGCTGTGCCGACCGGCTGGCCCAGGAAACTGTAAAATGCGAAGCTCGAGCCATTGTAGAACGTGCCGGCCAGATCATAGTTGCCGTCGCCGTTGAGCTCGACCACCTGGAAGCCGGACGAGGGACTCAAGCCGGCCAACAACGTGCCCGCAAAGGTTAGCGCGCCGGCGCCATCGCCGCGATACAGTTCGGTGCTGTTGTTCACGGCGCTCGGCAACAAAAGGTCCAGGTGCTTGTCGGCGTCCACATACCCGAGCGCGAAACTCTGTGCGATCAGGTTGACGGTGGCCCGCGTGTTTGCCAGCGTGAAATGTCCGTCCCCCTGGCCGCGGAAGGTCAGCAAGGTAAATTCGTTGGTGCCGGCGACGAGATCCAGCCGGCCGTCCTCGTCCATGTCGGCGAGTTCGAAGCCGCCGAAGCGCGGGAAGTTGAAGTTGGCGCTGCCCAGTGATAAGGTGATCGGATTCGCAAACAAGCCGCCCTGGTTGATCAAGGCGGCGATGCTGCCTTCTTCTCCGTGATTGCCCACCACCAGGTCGAGCCGGCCGTCGCCGTTCAGGTCGCCGGCGCGGACCTTGATGGGCCGCGTGCCGCCGGCGGAGTACCGGAATTCCTGGCCAAAGTTGCCGTGGCCGTCATTCAAGAGAACGTAAACGGCCGACGCCGACAGGCCGCTTTGCCCCTCATCGACCAGTGCCAGGTCGTTCATGCCGTCGCCGTTGAAGTCGGCGACGGCCAGATCGCGCAGATGAAGTCCCAGCGCTCGACTCGAAAGCTGCATGAAGGCGCCGTTGCCGTCCCCCAGGGCGACGACCAGGCTGGTCGTGAACTGTGGGAAGGGAAAGGTTTTGAACCCGATCAAGTCGGGCACGCGATCGCCGTTGATGTCGCCCAGAGAGTAAATAAATTGGCTGCCAGGAAACGCCGGCGTGCCACTGGCAAACGTGCCGTCGCCGACGCCGCGGCGGAACTGGACTCCTGCCGTGGAGGATTCGAGCATGTCCACGATGCCGTCGCGATTGACGTCGCCCAGGATTCGCTGCATCGACGGCGTGACGGTCGCGGCCTGGGTGAACGCGCCGTTGGCGGTCACCGAGGCAATCGCCACGATAGCTTCCGAACGGGCGCCGGTCGCCGGCGCCAAGGCCAGCACGCGCACCGATCCGTCGGGTGGCACGCGCCCGGGCGCCCGGTACAGGCCGCCGGCGTCGATCGTGCCGGGATCGACGCCCAGCGGCGCGATCAGCGACCACTGGACCGGCGCGTCGGCGCTGAACTGCACGGTGGCGCCCGCCGCCACGGTGACCCTGCCCGGCGTGATGGCGACACTCGGCACGGTCACCAGGCTCGGCGGGGCGGTCGTGTACACGCCGTTCGGCGTACCGGCGTAGAACGATCCCGGCGCCAGCGCGCCCGCCGGGGCAAAGGCGGCACTGCCGACGCGCAGATTGGAGATTCCCGCCCGCAAGCCCGTGCTGATATCGTGCCAGCGCGACTCGCTGATCGAGGTGGACAGGAACAGGCCCTGGTTGACATCGTTCATTACCAGCACGGTTCCCCGCGTGACGGGGCTGAAGCGGATAAGGAAGTTGTTGCCCGCGCCAAGCCCGGCTGCGGCGTTGCGCCAAGTCGAACCGCCGTCGCGCGTTTCCATCAGGGTCGGGAAATCCGACGCGCTACGGCCGTCGAGCAGCGTCAGCGTCGGACGTCCCGACACGATCAGGTGGTTGCCGTCGAACGGGTCCACCTTGAGTTCCGCGATCGCAAAGCTGGGAGGCGAGCCGAAATCGGTGAACGTATCTCCCAGGTTCGTGCTGCGGACGATGTTCCCCTGGTACGATCTGCCGAACACCGCGTTCGCGCTGGTTGGGTCGAAGGTCACCTGGTCGATCGTCGTATCCGTGCCGGCGGGGCCGCCCAGCCGCAGCCAGGTCGCGCCGCCGTCGGTGCTGCGATACGAGCCCTCGCGCAGCCCGAATGCCGCATCGAGTACGGTTGACACCTCGGCAAGCACGGTCGCAGGGTTGGAACGCGAGACTTCGATCCGGACCACAATGGCGCTCTGCAGATTCGTAAAGGGGTTGTTGGCGAGCGTATTCACGGGGATCCACGTGGCGCCGCCGTCGCTCGTCTTGAAGATGCCCCGCCCGTAGGCGCCGGCGTAAACGACCAGCGGGTTCGTCGGGTCCACGGCGACGCTTTGGATCACCACGCCTGCCAGGCTCTGGTCGCCGCTACCGTTCGCGGACAGCCAGTGACCGCCGCCGTCGTCGCTCTGGAACGCCGCGAATCGTCCGGCCCTTACCTTTCACG
>DAIOGM010000403.1:0-6844 GCA_036745215.1 Gemmataceae bacterium
GTTCTATTCGTCAGCTGCGATGTTGGTAATAGATAGGGCAGAGCCTGGGACGCAGTGGCGGGGCGTGCTTAGTTGATGTTCAACGCGCTTAACCACGCCGCCTCCTTGGCGATCTCCTCGTCGTTCAAACCGCTGGCGCGATGAATCTGCGTGTGTGCGGATTTGCCGCTGGTCATGTCCTGAGCGGTCACCTCGATCAAGCCGTTGGCGCCGACGCCGCAGCAAACCTGGATCGGCGAGTTCTTGGGCAGATTCGCGGGCAGACCATCGATCCAACATTCGCCGATGGAGATGCACGCGTCGGCCTGGGCGGCGTCCCCCTGCAATACCTTGACGCGCACGCGCGGCTGATGTTCGGTGACGGTGCGATACACGCGCGTCGCCTTGGTCGGCAGTTGCGTGTTCTTGGGGATCAAGACGTCGTTCAGGCGATCCTTGTCCTTGCGAATCTCGATGCCCAGGCTATGCGAGTTCACGTTGATCTCGACGACATCGCCGAGGACCTCCGACGCTTCGTCACTCAGGTTCTCACCCGTGCGGGCGGCGACGATGCCGGCATGGAGCGCGGCGCCGCGCGCGACCACCTCGCTGACGGCGAGTGAACTGTCCGGCGTCTTGCCGCTGAGTTCGGCGATCATGCGGCCCGTCATCGGCATGTGCGTCGAGCCGCCGACGAGCAGGACGCGATCGACCTTGTCCCAGCCAAGCTTGGCTTGCTGAAGCACCTGCTGCGTCGTCAAGCGCGTACGCACCAGAAGGTCGCGCGTGATGTTCTCGAATTCCGCCCGCGACAGCGGCACCGTCAGCACCTTGCCGGCGTGCGAGCAGGTGATGTTCGTTTGCTGCAACTTGCTCAGCGTTCGCTTGGCCCGCTCGGCCGCCTGGTTCAAGGCAGCCAGCGTAATGGGATCGGTGCGCGGATCGTCACCGTGTTGCGCCTTGAATTTGCCGGCGACATATTCGACGATGCGATCGTCCCAGTCCTTGCCGCCGAGGCGCACGTCCCCTTCGATGGCGAGCGATTCGAACCGGTGCCGCGCCAGGCGCACCAGCGTGACGTCGAACGTGCCGCCGCCGAGGTCGTAGACGAGCACCGTCTGCTCGTCGATCGGCAACGGCTCGCCCGGCTTGATGTTCGTCGGGCACGCGGCCTTTTGAAACGAGTAGGCCAGGGCGGCGGCGGTCGGTTCGTCGATGATGTCGAGCACGTCGATGCCGGCGATGCGTCCCGCGTCCTTGGTCGCCTTGCGGCGCGTGTCGTCGAAATACGCGGGAACCGTGATGACCGCCTTGGCGATCGGCCCGAGCCGGCGCTCGGCGTCGAGGATGAGCTTCTTGAGGATGATCGCCGACAGCGTCTCCGGGCGAAATTCGCGGCCCGAAACAGGATAGCCGAACTTGATGTGGCCCATGTAGCGCTTGATGAGCATCGCAACCTGGCTGGGCTGCTCCAATGCGACGTCGCGCGCCGACTGCCCGACGACGGCGTTGCCATCGTCGATCAAGACCGCGCTCGGCGTGAGCATTTCGCCGTCGAGGTTGGGCAACGTGACGGCTTGCCCGCGCTCGTCGAGCGTGGCGACGGCGCAGAAGGTGGTGCCCAGATCGATGCCGACGAGTTTGCCAGGCGTGGACATGGATGAAGCCGCATGAGGAAACGGGATCAATTCCTTCATTGTATCAGGCTTCATCACCGTAGGGACAAGCGGCTCGCTTGTCCCCGTCACTGATTTGCATAATACCCAAACGGGACAAGCGAGCCGCTTGTCGCTACGTAGGGACAAGCGGCTCGCTTGTCTCTTGGGCGAAGCTAATTCGTCTGGGCAAGCTGGAATGGCTGGGACAATCTCAAGATCAACGGCGACCCGCGAACATGCCGATCATTTACCCACTTTAATTAAGTCCGCCGCAAGCCGTGCCGATTGTAACGATTATGCGGCTCTTTTCGGATGCGGACCATGGTCGGCGCGCGCAGGCGTTCCTGCCGGGCGGAGATGCCATGAAAATCGGGACCATTCGGCTAGCGATCGGCTTGCTCACGGCACTCGCGGCGTGCGCCAATCCGCTGCCCGCTCAGGAATTGGTTCCGCCGGCCCAGATCATTCCCGTGATGCCAACCGTCGAGTTTGAACCAGCTAAACCGCGCAACGATCGGCCTTCGGAATTGAAACAGGTCGGTTACGTAACGGGCGAGGAGCAACCGGCTCAGGCGCCGGTCGTCGATTTCGCGCCGGCGGGCAATGCCGATGCCTACCACTTCTGGGCCCGGCTCGAGTATTTGCGCTGGTACGTGACGCGCCCGCCCGTCGCTGTACCGTTGCTGAGCACGAACGCTCCGCCCGCCATCGGCGCCCTCAACGAAGCGGGCACGACGGTCCTGTTCGGCGCGGGTTCCGGCCAGGACGCGACTTTTGGTTCAATCTCCGGCGGTCGTCTCACGATCGGCGGCTGGCTCGAGAAGAATTACGAATATGGCTGGGAATTGACGGGCTTCTTCCTGGAACAACGCAATTCCCTGTTCAACGCAAACACGCCCGGCGGCGCGGCGGCGATCATCTCGCTCCCGTTCAACGCCGTCGCGCCGTTCACCGTCGGCGGCATCGTGAACCCGGCAGGCGAGACGAGCCTCAGCGCCGGCGGTGCTCCCACGGACGCGTCCGTCCTACTCAAGTCGCAGCTCTGGGGCATGGAACTCAATGAACTCGTGTACTTGTGGGCAAACGATTATTGCTACATCACCGGCGTCCTGGGCCTTCGCTATCTTGGCCTGAGTGAACGATTGACGCTCAACTACACGACTCTGGATCCTGCCAATAACGGCGCGCTGACGGTGACCGACGACTTCAACGCGAGCAACCACTACGCCGCGGCCCAGCTCGGCGCGCGCTTCGGCGGCACCGTGGGCCGATTTACCTGGGACACGGCCATGATGTTCATGGCCGGCCCGCTGCGACAGATCGTCCAAACCACCGGCACAACGACCGTGACGGGTGGGGCTTTCGGTTTCGCCGACGGCGCGACTGCCGCAGGCCTCTTTGCCGAACCGTCCAACTTCGGCTCACACGAGCGCAACGTCGTGGCGTATGGCACAGAAATGCAATTCAAGTTGGGCTTCGCGGTCACGCCGCGCTTGCAGCCATTCATCGGCTACAACCTCCTGTACGTGAACAACGTCGCTCGGCCGGGCAATCAAATCGATCGCAACATCAACATCACGCAAAACCCGTTCTTCGTGCCGCCGGGCACGCTCGCCGGCGAGACGGCGCCGGCGGCGCCGGTGATCCGCTCGGAGTTCTGGGCGCACGGCGTGCAAGTCGGCGTTGAACTGCGCTATTGATTCGATCATGCTTTTAGCCTGAATGACCTCGCGTGCGGCTGAACTGCCATGACTCGACCGCGTTCGGTCGTTTCACGAGGATTGCGCCACCCACACCCGCTCCGCCGGTCGTCCGCAACCAACCTGCCTATCTTGAAACGCGGATGTTATGATTGGGTTTCCGGTTGCGCTGAATGGGTCGTCAACTCCGCAATCTCTGCCACTGGACGACGATGCCGAAATCGTGAAACGACCGCCGAAAAACGTGAAATCTCTGGCGGTTTTTTTGAAAAGACCGCGGCACAAAATGAAAAGACCGGGGCCTATTTTGAAACGACCAGGGTCATAAATGAAACGACCTATGTTTTTTTTGAAACGACCTGCGTCCATTTTGAAAAGACGCGGCCCCAATATGAAACGACTGGCGTCGGAATTGAAATGACCGCGCCTTTATTTGAAACGACTCTGTTGAACCAATCGAGACCGCCGCGGCGGTCCGTTCAAAGTAGTTCGCTTGATTATTTCGTGGGATACGATTCCGATCGTGTCGCAAGTCGAACAACGACACGATCGGAATCGTATCCCACGCCAAAAAACTACACGCTCGAAGCGTGCCGTCCACCATCTAAAGATTTGACTTGAAAGCCTGGCCTACGTGGTTACGACTTCTCCAACTGCGCCGTCGAAGACGGTGCGTGGCGATTTCGTGATGAACCAGTCCTGGCCGGCCTTGCCAAAAAGACTGCTGAGATAGACGAAATTGCCGGAGCCGACGCGCGGCCCGATGCCGCCGGGCGTCAGGCCCGGGTGAAGGAAGACGGTCGTGCCGACGCGAAGCTGATTCGGCCCGGCGGCTTGCAAGGCGGCGATGCGCTGCTCGTACGTCTGCCCCGCGTTCTGCCAGATGGCGAGGATTGCTTCCAGCGCGGTGAGATTGGCGTCGTAAATGGTGCGGCCATTGATGAGAAGATCATCCGCGCCGCCGCCGATGAGCGTGTTGACGCCGAACCCGCCGATGAGCACGCTGCGGCCCGAGCCCGCGGTGACGACGTTGCCTTTGCCCTTGCCGATCAGGACGCCGCCGGTGGCATTGCCGGTCAATTTGCTGACGCCGAGCGCGCTGCCGATGACATTGTTGAATCCTTGAATGCCGCCAGCCGTGCGCGAGGTGGTGTTGGTTGCTAGATTGACGACGACGCCCGTGCTGGCCGATGTGAAATCGAGCCAGTTGACGCCGGCGCCGCCGTCGATTTTTCCGGTGATAGCGCCGACGCCGACGAAACGAAATAGATCGCGTCCGCTGCCGCCGGTCAGGTTCTCAACGCCCGCAAACTGCACGAAAACAATCTCAGTCTTGCCCGTGTTGACACCGGTCACCCTCCAGATCGTGTCAACATTCGCCCCGACGAACGTATCGACCCCCGCGCCGCCGTTGTAAGTAAGGAACTCCACCGATGCCGCGTCCGTGAGGAAGTCATTGCCACCAAGCGTGTTGAAGATCACGCCTTTTGGAGGGAAGCCTATTAATGCAGGGCGCACGTCAACGGTATGGGTATCAACTTGGAACAATCCAGGTCCCGCAGAGAGTGCATTATTTGGATCGTGAATACGAAAGTTGCCGCCGATGGCTGAAATCGTCAATTGGTCTGCCTTGCCGCCGCTGGCGATGTCGGTCACGACGGTGTTGTTGCCGTCGAAGATCACGGTCGTAAGCACGGTATCGATCTTCAATGTATAACTGCCCGCCTCCGCGGCTTCGCCGTCGCTGCGGACGTCGAGATAGTACGTCCCCGCCGCCAGCGCAGGCATCACGAGGCGGGCGTCGAAGGACGTCAGCGCGTCATCGATGGCGATTTGCACGCCGGCGCTGTTGTAGAGCCGCAGCTCGACATCGAGGTTGTTGACGTATTCATCGACATCCACGGTGATCGTCGTGTCGCCCGACGCGACGAAGCGGAAGAAGTCCCGGTCCGCGAGCGGGGCGATGAGGCCCTTGTTGAAGTAACCGCTGCTCGCGGGCGTCGGCGTCGAGGCGGTCGCGAAGGCGCCGCCGTAATCGTCGAGGCGATAGCCGAGCGTGTTCGTCGTGTTGCTGATGATCGCCATGTCGTCTTGCGTCACGCCGATTTCGTTTTTGCCGGCCGCCCATATCTCGCGATTGAGTCCGATGTCGAGCGTGGCCATCAGGGCGTCGGGACGCAGATCCGCAGGTCCGGCGTTGCCTGCGATGCTCGCATAGTGTTGCAGGCCGAGCGCGTGGCCAAACTCGTGCGACGCGGTGTTGCCCTGCTCGAGCGCGCGGGCGACGATGATTCCGGAGATGCCGCCGTCGCCGAACGTCGCGAAATTTTCGCAAAAGGTGAACGAAACGTTGTCGCTGGATCCCAACGCGTAGCTGCCGACGAAGGTGACGCCGAGGTTGCCGGTCGGCTGGCCGATGATGACGGAGTCGCTATTGGTGAGGACCATCCGGAACGCGGCGCCGTTGTTGAAGCTCGCCGGCGATGCCGTGCTGACGTTGATCTTGAACGAGCTGAAGTCTTCGGACGCGACGCGCCACACATTGTAAATCGCGAGCCGCTCGGCCGGCGAGAACTGGCCGGCGTTGCCGTTGAAATCGAACGCGGTCGCGGTGTACGGTCCGTTCGCCTGCACGCCGGGGGTCGCGTCTTGCGTGTCGTACGTGGTCCAGATGTCGTTCGTGCTCGTTTGCCCATTGAAGTCGAGGAACAGCGTGTCGGCGGCGCCGGCGGAACTGTTGAACGTCGGCACGCTGGACGTGTAACTGGAATCCGCCAGCAAGCGCAATTGATAAGCGCCGGTCGTGCCCATGAAGCCCGCCACGCGCACCGTATACGTCCCCGGCGCCAGATCGAGGTAAAGCGAGGAATCGGGCGAGGCGGCGCCGGGCACACTCGAAGTAGGGGCGGCGAAGCCCTGAAAGTCGTAGCCGTTGTTGTTATTGCCGCCCGGAACCGGAGCGCTCGCCGAATCAAAGACGCTCAGGGTGCTGTTGAGCGTGGCGCTCAGGCCGATGTCGAAGGAATCGATGTCGAAGAAGACGCCCGATGCCGTGCCGATCGTGAACTGAAAGAAATCGTTGTCGGCGGCCGTGATGGCGCCGGTGATCGTCAACCAGTCGTCCGCACTCGTGGTGAGCACGTCGCCGGTAGCGATAGTCACCGCGTTCGCCGTCGCGATGGTGTTGTTGATCTCGACCTCGGCGAACGTCGATGGAACCAGCCGATTCTCCAGTACTTCGACGACGAGATTTCGCCTGCGTTGAATCGGCCGCGTTTGTTTTTTGCTGATACGTGACCAATCGCGGAAGAGACCAAAAAACGCCATGACGATACACCAG
The DNA here is from genome assembly GCA_036745215.1 of Gemmataceae bacterium. Lineage (GTDB taxonomy): Bacteria > Planctomycetota > Planctomycetia > Gemmatales > Gemmataceae > SIAQ01. The sequence goes on from DAIOGM010000403.1 coordinate 6,678, forward strand.
TGGATTAAAGAGAAACAAAAGTTGCTCGCGGCAATGCGCTGGAGGACGGAGTCCGTTATTGTAAGACATCGCGTCGTGAGACAACCATGAGAATCAACGAAAACTCGAGTTTCTCGTTCCCAGGCTCCGCCCTATCTATTACCAACATCGCAGCTGACGAATAGAAC
>DAIOGM010000404.1:0-6840 GCA_036745215.1 Gemmataceae bacterium
CAGGCCGATGAGGTCGTGCTTTCGCCCAGGCAGCGCGACCCCTTCGGAGGTTTGCCCGCCTGCAACGAAGAGACGAAACAATCGCTGCACGCCTAACAACCGGCTGATCGACTCGTTCTCCACGGCGAAGTCCTTTTCGCCCATGCTCGCCGACACGTCCAGCACCAGGACGATGGAAATGCCATCGGTCGGAATACGTTCTTTTTCATCGACCCAGCGCGGTGCGGGCAGCGCGAGCATGACGCACGCCAGCGCGGCGAGCCGAAAGAGCAAGCCGCCCCACCACGCCCAGCGAACGCGCGGGCTCACCGATGTTGGCAGCAATCGGCTGTCCGAGAACTGCCAGGCGCCACGCGTTTGCCGAAGATAGCGCCACGCGACGAGCGGCACGATCAGCAGGATCGGCAGGGCCCAGGGATAGGTGAAGTGCGGGAGCATGGCGAAACGGAATTGACCGCAGTTGCACCATCCTGAAATGAAAGGGGGGACACAAGTCCCCCGCCTTTTCCTCAAGATGTACCAACTTTTATCTACTGGCGCTTAAGTGTAAGGAGGTCCGTTTTTGGATTCAACGTTGATGCAAATGCTTTCGGGAACTCGCCATGGCGAATGTCGTCCACATTCATACAGATCCAAAGCATATCTCCTTCGATTCGGTAAATGGCGCCAAGAGCAGGAGTTGACGCATGCTTTATTGTCATTCGCTTTGGATTCGATGATGGATCCAACACGATTTTGGCGACATCATTAGCTCGATCTGGTCTGCGCGTAGTCATTGTTTCGCCGTCAAATATGTAGTGCAAATCAATCTTCGCAATGGCTTGTTGCGCTACAGGTTTTGCATTTGCTTCAATCGCAATGACCTTCCACGTTCCGTTTAGGCCCTCCTGAGTCATCTTGTCCTCTGGCGTTTTTTTGTCGACAGGGAGCGGTTTGCTTTGTGGCTTCTTCTCCGCCGGCTTCGGTTCCGGCGTTTTGTCTGCTGGTTTCGCTTCTGGTAACGCCTTTGGTTCCGAGGTTTGCTTTGGCGTCTCATTCTTCTCTGGTGCCTTGCCTGCTGGCTCCTTGCCCTCCGGCGGCGGAATGAGCACCGTGTTGGGGTCTTTCTTCAGATCGAAGCCCTCCGGCGCCGGTCCGCCGATGGTGGCCATCGCCTTGAAGACGTCGTCGCTGACGTTTTGATCGATGAAACGAACGGTGCCGTCGGACATGAGAGCAAAGGTGCCCTTCTTGCCTTGATGGCCCATGGTTTTGCCGGTGCGATCTTTGCCGAGGACGAAAGGTTCGATGGAGTTTTTCTCCGGCACGCCGCGCACCGTGGCGCCGCCGCCGGCGATCCATGGCCCGACGCCGGAGCCGCGATCGTAGGGGACCTGGATCATGAAGATCGTATTCGACGTGCCGCGACCGGCAAGCACATCGGCGAGCGTGGCGGAGCCTTCGTAGCCGAAGATGCCGCGTTTGTGCTGCGTCAGGGGGTCGCCCGGCTTGTTGGAAGCCGCATCGAGGCCGACGCCGGCGATGCCGACGTAGTGCGTGGCGGCGAAATCGTTCGGCATGTCGCCGACGGTGGTTTGCCGGGCGAAGTCGGGATACGCCGGATCGAGGAATTGCGGCACCGTCGCGCCGCCCGCCATCCAGTTGCTGGAGTCGCGCCACGATTGGTCGAAGCGAATCCGATCGTACAAATTCTTCTGGCCAAGGTACGGCAACAAGCCCGCCATCCAGCTGATGCGATTGCGCGGCTCCTTGTCGGTATAGAGCCGCGTGCTGGTGCGCGGGAAGGCGCCGGGCGGATACGTGCCGGGCGCGACCTGCTGAGCGGGCAAACCCTTTTCGACGAGCGCCTTGCCGGCCGCGGTCAGGTTGTAACGCGGCGACGCAATCATGGCCGCCTCGACTTCGACGCGCAGCGCCCCGGCCGTCAGCGACGTGATGCTGTGCGCATGCGTCAACGTCGGGTTGTCGAGCAGGAGATCCAGCACGAACTCGACACTGGTCGCCTGTTGATTCACGGTGATTTGCGACGACGTCGGCTCGTTGGACTTCTTCTCGTCCTTCGGCTCCTGACCTTCCGGCGGCGGCGGCGGCGGCACGCCCGGATCTTTCAATTCCGGCGGCACGGCGAGCTTCACTTCGTGCTTGGTGAGTTGACTGATAAACTTGGCGACCTGATGGTACGTACGCTCGGTCATGTCCTTCTTGAATTCGACCGCATCCATTTCCCGCGCACAGGTCAGATCGTTGCGCAGCTGAAACTTCAACGTGTCGCGCTGCACCAGCGCCGTGCCGAGGTGGCGAATGCGCGGCCTTTTTTCGTGCAGAAGCAACGTCACGTCCCAGAACTGGCGCGGCATGCGGACAACGGTATCCTTGATGCCGGCGTCTTTCATATCGACGATATTGGCGTCCATATCGGTCGCGGAACTGAACAGAATGAGGTCCTTGTCGGCGCCGCGCGCTTCCATCTTGTCGAGCATCGCTTTCAGGCTCGGCTTGACGGTCAGATACATTTCATCACGTGCTCCGCCGCCGGCGGGCGCGGTCGGTTCTTTTTGCGTCGGCGGATCCTTGAGATCGCCTGGTTGCGGCTCCTGGGCGATTTTCTCGGGCGGCTGAAAGACGACGAACTCGGTCCCGTCGCGCTCGGTTGTCAAAGAGCCAATGCCAGGGCCCGTGCCGGGACCCCTCTTTTTGGGCGGCGGTTGCTCGCCCTGCTCCGGAGGCATCGGCATCGGTTCGCCGTCCTTGCCTTTGGGCATCGGCGTCTTCGGATCGGGAACGCTGGGCTGCCGAACGGTTTGCATCGGGAACTGCCCCTTCGCCTTCAACAGCGCCATGATCGGCCCCTGATCGCCGACGATCAACGTCTGCGGATTGTGAATGCGAAGGTACGTCGGCCGATCGCCGCGCGTATCCAGATAGCGATAAAAATTAGGAATGCCAAACGTGAAGCGCCCCAGCTGGTCGAACGCCGCGTGCGGCTTGGCGAACTTGTAATACGTTTGATTGTCGATGGCAGCGCCGCCCGATTCGAGCTTCAGCGTGCTTTTGAGTTCCGCTTCGTTGATCACTTCCTTGAAATGAATGACCGTGTACTTCCAGCTCGGCGTCGTGTAGCGTTCGGCGCAGATCATGTCGTCGATCGCCAGGACCGAGAAGCCGAGCGTCTTGCGCAGCGCGTTATCATTGAGCGCGCCGGGCGTTTCGAACGCGGCATTGCGGAGCGTGCCGTGGGCGGCGAAGAGGTCCTTGAAGAACACGTGGAAGACATGCTCGGCGTCCGTCGGCAACAGATTGGTGTTTTTGGCAATATCTGAATCGGTCAACGCGCCGGCGACCGCATCGGGCGCCTTTTCGGGGAGTTTCTTCGGCGGCGCCTTCTTGTCGTCGGGCGGACCATCCACGGGGCCGTCATCGATGCCCCCCTTGTTGCGGTTGGGATTGGCCACGATCGGCTTTTGCGAGGGATTGCTCATCAGAAAGAACGCGGCGACGCCGAGGATCAGCACGCCGACAACGGCAAGGCCCAGCCCGATCACGAGCTTGCTGGAGCCGCCGCCGCCCTTCTTTTTCTTGGTCGCGACGCCGCCGTCGTCATCGTCATCGTCGTCGTCATCGTCCCGCTTGCGTGCCTTGCCGTTGGCCGACTTTCGGCTTCGGCCGCCGCGGTCGTCGTCGTCGTCATCGTCATCGACTGCGAGCTTGGGCCGTTTGCCGATGGGCCCCGCCTTCGCGGTGACGGCGGTGCTTTTCTTGCCGACGACTTTCGATTTCTTGCGTGCCGACGCGTCTTCTTCTTCGACTTCCAGATCGTCCACGTCGTCGTCAACGGGCTTCTTGGCGATGAATTTGTCTTTGCACTTGTTGCATTCGACTTTCTTGCCGATCATGGTCTCCTTGATCGAGACCATGGCTTCACAACTGGGGCACATTTGCCTGAATGTAGCGACGACGGCCATCGAAGATACTCCGTGACATGGATGCGCCAGGACCGGCGTCCCCACGCGGAAAGGGACAGCGGCGTGGAGACCTGTCAAAAGCGCATTAACCTACCCAATTTCCTATCTTAGTCGAAAGCGCCGTGGAAATGCAAATACGATTTTCGCGACATGAACAAATAGCGAGGTCGGGCGCCAGTCAGGCTGGAAAGCGTGACCTACTTTGGCTCAACCGTTGGATTGGAAACGAGTTTGAATTCAACGACATTATCGCCTGTGTTGATTTCCGCGGTCAGGCCGGAAGTATCGGGATTGTTGTAGATTTCGTGGATGAGGGATTTGCCGCTCATATAGTTGGCGCCGACTTTCACCTCGCCGGGGTTGGCGCCGACGGTACTGCTGCCCGCTTCCTCCGAGGCCCAGACGGCGATCTTGTGCGCGCCGACGGGGACGCCGTCATTGGTCTTGAAAGTCGTCATTTCGACGATTTCGCCATTGACGATTCGTCCCGTTGCTGGCCGCTGACCGGTCGATTCAAAGCGGATCGTGCCATTGGCGAGCGGCTTGCCGTTGTGGCTGACCGTTCCCTTGACGGGGGCCATGCGCGGCCCGGTGTTGCAGCCCGCGCAAATCACCAGCGCGGCGACCCAAAAGATACGTCGGTGCATTGCTGATCCTTTTTTGCTTGTTCCCGTCATGGCAGGTTAACGGCCTCTCCATTGGCGCGGGATGCCAGCGCTCGATAGGTGACGCCATCGATGTTCTGGTCAACGAATTTGACGGTACCATCGACAAACAAGAAATTGCAACCGCCCGGATGGAAGCTGCGGAAGCCGATCGACTCGTCCCAGCGCGGGTTGCTGGGAGTCATGGTAGGCAGGTTGTTTGGGAAGGTGTCATTCTTGTAATTGATCGGATGCGCCGTGGTGCCCCAGCATTGACTCGCCAGATTCTGCGTGACGCAAAAAGCGCCGACGCACTCGCCGACGGCGAAAGTGTTCGACAATCCATCCGGAATCTCCGCGAACTTGGCGGCCCAACCCCAGCGGCCCATCACGCCGCGAACCACGCCGTTGGTGTAATTCAAGTTGCCGTAGGGCGGCGACGCGCCGACTCCCGTCGCATTTTGATAGTCGCCGGCGCACGCGGCGTAATCCGCCTGAGAGAGAACCCACGTAGGCGCCGCGAAGTGCTCCTCTTCCCGCATCAATTCCTTGTACGGATCGGCCGGACAAAGAAACAACCCATAGCGTTGGCTGAGCAGCGGATAATTGCCGACTTCCCAGGAGTGTTTCGTGAAATCAAGCCTGCTGAACACGGCATCCTGTTCGACAAAACTCATGATCTTGGGAATCCAGTTCCAGCGGACCGGCTTGCCGGCGTTGTCATGAAACTCGCTGGATGGCAATCGCTTGATGATGTCGTGATAGCCGTGCAGCGCCAGGCCGATTTGCTTCATGTTGTTCTGGCATTGCGATCGCGCCGCCGCCTCGCGCACTTTTTGCACGGCGGGAACCAGGAGCGCGATGAGGATCGCTATGATCGCGATCACGACCAAGAGTTCGATAAGCGTGAAACCGCTTCGGCGTTTCATGGCAATCTCTTTCCAGAATGAAGAGGAGTTGGTGGGATTCTAAAAAGGTCGCCTAATTTGAGCAAGTTAAAATCATTCGTTTTGCTCTCACGGAATTCTCATGCCTGCGCATTCTTTACCTCAAATCGGTACGCATGGAATCGAGATTTGGTTCTCATGCTTTGCGCTTTGGCTTCGTTACCTAATATCCAGTGCTTCGCCAAAGGTAATCTGGTAGGCGCCGCGAGCCGAGCGGCACCGAGCGACAAGGTCCGGCTCGGCTCGCCGGACCTACCAGTGCGCAGGGCCGGCGAAAGTGTCCTTGCCTAGATTGTTGACCGAAGGCTAAAATGGTCAATGAGTTGGCAACGAATAGACTATGTTTGGTCGTGTTGCGCCGTGAACCGCCAATCCCTGGAGCGACTGCGTGAACTCTCCTCCACGAGCAGGAAGCCGGCGGCGCGTCGTCATTCTGGGATCGACCGGCTCCATCGGCGTCAGTTGCCTGAAGGTGATCGACGCCCTGCCCGACCGATTGGAGGCGTACGGACTCAGCGCTCATTCCCGCTGGAAGGAGCTGATCGAGCAGGCATTCCAATATTCGCCGCGTTTCGTGGCGGTCACCGATCGCAACGCCATGCCGGAACTTGCCGGGCAAACCATGCCGCCGGGCACGCGGATGCTGCAAGGCGAAGACGCCGTGGCCAAGCTGGTGAGCGATCCGCAGGTGGACATCGTGCTCACCGCGATTGTCGGCGCCGCGGGCTTGACGGGAACCTGGCTCGCTCTCAACGCGGGCAAAACGGTCGCCCTCGCCAACAAAGAGACGCTCGTGATGGCCGGCCCGCTCGTCATGGAGCTGGCCAAACAAAAGAACGCTCGCATCCTGCCTGTCGATAGCGAGCACAGCGCCATCTATCAAGCGATGCAAGCCGGCCAGCCGCGCGAGGTCGAGCGCGTCGTCCTCACCGCGAGCGGCGGCCCGTTTCGCGGCAAGACCCGCGCCGAGCTTGCCAATGTCACGCCCGAGCAGGCCCTCAAGCATCCGACCTGGAACATGGGCAAAAAGATCACCATCGACTCCGCCACCTTGATGAACAAGGCCCTGGAAATCATCGAAGCTCGCTGGCTGTTCGACTTGAAGCCGGAGCAGATCGACGTCATTATTCATCCGGAGTCGATCATCCATTCGTTCGTGGAGTTCACGGACGGCTCCGTCCTGGCGCAGCTATCGCCGCCGGATATGTGCTTGCCGATTCAGTATGCCTTGACGTATCCCGATCGCGTCGCCGGGCCGGCGCGGCGCTTGTGCTGGGAAGAGCTGCG
>DAIOGM010000405.1:0-6744 GCA_036745215.1 Gemmataceae bacterium
GAATCTTTCGCGGAGCCGCCCGGAGGAGGACTGCCGCCGCCGCCACCCGCGGCCGGTCCGCCGCCGTCTTTGGCGACGCCCTGGCCGTCCTTGGAATCGCCGGGCTTGGAGTCGCCTTGCCCGCCGCCGTCGCCGCCCTTGGCATCGCCGCCCTTGGAGTCGCCGGCTTTGGCGTCGCCGCTGTCGGGCGTCTTGGGCCCGCCGACCTTGGGTTGATCGCCGCCGCCGCCCTTCGGGTCGCCGCCGCCTGGCTTGGCGGAGCTATCGGGTGACTTGCCATCGGACGGCTTCTTTTCGCCGCCTGGTTTAGCGGAACCTGGTTCGCCGCTCTTGGGATCGCCCTTCTTGTCGCCGGCGTCTTTCGCGCCACCTTCGCCGCCCTTGGCGGACTTGTCGCCCTTGTTTTCTTTCGCGGAGCCTTCGCCGCCCTTCGCGTTGCCTTTATCATTGGGCTTGGCGCCGGTTTGCGGGGGGCCATCTTTGCCTTTTTCGCCGCCGGGCTTGGCGCCGGACTTCGGCTCATTGTCGCCGCTCTTGGCGTTTTCTTTGCCCTTTTCGCCGGGCTTGGTTTCACCTTTGGCGCCGCCGGTCTTCGGGTCCTTGTTGCCGCCGTCGCGTGCTTCGCCGCGAGCCGCTTCGTTGCCCTTTTGTTCGCCGGCGTTCTTGGCTTCGCCCTTGGCGCCTTCGCCCTTGCCTTCCTTGCTGTTACCCTTGAGGTTGGCCGCTTCGCCCCCCTTGCCGTCTTTATTCAGGAACTTGTTGATCTGTTCGGCAACGTCCTTGGTCTTCTTGGTGGCGCCTTCTTGATCCTTCTTGAGTCCATCCACCTCGGTCTTGCCGAGTTCCGTCTGGGCCCGCACCTGGTTTTGCTGATCGATGGCCTTCTGCAAGTTCGCGATGATGTCCGCGAGCTTCTTGCGATCGGCCGACAGATCGAGCTTGGAGTTTTGCAGCATGTCGAGGATCGTGCGCAGCCGCTGCGTCAAGCGATCGCTTTGCTCGGCGGCCGCGGCGGTGTCGCCGGTGCTCTTGAGGTTGACGGTCCGCAAGATCTCGAGCATCTTGGTGAATTCTTGATTGATGGCGAGCGACTTGCACTCCTCGAGAATCACCGCGAGGACCTTGGCTCGCTCGCGATCCTTGGCGTCGCCGCGCGACATGCGTTGCTGCAGCTTCAGGAGCGCGTCTTGAAAGTCGGCGAACTGGCGAGCGAGCTGCTGTTCGCTGGCGATGATGTCGTCCTTCTGCTGCGCGTTCGTCTTCTCTTGCGCTTGCAGGCTGAACGACACGAGGGCCACCATGGCCATGCCGATCGTCAGCAGGATAATTCGAGCTTTCATGGACGCGATCCTCCCAGTGGGGTCGAGGTCGGTGTATCCTACCCATTGCGGGTCGGGGAGTGAACAAGCCTTGTGGGCGTTATTATGACGAACGATACCCACGCGCCAAACAATATTTACGGAAAATCGCGAGAATCATTCGTGGACATTCATTCACTCAGCGACTCTCCGTAACTTTCATTAACAATCCTACCATATTTGACGGCGCTTTCCTAGCTCGGCGACAGCTGCGGCTGGTGAACTGCGACTTCGCCACGCAAACAGCTCCGGTTCGATCAACCACGACGAAGCAATTCTTGCGCCGTCACGCAGCTGCAATTGCAGGTGCGTCGTCTTCTTCTCATCCTTTTTCGGCTCCACCTTCTTCTCCGGCTCCTTCTTGATCGGGCCGCCGATCAGTTCTTCGAGCGCCCGCTTGACGGCTTCCTTGTGTGCGCGATCCAGCGCCTCGGTGTTCTTTCGCGCCTGCTCCTCGATGGTCACCAAGAGTGCGATCAATTTCGCCTCGACGATGCCTTCGCTCATCGCGTCGAGCAAACGCTTGAGGTCCTTGCTGAGCGCTTGCATCTTGACGTCGGCCTCACCCATGGACTTGCGATGCTGCGCGACGTCTGGCTTCGCGCGATTGTTGACGTCGCGCTCCACGAGCCGCAGGGCTTCGTGAATCGAATCCTCCGCGAACAGATAGCTGCCGGAGTTGGGGAAGAACGGGTTATTCTCCAGGATGTTGGCGAGCGGCTCGACGATGCCTTTTTCAATTTTTTCACGGCGATCGGCGCGGACGCGGTTGACCGACATCTCCTTGACGATATTGCTGTACGCTTGCTTGCCGTCGCGCAGCCGGGAGCCGGCGTCGCTCAGGGCGGTGCGGATTTCGTTCATGCGGTTGAGCACGTTCTCCATGTCCACCGCCTGGTCGCCGACTTTCGCATTTTGCTCCGACAGGCTGACCAGCCCAGCGTCCACCTTTTCCTTGGCGGCTTCCAGCTTTTCGAAGATCACTTCCTCTTCAATGGCGATCTGCGACAGCAGTTGATTTTCGCTGACCACGAGGAAGTTGACGTAGCCGTTCTTGTTGCGCTTGGTGTTGCCGCGCAGGTTGAGCAGGTTCTTGCCGTCGGGTACGCTGAACGCCGTGCCGGTCTCGACGTTGTTGTCGGTGGCGAGGACGGCGACCTTGAGGGCGTAATGCGTCTGGCCGGTCTGTTCGAGATTGACGGCTTTCAGCTCTGGCAAATGGACGCGCAGATCAAACCCAAGGTCGCCGCGGGCGTTGCGGTCGTCCTGGAAGTTGAACTCCCAGGAGGACGGATTGAGCTTCAGCGACAGGCGCGTCTTGAGCTCGGCGGCGTTGTTGACCATCAAATGATTCTTGCGTTCCAGAAGTTGCTCGAAGCCTGCCGCGGAGGCGTAGCCATCGGTGTATTTCGACAGGAGCGCCATCTCTTGATCGGCACGCTGAGCGGCCCACGCCAGCAGCGGCAGCCCGAGCACGGCGCCGGCGCCGGCCTTGCGCGTGATCGGCTCGGTTTCGCCCGTCTTCGGCGCCGGCTTCTTGACGATGCTTTGCGAGGAGAACAGGTCGAAATCCTCGGCACGATACTTGAAATCGTAGCCGACGCGCACCAGGCCGTAGTCGTCGCGCACCAGGCATTCGAACGGTATGATCGCGTCCGGCGTGATCAGGAAGCTGTTGGCCAATTCCGCGAGGTCGCGCGGATCGCGGCCATCGTTATCCTTGCGTTCGGGCAACTTGAACTTCGGCTTGCGCAAGAGCACGTCGTGCACATGCAGATTGCCCATCTGCGGCTCGGCGTCCATCACGGCGAGGATCTTGAATCGCCGTTTGCCGCGGATGTTGTCCTCGTCGAAGAACTCCATCGAGAACTCATGCTTGCGCGTGACGTTGGTCATCGCGAAGACGAAGCCGGTGCGATCCGCGTTCGGCTCGGGCCGGGCGCCGCGATAATGATCGAAGCCTTCGGGAAGGTTGACGCTGTCCTTCGGGAAGACGGCGCGTTCCTTGCGCAGGAGACGCGGGCTGTACTTGACGTTCGCGGGCATGCGCACGGAATTGATGGGGGTCGATTTGCCGTCGCGGAGCAACTCGAAGCCGGCGACGCTTTCGACGGGGCTCTTGATCAATTGGGCAAACGATTCGAGCTGTGCCGGGACCTTGGCGCCGTTGACAGCGAGGACCACGTCGTTCACCTGGAAGCCCGCGGTCGCCCCAGCGGAGCCAGCATCGACGCCGGAAACCGCGACCGCGTCCTTGTCGCCAAGCGCCGCCCATTTTTTTCGCATCGACGTCGTCGGCCTCGTGAACGAAACGCCGCCCCATGTCACCGGCGTGTTGTCGATATCGACGCGCACTGTCAGGCTGGAGCCAAACGGCACCTCGATCGTGTTGGAATCGCCGGTCGTCGAGAGCGGCACATCGTATGAGAGGTGCTTCTCGCCGCGCAGCGCCATTTGATCGATGCCGCGCATGCGATGATAGATGTACGCCGGCTCTTCCTTGTCGGTGGTGATCTTCGCGGGCGTCGGCGCCGGGATGAGGGCGATGATCTTCGGCTGCGTGAAGTAGTTGTCGCCGCGGACGCGGAAGCGGAAGCGATTGGATTCCTTGAGTTCCTTGAGCGAGATCGTCGCCTTGTTCCCCTTCACCTCGTGCGTTTCGGAGAGCGAATTCGCTTCGCCGCGGAACGACACCACAACTTCTTCGGGCACCATCAGCTTGCGCAGCGTTCGGCTCATGCTGGGCGATTCGGCGAGTTCGTTAAGCTTGGCAACGATTTCATCGAGGGCCGCGAGATCGGCGCCGCTGCGAAGCTCGCTCAAGCGCGGGTTGGCCTTTTCGTCCTTCATTTGCTGAACGATCTTGTCCATCTTCCAGTTGCGCCAGTCGAGCCAAACGGCTAGTTCGTCGGCGGCGTCGCGGTCCGCGATCTTCTTTTGCACGGCGGGGGTCTGGAAGAATTTGCGCAAGTCTTCGGCCGAGCGTTCCTGCGTCGCCGTTTCAAAGAGCGCGGCGACGAGGTTCGGCTCCAGCTCTTCGGGGTCCAATTGCCAGAAATTGAAATCCTTCGGCACTTGGACTTGAGCCAACAGCTCCGCGCTGATGAGCTTGCGCTCGGCGAGGTCCTTCCACGTGAGCGCACGCCAGCCGTGCGGCGCGACGTCGCGGTCGCGATCGGCGATCACCCATTCGAAGGCTCGCACTTGCAATTCCGGGCGATTGGTGTCGTCCTTGGCGACGCGCATCTCGTTGGCGTCTTCCTTCGACGGCTGAAATCGGCCGATCTCCAGGAACGCGTTGCGCGGCCAATAGGTGTTCATCATGAGGACGTTGCGTTCCGTCCAGATGGCGCCGGTGTCGTAGAATTCGAACGCGTATGCCACGGGCGACATCGGCTTGTCTGCGAGAAAAAGCGAGCCGCCGCAAAACGCCGCCATGCTAAGCACGAACACGCCAAACGTGCTCAGGGCGACAAGGAACCACAACCCGTAAAGCCGACGCCAGTTGAAGACGCCGGCGACGGGCAGTGTCTTGAGGATGTTGACGCATTCGGAAATCGTCTTTTCGACCATCGCTTGCGAGTAGCCGTACTTCTTTGACAGCTTCGGGTCCGCCAGTTCGACCGCGGTGATGAGGCGATCGCCGAGTTCCTTCGGGAATCGGCGTTCGAGGACGAGCGCCAGGGCGCGATCGTTGAATTCGCGGAACCAGCGCGTCACGACTTTCGAGAAGCCGAGCACCAGGAGGGCGATGACGATCGTCGCCAGCAGGATGACGCGGATGCCGATGCTGCTGCCGCCGGTGGGATCGACGTCGTTGAGCTCCATGATCCAGTCGATGCCGAAGATGTTGGCGACGTCGATGCGGAATTTGTAGAGCCCGAAGTCGAACGCCAGGCCGATCCAGAAGAAGATGGACGCGAACAGGAGCGTGAGCGCGAGCCCTTCGAGGATGACGTAACGGCGAATATATCGGCGCACGAGCTGCAGCGGATGGCGGACCTTGCGCTGCGTCTCATCGTGGTTGAAGGATTTCGGTTCGGTGACGGTGGCCATCGCACGACTCCAAAGAACTCAGCCCAGCGAGCCACGGGGTTTATCCCCGTGGCACGGACTCCCAATCCACGGGGATAAACCCCGTGGCTCGCCTACGCCAGCCGCAATAGCTTGCGCGCTAGCCATTCAATGCCGAGCAAACTCACGATCGCCAAGAGCAAGTACGAGAAATTCAGCGGCAACTCCGTCGCGAAGAAATTTTCGAGGATGACCGCCCCCACGCCGACGCCGATCGCCACCAGCGCACAGATGCCGAAGAACACCGCGGCGCCGACCCATTGCCGCATGATCGCGAGCACGAGCACGCCGACCAGCGCGATGCCGCCGATCATGATCAGGACGGCGGCCCAGATCGGCATCGGGAAATCGGTGTCGATGCCGGTGTCCCACAAGTCTTCGAATCGGCCGCGCACCGTTTCCTCGCGCGGCTTCTGCTGCACCAGGCACTTGGCGACGCGGTCGGCGGAACTCAACTGGAAGAAGAGCCGTTTGGAGGCGCGCTCTTCGCCCTGATTCGCTTCGGCGGGCACTTGCAGCACGCTCTCGATTTCCTTGCGCGATTCAGGCGGCAGGTTCTTCAAGAGCGTGTTGGCGTCCGTCGAAAGCTGGTACAGATAGCCGAAGTTGGTGCGGACGTTATCGAGCTCCGGGTTCGGCTTGCGGACGACGAGATTTTGACGCAAGGTCTTCGTCGTGCCGGGGATCGTCAAGGAGAATTCGTACTCGCCCGGGTCCTTGATGTTGTGCTTGCCTTCGAAGTAGCCTTCCCAGGTCGTGTCGAACGGCTTGGCTTGCAGGTCAAAGCGCTGCAGCTCGGCCTTGTCGTCCTTCTCCTTGTCGATGCGGCGCACGATCACGGTGGGCCGGATGTCGCGCGCCAGGAAGACGCCTTTCTCCTTCATGAGCTGCGCCTCGACGCTCACTACGCCGACCGGCATGTTGCGCGACATCAGGAAGCGGCCCACGTCGGTTTGCGCCGAAGCGCCGGCGGCGATGTGACGTGCCATCTTGATCCAGAGGCGTTCGTGATAGCCGTCCTTGAAGGAACGTAAACGCCACAATTCGCCGGAGCCGACGTACATCGTCTTGCCGGCGCCGAAACGCATCGTGGCGATGAATGGCTGTTCGTCCTTGCCGCCATTGATTCGCCCTTCCTTTGGTCCGGCAAACGTCGCGGCGACCGCGGTGTCCGGTTTCAAACGCTCGACCGGATAGTACGTGAAGATGCCGCGCCTGGGCCGTTCGTCTGGGCCGGGGATGGCTTTTTCGTTGTTCCAGAAGAACCCGTTCCAGCCGGAAGGCGGGGTCGACGAGCTCGGCCGGCCGTGGG
>DAIOGM010000406.1:0-6744 GCA_036745215.1 Gemmataceae bacterium
GCTCGTAGCCTTCCGCCTGGAAGTCGGAGAGGACGGCCACGATGCCGCGGCGCCGCATCACCCCGCGGGTGAAGCGCAGGGCGCCCGCGAGGTCGGTCCCCCGTCCCAGCGGAGGCACTGCGAGCACGTCGCGCACGATGTCGCGGACGGTCTTGCCTTCGACCTCCGCCTCCGGACGAATGATCAGGCGATGGCCAAGAACGCCGAGCGCGACGGCTTGCACGTCCTCGTGAGTGAAGTAAACGCGGCCGTCCAGCAGAGCACGAGCGCGAGCGCAGCGCAGCAAGCACAACGACGCACGCGGACTGGCGCCGAGCGCGACATCGGGATGGCGTCGGCTCGCTTCGGCCAGCTCAATGATGTAATTGAAGAGTTCCTCCTTGCCGAACACGCGTTGCACGCGCTCCTGCATCGCCAGGATCAACTCGGCGGTGAACACCTGCGGCGCCGGCGCGACGGGAAAGCTGTGCAGCTTCAGCATCGCTTTCTCCGCTTCCGGGCCGGGATAGCCCATCTCGATGCGGAGAAGAAAGCGATCGAGCTGCGCCTCCGGCAATCGATAGACGCCCTCCTGCTCGACCGGGTTTTGCGTCGCCAGCACCATGAACGGCGGCGTCAGCGGCAACGTCGTGCCTTCGATGGTGACTTGATACTCCTGCATCGCTTCCAGAAGCGCCGACTGCGTCTTCGCGGGGGCCCGGTTGATTTCATCGGCGAGCAGAATCTGACAAAAGATCGGCCCTCGGCGCAGCACAAATTCATTCGACTTGCGATCGAGTACAAACGTGCCGGTCACATCCGACGGCAACAAGTCGGGCGTGAACTGGATGCGCTGATACTGAATGCCGAGGATGTGGGCCAGCGTTTTCGAGAGCGTCGTCTTGGCGACGCCGGGGACGCCTTCGAGCAGAACATGGCCGCCGGCTAACAGCGCGATCAGGAAGCGATGCGCGACGCGTTCCATGCCGACGACGACGCGGGACGCTTCCAGGAGGGCGCGTTCGCGTAATTCTCTGATGCGAACGGCCCATTCTTCAAGGTCGTGCGTCGGCGTGACAACTTCATTCGTGTGCATGGAGGCTTTCCGCGGCTCGATGAAATTCAGCCGAGCCTGACGCGTGAGCGAAGTGAACTTACTTTGTCGCTTCCGCATCGGGCGCAGACGGTTTTCTTACTTCTTTTCCATCGAGAAGCAACGTGAGCGTGCCATCCTCCAGCGCCCGGCTCAGCCGAGGCAGAAATCGAACGAGGGCAATGAAGTCGCCGCGCGCCGCCTCCGCTTCACGGTCTTCTCTCGCCAGTTGCAGAACGAGTTCGACTTGTCGCCTAATTCGATTGCGCGTCCAGAAAAAACCCGCGGCGTGAATCTCGACGCCGCCGCCCTGTGCGATTTGCTCGGCCGCGCTGCCGAATTCGCACGCCAACCAGTATCGCGCCAGCAACCGCGCTTCTTCATGACCATCCGGCTGGCGATACAAAGCCCTCTGCCGTTGCCGAGAGCGTGGTTCCCCTTGCGCGACCGTGGGAGCGCCCACCATTTTCGGCACACTGGAGTCTTGCATGTTGCGCGCGTCGAGGAGTTTTTTCCCGCCATAAAGCAACAAGCCGCACGAACCCAGGCCGAACAGAAACGGCACGACGTTGCGATAGTTGTCCCCCATCACGCGTTCGAACGCCCAGTGGAAGAAGCCCTCGTCCTCGAGTCCGCGCAGCAAACGATTGACCATCTCCACGGACGGCATCGGTATCGGCGGCGGCGGCGGCGAGAGATTGCGGTCAAAATCGGTAATCGCGGTGCCGTCCACGATCATCAAGGCGCGGGTTCGCGCCGATCCCTTCGGTCCTTCGCGCAGCCACTGGACCGTGTTGATCGCAAACGAGAGATTGTCGGTCCCCGGTTGCAGCATCATGCCGTTCATGAACACGCCGTGCCCCGCGATGATCACGGTGCGCCCTGCCGCCGGCGATTCGTTCGGCGACGCGGCGACGTAACCTGTCGAGAAGGGCGGTCGCGGAGGGAAGTCGCCAAACGGCGGCCGGCCCTTCTCGGGCGGAAACACGCGCGGAAACGTCAACACCTGCGCGATGGGGGAACCAGGCTCGACGCGGAGATTGCTCGGACCGTTTGTGGCAATGCCGTTTTGCAAGAAATGGAAGAGGCGATGACTGCGCGCGTCCTTCGGCTCCTTCGCATTGGGGTCAAGATAGGGTATCCATGGGCAACTCCGGACTTTGCCGAACGACATTTCCTCGGGTCGAACCACTAGCGACCCTGAAATTGTGACCGATAATTCGGGCATATCGAAGCGGCGATCGGTCGCGATCAGAATACTGCCGCCCGCATCGAGGTAACGCTTCAAATCCGCGCTCGCTAGCTTCTTCGCGGATGAGCCGAGATCACCGAAAAGAACGATCATGCTCGATTTGGCGTCGAGCGAAGCCTCCAAGAATGTCGAGTACGGCTGCAGGCCCTTGGAAAACAAGATGTGGCAAAAAACGTCCGGCCCCTCGAAGGGGAGCGTGACCGTCTTGTTCTCCTGAGCGCACACCGGACTCGCCAGCGCGGCCCACATCAAGAAAATCGCCATACTCGTGCGTCGCATCAGACGGCCTCCGCGAGCTTGGCGAGGGACTGACGAGCGACATCGCGATCGGTGTCCGACAATGGCTCGACGCCATCGGTGTAGCGAGCTTGCTCATAAAGATTTGCCAATGCGGACGCGTCATCGGCGCACGTCGGCGCCTGGTGGCGCCAGAGCGACGCGACCGCATGATGATTCCAGCTCTGCACGCCTAAACCGAGCGTCCACAGCGCGAGATAATCGAAGGCTTGCACCAGTTCGGCACGCGTGCTCACGGTCTCCGGGCGGACCGGCCACGGACCGAGATCGGGACGCTGAAACTCCGCCACCGCTTTTTTCCGTTTCGGCCAGCGCACGAAACGAGCGAGGATGAGCACTGCAATCATCGCGGCGAGGATCCACGTCGCCGCCTGGCCGATCGACGAGAACGACGGACCGTGCAAGTCGGACGCGCCCGGCGCGCCCAGGTCCGGCAACGGAATGTGGCCGATGCCCGGCACCGTGAGGCCGCGGCCCAGTCGATCAAAGCGGAATCGCGGCGTCTCACGAAGGCGTTCGAGCGCGTTCTCCGCGAATTGCCAGGTGTCGCCGTCGGGCACCAACTTGCCTTGCAAGCCTTCGATGAAGCCGGGCTGCTCCGGCCTTTCGCCAAAGGCGCCGTGCATGTCCTCGAACGCGCGCGTCCAGGCCGGCGATTTCTGCAGCCATTCGCCAAGTTGCGAATACTCCATGTTTTTCATGGCATTCTCGGCGAACTTGGCAAAGGAATCGGACTTCGGCTTGATCGGCTCCACGACGGTCGAAGGGTCGATGGCCGGCGGCCCGTCCGGCGGCGCTTCATCGAGAAGCTGTTTCAAATCCTGTTGCAGCTTCTTGACATCCTGCGGCTGTGCGTCCGGCTGGTTGACCTTGATCCACTCGCGCAACGATTGTTGCAGCTTCACATCGTTTTGAAGCCATCTCTGAAGCGCCTCCTTGAACTGCGCGTCCTCGAACTTTATGTCCTTGACTTGATCGGGCCGAATGTCGAGCGCCTTCGGGTCGGCGAGGATCTTCTTGACGAGTTCTTTGAACGGCTCCAGCTTCTGTTCGCCGATCAATCGTTCCTGAAGTTCTTCCACGCTTTTGGGTTCGATGGGGAAATGCACATATCGCTTCGGCTGTGCCATGCCCGGCGCGGCCAGCACGGCCAGCGCGAAGCACGGCGTCAACCAACGTAATAATCGGCATGTTCTGGACATGGTCACGTCCTCGGCCCATCTCGAACGACACTCTCAGTGTAAAATGTACCCAAACGCTTTGCAACGGCCCTTCCACGGAGAGACGAATGTTGTTTTCCTGGCTGCGCAATCGACGCCGCCGCAAGCTGCTCGCGGAGCCGTTTCCCGAGGATCGGCTGGCGGTGTTGCGAGACCAAGTCGCGTATTACACAGTCGTCACCGATGTGGAACGCGCAAAGTTGCGCGACATGGTGCACATCATGCTTGCGGAAAAAGAATGGAAAGGCTGCAATGGCTTGGAGTTGACTGATGCGATGCGCGTCGTAATCGCTGGCCTGGCCGGTGTCCTCGTGCTTGGCTTTGATGATTTTTATTTTGAAAATGTGCAGGAGATTCTCGTTTATCCCAGGCCCATGCGCGAATCGCATGAAAGTCCGCTCGTCGGATCGGCCACGGTGGTAGAGGAATTTGATGTCCTCGGTCAAGCTCATCATCGAGGCCCAGTGCGATTGTCATGGAAGTCGATCATTCGTGATCTGCAGAACCCTGACCGCGGCGAAAACCTCGTGTTCCACGAATTTGCCCATCAACTCGACAGGCTCAACGGCGCCATGGATGGAACTCCGAATCTGCCGACGAGTGAACTCGCCGAACGCTGGGGAAAAATAATGAACCATGAGTTTCGGCGGTTACAGCGCGCCGAGCGAAAGGGGAGAAGGACGTTGCTCGATCCGTACGGATCGGACGACCCGGCCGAGTTTTTCGCAGTGACGACGGAGTGTTTTTTTGTCGCGCCTCAGGCCATGAGAGAGGTCTATCCCGACTTGTATCAACTCTTCCGCGACTATTATCACCAGGACCCGGCGGCGTGGCCGGAGTTTGAAGGGCATCCATAGGATCTTCGTTTAGCGCTCGCAGGGCAGCGCCGGTTGCATTGGCGCATGGCAACGAGCGCTGCCGGGCGAGCGCTAAACGTGAACGGGGATGATCGCTCATGGCTTCGCAAAATGCGAATCGTCGAGCTTCTCCAGCGGCGTCGATTCCGTAATCTCGATGTCCATGAACGTCTTGCCGTCCTTCACGATCTCAACGCGCTGCGGGATCTTGTGCCCGTTCTTGTCGCGATAGTCCAGGATGAACTTCTCCTGCGTGACTTCCTGCATCGTGTTGGCGTCAAGCGTGACCATTTCTGTCTTGATCACCAGGTGCGTCTTCTTGTCAAAGAAAATGCTGATGTCCTTCTGGCCTTTCTTGCTGACGCGAATGCCAATCGCGTCCTTGCCCTTCACCTTGACCTCGCCGATGGCGTTCAGCTCGTAGGGCGCCTTTAATATCTCCGTGAGGTTGCCGGCGCCTTCCGATTGCAATTCTTCACGAGCGGCCTTGATGATCTTCTCATCGTCGATCTCCTTGGTTTGACCCGCGGTCGATACCCACAGCTTCTTGCCGTCGAACACGGTGACGACATCGATCAGATTGCCCGCGATGTCGAGCTTCATGATGTTCTTGACCTTGTCCGGCTTTTGCAAGAGCGTTTGACCCGTGATGTCGAACTTGTTGCCCTGGATTTCCATCGTGCCCTTGAACTTGGTGTCGGCCGCAGTGTACTTGGCGAGGTTTTTCTCGCCGCCATGGGCTTCAATCGCTTTCTTGACGATCGCCTTGAGCGCGGCGTTATCCTGAGCGCGCACGAACAGGCCGCATACGACGAGGAAAACACTGGCGCAAACGATGACGCGTAGACGCAGCATGGGGAACTCCTTTGGTTGTCCGAGATGTGACAAGCCTCGCAAGGGCTATTCGCTTATCAATACGGATTCTTGCGAACGCGCGGGGAAAAAAGCCTGGCGAACGATGCGGTTTGCCGTAATTTACGCAATGGCATGAACACCAATGAAAAAATGCTCGTTTGGTTCATTCGTTTCACCGCGGTGATGTTCCTGTGCGCGGCGCCCGCGGTCGTCATGCCGACGGAGTGGAAGCGGGCGATCGCTGAATTTTCGGGTGTCACGTTGCCGGATTCGCCGCTGGTCGAATACTTGACGCGCTCCATGTCGGCGCTGTATGCGACGATGGGCGCAAGCTATTGGTTCATGTCGTGCGACATACGCCGCTATTTGCCGCTCTTGCGGTTCAGCGTGCCCGTCATGGCGGCGTTCGATGTGACAATCATCATTCTCGATTTGATGATTCCCATGCCGGCCTCGTGGATAGCGGGGGAAGCGTTCTCGATCATTCTGTGGACGCTGGCGCTATGGTGGCTCGTGCGCCGCGCGTCGTCAACTCCTACCGAGCCTGAAGCGTGAGCGAAGTTTCCGATTTCACAATTCTTGGAAGATTCCGCTTGACATCAGCGGCGTCAATACATAGGATTTCGATGTATCGAATTCCTTTGCTCATTCGAAATGCCGCCGATGGACACCGAACTCCTCAAAGGCACCCTGTCGCTGCTGATCTTGTCGCTCTTGAGCCGCAAGGAAATGTACGGCTACGAGATCGCGGCGACGGTGCATCGCGATACGGACGGCACGTTCACCTGGCGCGAGGGGTCGCTTTATCCGAGCCTACACAAGCTCGAAGAGGGCGGGTTCATCCTCGGCGAATGGGAAGAGAAGGAGACGGGACGCAAGCGGCGGTATTACAAGATCACCAAGGATGGGCGGGCGGCGCTCAAGGAGAAGATGCAGTCGTGGACCGAGCTGTGCCAGGCGGTCAATCAGATTCTGGAGAAGTCCAATGGAAAAGCTTGAGCAATACCTCGACCAGGTTTGCCGCAGCGTCGGCGGGCCCATTGAAATGCGGCAGCATCTGCGTCAAGAGCTGCGCGAGCACTTGCTTGATTCGGTCGCCCAGCACAAGGCGCAAGGCAAGTCCGATCTCGAGGCGCTCGAGGCGGCGCTCGCGGAATTCGGCAAGCCGGACGAGGTGCGCACGGACCTGGA
>DAIOGM010000407.1:0-6741 GCA_036745215.1 Gemmataceae bacterium
GGTCGGCGCCCAGCAACAGGCAGGCTGGGGGTATCAAATCCTCCCCTACCTGGAAGCGACGAATACCTGGATGGGCGGCGGTGCCACGAACGACGACGACCGTGTCCGCGTCGCCATGGGCACGCCGAATCCCGTCTTTTTCTGCCCGTCGCGCCGCAGCGTTCAGACCGTCAATTTCAGCTTCCCCGGCTTTTTCAACGGCAACCCGATCACGTGCGCTCTCGGCGACTACGGAGCCAGCAACTGGGAACTCACGGGCATCGTCTGTCAGTATTTGCCGACACGTATTGCGGATGTTACCGACGGAACGTCCATGACGCTCCTGGTCTCCGAAAAGCGTCTGAACCTTCGTTTCCTGGGAAGCTTGCAAAAAGACGACGACACCGGTTACGCGAGCGGCTGGGACCCGGACACGATCCGGCAGACCGAAATCGCGCCCGCCCCCGACTACTCCGCGGCTACCGGCGACGGCGAACGCCGCTTTGGCTCCTCGCATCCATCGACGTTCAACGCGCTCCTCGCCGATGGTTCCGTGCGGACCATTTCGTATTCGATTAATTTAAACGTGTTCAAAGCCGTGGGCGCCAAGAGCGACGGCCAGGCGGTCTCGCTCGACTGATGCGCCGCCATTCTCATCCGCGCAAAGAAATGCTCGCGGAAACAAAGGACGACGCGGCAGGCGCCGGCGAAAGGACAGGTTCGCCTACTTTACGCACCGTCAGCGCTTGATTTCGAGAGCCAGAGGCGAGCCATCGCGACGATGACCGATTCCGGCCCGGCCCCCGCAACTCCAACCGCGTTAACTGTCGTGCCGTCCGCGGACAGGGTGCCCGCCCACGACCCGTCCGGCTGTCGTGTCAAGGAAACCTGCGTCCCAGCTGGAAGGCGCTTGAGCACTTCCGCTTTCGTCGGAATGGCCGAGGCTGCACGTTGTTCTTCCTCGACTTGCTTGGCGACACAGGCGGCACAACGCGTCGACTGAAATTTCGCCTGCCGCTGGGCGCGATATTTGTCCACCGCGTAGTATTGGAATTCCTGCTCGTGTCCGCATGCCCTGACCACCATCGGTCGGGATACGATCTTGCCTGTAGGCTCAGCCATACACCTTGCTCTCCGTGTCGGGCAACGTGGTCAGTCCGCCGGAATTCGCCGTTACTGGGCTGGAGAGTCCCGTGTGGTTTCCTCGGACATTCTAGTGAATGCATGACGCGTCACGCAATCACAACGGCAATTTCATGAAATCCCGATGAAGGTCGGCAAGCGACGCCGTTTTCCAATAACATAAACTCACCATTTCGCACCCGCACCCAAGAAGAGCAAATCCGGGATCGCCGGGGGTTCAAATCCATGCAGAAGAACAACGATATCGACACGACCTGCGTCAATACGATCCGCACGCTGTCCATGGACGCGGTGCAGGCGGCAAACTCCGGTCACCCGGGAGCGCCAATGTCGCTGGCGCCGGTGGCCTACTGCCTGTGGCAACAGTTTCTGCGCTTCGATCCACAGGATCCCATCTGGCCGAATCGCGATCGGTTTGTCTTGTCGGCCGGCCATGCATCGATGCTGCTTTATTCCATGTTGCATCTCACGGGAGTGAAAGCCGTCAGCAAGGATTACGAGACCTTGGGACATCCTTGCGTTCCTCTTGAGGCGATCAAGAATTTTCGGCAGCTCGATAGTCGTTGTCCGGGTCATCCGGAATATCGCTGGACGAGCGGCGTCGAGACGACGACCGGCCCGCTCGGTCAGGGATTGGCCAACAGCGTCGGCATGGCGCTCGCCGGACGCTGGCAGGCCGCTCACTTTTGTCAGTCCCCCTTCGAAGACCTCATCAACTTCAATGTGTACGCCGTATGCGGAGACGGATGCATCATGGAAGGGCTTTCGGCCGAGGCCGCATCGTTGGCGGGCCATCTGAAGCTGTCGAACCTTTGTTGGATCTACGACAACAACCACATCACGATCGAAGGAAACACGGCGCTGGCCTTCAGCGACGATGTGGCAACGCGCTTCATCGGCCACGGCTGGAATGTGACGCGCGTCGGCGATGCCAACGACCTCGAAATGCTCGGCCGCGCCTTCAAAACGTTCCTGAGCACGCGCGATCGGCCGACGTTGATCATCGTCGATAGCCACATCGCCTTCGGCGCTCCCAACAAGCAAGACACCAGCGCCGCACATGGCGAGCCGCTCGGCGAAGAGGAAATTCGTTTGACCAAGCGCCACTATGGCTGGCCGGAGGACGCCAAGTTCTTCGTCCCCGATGGCGTTTATGAACACTTCCAAAATGGCATCGGCAAACGCGGCAAAGAATTGCGCGATGCCTGGTTTGCCCGCGTCAAGGACTATCGCGCGCAACGTCCGGAATTGGCGGATCAGTTCTATCGACTGCACCATCGCCAGCTTCCGGAGGGCTGGGATAAGAACCTTCCCGAGTTTGCAGCGGACGCAAAGGGCCTGGCGACGCGTGACGCGAGTGGAAAGGTGCTCAACGCCCTTGGCAAGAACATTCCCTGGTTGATGGGAGGCTCCGCGGATCTCGGTCCGTCGTGCAAAACGAGACTCACCTTCGATGGCGCCGGCGACTTCTCCGCGCAGAATCCCGGCGGGCGCAACTTGCACTTTGGCATCCGCGAGCACGCCATGGCTTCCGTTCTCAACGGCATGGCGCTGGTCAAGGTGCGAGCGTACGGTTCATCGTTCCTCATTTTCAACGACTACGCTCGGCCCGCGATTCGGCTCAGCGCCTTGATGGAGTTGCCGGTCATCTACGTCTTCACGCATGATTCGATCGGCGTGGGCGAGGACGGACCAACCCATCAGCCGATCGAGCAGATCGGATCGCTGCGCATGATCCCCGGGTTGATTGTCCTGCGTCCCGCGGACGCGATGGAGACGGTGGAAGCATGGAAGGTCATCATGAAACTCCATCACCAGCCGGCCGTCCTCATTCTCACGCGCCAGGCGGTGCCGACGATCGATCGCGGGAAATACGCGCCGGCTTCCGAGCTTGCGCGCGGCGCTTACATTTTGGCCGATGCCGAGGGAGGCAAGCCCGAAGTGCTGCTGCTGGCGACCGGCAGCGAAGTATCGATGTGCGTGGATGCGTATGAACGGCTCAAGACGGAAGGGATCAAGGCACGCGTCGTGAGCATGCCGTCGTGGGAATTGTTCGACGACCAGCCGCAGGAATATCGCGACCACGTCTTGCCTCCGCGGGTGACGGCGCGCGTTTCCGTGGAGCAAGCCTCGACATTCGGCTGGGCGAAGTACGTTGGCGCCAGCGGGCACAGCATTGGCATGCGTTCGTTTGGAGCGTCGGCGCCGCTGAAGGAACTGGTCAAGAAATTCGGCTTCACGACGGAGCAGATCATCGCCGCTGCGCGAGAGCAACGACATTGAACCACGGGGGGCACGGGGAGCACGGGGAAAAGGCAGTGTGATCAAACGCACTCGCCACCTTGTGTTCCCCGTGTTCCCCGTGCCCCCCGTGGTTCTTTTGCATTTGAATTCGCGCCGGAGTCCAGCTCATGACCATCATCGAACGCGCGTTGGAGTTGGTGCCGGACCATTCTTCCATTGGCCTTGGCTCCGGTCGCGCGGCTCAGGCGTTCGTCATCGCCCTGGGCGAGCGCATCCGGGCGGGACGCCTGAAGGTCCAGGGCGTGCCGACGTCGAATGAGACCGCGAAACTGGCTCAGGCGCAAGGCGTCCCCATTCTGAGTCTGGCGAATGCCGGGACCTTGGCGCTCACCGTCGATGGCGCGGACGAGGTCGATCCGAACCTGGATTTGATCAAGGGATATGGCCGAGCGTTGGTCCGCGAGAAAATCGTCGCGGCTTCGTCGCGGCGGCTAATCATTCTGGTTGGCGAGGAAAAGCTGGTTCCGCGGTTGGGGACGCGCGGCAAGTTGCCGATCGAAGTGACGCCGTTCGCCGTGCCGCTATGCGAGCGGCGGCTGAGTGAACTCGGTTGCCGACCCCAGTTGGATGTGCGCGACGGAAGCCCCTTCGTGACGGACAATGGCAACCACATCCTTGACTGCCAAATCGAGCCGATTGCGGATGCCAGGCGCCTGGAACAAGAGATTCGCGCCATTCCGGGCGTCCTCGGCACCGGCTTGTTTCTCGAAATGGCGGACGTGATCTTGGTTGGGGCGAGTAAGGATTTTGCCCTGGTTGACGAACGGACGCGCAAGAACCGGCAGTAGTTCGATCCTCTTTGTCAAGGAGATCCCTGATGAAAGTCGGCATCGTGGGAAGTGGTTTCGTCGGCGCAACCGCGGCGTACGCGCTGGTGATGCAGGGGATCGGGCGCGAGATTGTGCTCGTGGACAAAAACACGGCGCGCGCCGCGGCCGAGGCGGACGATATTCGTCATGCCATACCCTTTGCCGAGCCGCTATCAATTCGCGCGGGCGAATACGCGGATCTCACCGGCTGCCGTGTCGTGGTGCTGTGCGCCGGCGTCGGGCAGAAGCCGGGTGAAACGCGGTTGCAACTCCTGCAACGAAACGCCGACGTGTTCCGCGAAGTCGTACCGAGCATCCTGAAGTATGCAACGGACGCGGTCCTGGTCGTCGCCTCGAATCCCGTTGACGTGATGACGCACCTGGCGGCCAAGTTTGCGCGCGAATGCGGCGTTCCGGCCGGCCGCGTTCTCGGCTCCGGCACGACGCTCGATACGGCCCGCTTTCGCAGTCTGCTCGGCGCGCACTGCGGCGTCGATTCGCACCATGTTCATGCCTACGTCATCGGCGAGCACGGCGATTCCGAGGTCCTCACCTGGTCCCTGGCAACTATCGCCGGCATGCCGCTCAACGAATTCACCCGGCTTCGCGGAGTTGACCTGTCCGAAACGGTTCGCAAAGACATCGACGCCAAGGTGCGCGGCGCCGCGTACTCGATCATCAGCGGCAAGGGTGCGACCTACTACGGCATCGGTAGCGCCCTGGCCCGCATCGTGAATGTGATCTCGCACGATCAACGAGCCGTCATGACGGTATGCGTCCCGACCGCCGATGTCATGGGAATCCCCAACGTCACGGTTGCGTTGCCGCGTTTGCTCGGCGGAAAAGGCGTCCTGGAAACGTTCCCGCTGCCGCTGAGCGAAGCTGAAAAGAATCAACTCCGCGCCAGCGCTTCGGTGATCCGACAGGCACTCGATGGGCTTGGTGACTGTTAACGAGCTGCGGCCCCCAACGGTAAGGAGCAAATCATGAGCGAGCTAGCGCTGTGGCAGCGATACCGAGAAAATCTGTGCCGCATTCCGTCACTGGATATGACGCTCGACATCAGCCGGATGCGCTTCCCGGACGGGTTTTTCGGTCAAATGACGTCCCCCATGCAAAAAGCTTTTGAACAGATGCACGAGTTGGAGACCGGCGCGGTCGCCAATCCGGACGAGAAGCGCATGGTCGGGCATTACTGGCTGCGCGCGCCGGAACTCTCGCCCACGCCTGAGATCGCTGGCGAGATTCGCAAGACCGTTGACGGCGTCAAGGCCTTCGCGCGCAAAATCCATGAGGGCGCCATCCGCCCCGCCGCGGCCAATCGATTCACCAACGTGCTGTCGATCGGCATCGGCGGCTCCGCGCTCGGCCCGATGTTTGTCGCCGACGCCCTCGGCAAGCCGGCTGGCGACCGGATGAAGATTCATTTCATCGACAATACCGACCCGGACGGCATCGCACGGGCGCTCGACGAATTGCAGGGCCAGCTCGGCGAAACGCTTTGCGTCGTGGCGTCCAAGAGCGGCGGCACGCCCGAGACGCGCAACGGCATGCTGCTGGTCGCCGACGCGTACAGGAGCGCGAAGCTCGATTTCACAAGGCACGCCGTCGCAATCACCATGCCGGGTTCGCTCATGGACAAGACCGCCACGGAGCAGAATTGGCTCGCTCGCTTCCCGATGTTCGACTGGATCGGCGGCCGCACCAGCGTGCTTTCGGCGGTCGGGCTGCTGCCGGCGGCCCTTCAAGGGCTGGACATCGACGGCCTGCTCGCCGGCGCCGCGGCCTGCGATGAGGCGACGCGAAAGCATGACCTGAAAAGCAACCCCGCCGCGCTCATGGCCCTCATGTGGCATCACGCCACCGGCGGCAAAGGCGCGAAGGACATGGTCGTCCTCCCTTACAAGGATCGATTGCTCTTGTTCAGCCGCTATCTTCAGCAACTCATCATGGAATCGATCGGCAAGCAACTGGATTTGCAAGGCCGCCGCGTCAATCAAGGTTTGTCCGTGTACGGCAACAAGGGTTCGACGGATCAGCATGCCTATGTGCAGCAACTGCGGGAAGGCGTGCCGAACTTTTTCGCGGTCTTTATCCGCGTTCTCGAAGACGGCGGCTCGCCGCAGGAAGTCGATCCCGGCGTGACGGCGGGCGACTATCTGCATGGCTTCCTGCTGGGCACGCGCTCGGCCCTTTTCGAGAACGAACGCGAGTCGATGACCATCACGGCGCCGCGCGTTGACGCCCGAATCGTCGGGGCGCTGATCGCGCTCTTCGAGCGCGCCGTTGGACTGTACGCGAGCCTGGTCGGCATCAACGCGTATCATCAACCGGGCGTCGAGGCGGGCAAGAAGGCGGCCGCGTCGGTGCTGGCGCTTCAGGCCAAGGTGCGCGGCGCTTTAACGACGTCTCCGCAGACGGCGCCGCAAATCGCCGGCGTCATCGGCGCTCCGGACGCCGCGGAAACCGTGTTTCTTCTTCTGGAACATCTGGCAGCCAATGGCCG
>DAIOGM010000408.1:0-6724 GCA_036745215.1 Gemmataceae bacterium
CTGGATGGCCGGCGGCATGGGCGCGCCGGACACCTTTGATCCAAAGCGCTACGTGCCGTTCGAAGTCGGCGTGCCGGTCGACAAGATCCTGTCGACGTTCCCTGCCATCGACACGGTCGTCGACAACATCAAGTTGACGCAAGGCCTGGAAAACGTGGCGAAAGTAATGGATCGGGGAACGTTGATCCGTTCGCACGTCGTCGCCGATCTCGGAAACATCCTGCACTCGCGGCATCAATATCACTGGCACACCGGCTACGTGCCGCCGCAAACCGTCGCGTGCCCGCACCTCGGCTCGTGGATCGCGCGCGTGCGCGGCGCCAACAACCCGGCGATCCCCGCGTTCATCAACATCGGCCAGCGACTCGAAGGCGTCGGCGAATCCGAGGAGTTGAAAGCGTTCACGACCGGCGGCTTCTTCGGCAGCGAGTTCGGCCCATTCAACCTGCCATATCCGCAGGACGCCATCAACGCGGTCCGCCCGCCGCGCGGCATGACGCGCGAACGCTTCGAAACGCGCCGCGAACGTTATCGCGAACTCTTGCGGCAAAGCCCGATCGGCGAACTGGCCAGCGATTACCATCACGAATCCATGCTGCGCTCGCTGGACAACGCTCATCGCCTGCTCAGCTCGCGCGAACGGCAAGCGTTCGATTTGGACCAGGAACCGCGGCCGAGCTACGATCGCTACGACACCGGCCGTTTCGGACTCGGCTGCTTGCTCGCACGCCGATTGACGGAAGCCGGCGCTCGCTTCATCGAGGTGACGACCGAGTATGTGCCGTTCGTGCATTTCGACACGCACGAGAACGGCCACACGACGCTCGTTCAAATGAAGCGCCAGATCGATCGGCCGATCGCGCAGTTGATTCTCGACCTGGAAATGCGCGGCCTGCTCGATCGCACTTTGGTGGTGATTGCGACGGAGTTCAGTCGCGACATGATCGTGGAAGGCATACCCGGCTCGAACGCGCAGGATCAATCGCGGGCCCGCTCCGCGACGATGCAGCAGATGATCCACTACGGTCTGCACCGGCATTTCACCGGCTCCGTGTCGTGCGTGATGTTCGGCGGCGGCATGAAACGCGGCTTCTTGTATGGCGAGACGGCGCCGGAACGGCCGCTCGTGGTGACGCGGAATCCGGTGCCGATCAAGGATTTGCACGCGACGATTCTGACGGCGATGGGCATATCGCCGCGCACGTCGTTCGACATCGAGCGGCGGCCGTTCTATGCGACGGAGGATGGCCGCGGGCAGGCGGTGCAGGCTCTATTCGCATAGTCACCGCTTGCGGTTTCGCGTTTTCTGCGTCCCGATCGAGCGCGAAACCGCAAGCGGTCACTTCTGCCCCGCCGCGATCAGCCCCGCCATGAAATTGACCGGATTGCCCTGCGCCTTCGCCGCGTCCTTGAGCACATCGTACCGCTTCGTCTGCTGGCACAACTCCACCAAACTCGGACATGATAGCCGCACGTCGCCGAGCGGCGCGAGATACTTGCGCACCACTTCGAGCGCGTCCTGATCCCGGCCCAATCGCAACAGCAGATTGACGTAGATCTCGGTCGGAAACGTGCCCATCGTCGCGGGGTCGTTCGCCTCGACCTTGGCGCGGAAGTGCGCCAATCCGCCTTCGACGTCCTCGCCGGTCAGGATCGCGAGGTACTTGTCGTAGTCGGCGTACTGATCATCGAACGGCGGCTCCGATTGATAGCGGAAGCGCGGCGACAACTTCTTGCCGTAGCCGCACAGATCGCGCGCCAGCTCCAGCTCTTCGCATTTCTCGAGCTGCGTGGACATCTGGACGACCGCGTTCAGATGAGACAGGTCGATGTGATAGAAATCCTCGCTGAAGAGCCATTCGCGGCCTTCAATCAATTCACGCACGGTCTTGCCGGTCGGCACGAAGTTTTGCACGCGCTGAATCTCGGCGCGGAGCCGTTCCATCAATTCGTTGTGCAAGGTGCGAATCAACTTCTTCGAGCACGCGGCCCGCACGTCCGGCGGGTACGGATTGTCGCCCGACATGATCGTAATGGCGCTGCAGGTGCCGAAGCGTTCGAGCACCCAGTCGAAGCCCTTGCTTGGCGCGACGCCTTGATGAAAGGCGATATCGATGATCGATTGCACGTCCATCGAATCGTCGAGCGTAAGCTTCTCGAGCGCTTCCGCAATGGGGCCCGATTCGTTCAACATACGGTAATAGCCCCAAGCCTGCGGAATCTGGCCATCGGCAAGATACAGTTGGCCGACGGTTCGTGCCGCCTCCGCGATGCCGTCCTCGAACGGGCGATGCGCGGCCGCCGGCAGGTCGGTGTTGGAACCCGTCGCGATCGGCGAGACGCCCAGCTCGACGCGCTTCTTCATGAGCAGCGTGTAAAAGAGCGCGGCGTAATCCTTCTTCGCTTTCAACTCCGCGGCCAGCTTGTCGATCGCGGCAGCGGAGCCGGCGGTTTTGAAGGTTTGTTCGAGTTGATCCAGGAGAGCGGCGTCCATCAGGTAGGTCTTTCAGAAAAAAGCAGAGGCGGGATTCGATGCCATTAACAATTTAGCAGTCACGTCGTGATGTTACTAGAGTCTTTCGGCGAGCGTCCGGTAAATGGCTTTCTTGATCGCCTTGGCGCCAATTCGGCTATGATCCAACCGAGCAACGCGCCGCCGACTATTCCAATTTGCACACCGAAAGTTGCGGTCATTATTCCCTCAGCCACCTTCATTTTCGCCGTGCGAAGAGGGAGCTGATTCCTCATGCCATGGCGAACGTCCGTGATCGCGCCCATGACGCCACACATCGAGCCTACTAGCATCCAACCAATCAACATGCACACGGAAACCGTTCGAAGATTGCACCTTTTGGTGTTTAGAAGCACTGTGGCGACGATAATACCTGGTATTGCGAAAGCCAAACTGCACACGAAAGCGGCCGGTTCGATGGGTTCCCCGATTAGCCAGATGAGTGTGAATGAAGCTGTGAAGTGCAACGCAGTACCGATCGGCAAACACAGCAGCGCTTTCCACGGCGGCTTCAATACACTCGGCGTGTCCATCGCCCTACCTCACGTCTGCAATTTGACGTCACGGACTAGCCTTTTCATCCTGCGCCAGATGAACGAGAAACGCGAGCTGCTCCAGTTGCGCCGCGAGATTGACGGCGATCAACCGGATCAACCCGTGGGATTCACAATCGGCTCCGCTCGCACGCTTCCTTGTAGGCCGATTCCAGGCCGAGCGGCACGGTCGGGCCGCGCCGCAGGGAAAGCGGCACGGTTGGCAAGTCCTTTTGCAGCGCCAGTTCGTAGAAGCGAACGTCGGCTTGCTCCGCGCCGGATTTTGATCGGTAAGGATGGTACGAAACGGCGTAAAGCTCCGGGCCGCCGGGAAAGCGCAGCTCGTCGGCCTTCTTCAACAGTTCGATGAGGTCATCGTGCAAATTCGCGTGTCGATTGGTCACGATGTTGATTACGACAACGCCGATGCCCCGCTGCAACAGTGCGGCGCACTTGGCGGCGAACGCGATTCGAGTATCAGTACGGTCCTTGTTCGCGGGACTGACGAGTTCGACGGCGCCAACCAGCGTGGGACCTGCGTCGGACGAGTAGACCTGGATTTCGATGTCGTCGGGAAAGATCATCGGAAGCGTCGCCGTCGCAACCGGCGCGGTTACCGTTTCGACTGCGACGCCGCCATTGCGCTCCGATGCCGGCGTGAACGAATCGCGTTCAAACGACGCGACGTCCACTTCCATGCGTCCGCCGATGTGTACCTGTGCTTCCGCGAAGTAACCTTCGGGAAGCACGCCGCGATTGAGGCCCGCAACAAGACCGGCGGCCCACAATGCGTGAAACGATTCCCAGTGGCGAACCCCATATAGCGGCGGGTGAAAATGGTCCATGAGCGGCATGATCGATCCCCTTGAACCCGGCGGTACATTTCACTTTTACCAGACGAACTGGACCGTGTCACGGGCTCGCCTTCTCATCCTGCGCCAAATGGACCAGAAACGCGAGCTGCTCCAGTTGCACCGCGAGATCGACCGCGACGAGGCTGACGTTCGGCGGCAGCTTGAGCATGATCGGTGCGAAATTGAGGATGCCAGTGATGCCGGCGGCGACGAGAGCATCCGCGACTTGCTGCGCTTTCTCGGCGGGGACGGCGACGACGGCCAACTCCGCCTTGGTGCGAGCGATCACATCGGGAAGCTTGTCGGGAGCGTGAATTTCCAGGCCGTCAACTTTCTGGCCAATCTTATGCGGGTCGGCGTCGAAGAGGGCGACGAACTTGAATCCCTGCTGCCCGAAACCGGCGTAGCGCAACAACGCGCGCGCTAAATTGCCGACGCCGACGACGACGGCGGACCATTGGCGATCGACGCCGAGCCGATGGCGGAGGACGGTGATGACTTCCTGGGTATAGTAGCCGATGCCGGGTTGGCCGAGATTGCCGAGGTAGGCGAGGTCTTTGCGAACTTGAGCGTCATTGATGCCGAGGGCGTCGCCGAGCTGGCTGGAGGAGACGATTTCGAGGCCTTCTTGTTTCCAGCGTTCGAGATTGCGGAGATAGAGGCTGAAGCGCTGGACACTCGCGCGGGATAGCTTGGGTTCCGCGCCCGTCGCCGGTGCTTCGTCGGGTTTGCTCATGCTTCATGCTCGGATTCGAAAGAACCATCGAGGCTGTCGCCTTGTTCAATTCTAATGCGATCCCACGGACGGTCAAGCACGCGTGCACGAATTGACTTGCGTGCGCGCGCTCGCCCCTCTGCCCCCCGCGTGACGGGGCCGCAACCATGACCAATTCGAAGCAGAGGGCTTTATTCCCAATCAGAAACTCTCCGCGTTCTCTGCGTCTCTGCGTTTCCAAAAAGAGTTTCCGCGCAGTAATCGAAAGAAATCCAATTTAGAAACGCAGAGACGCAGAGAACGCAGAGACCAGAATCGGAAGTCCTTGTTGGATTGGTTCACGAACTTGGTGGAGAGCTGACGTCATAGCCGAGGTCGCGCAGAATCTTGGCAAAACGTTCGCCCGCTTTGCCGGCTTCGGCGCTGTCCACTTTGGCGTGGGAGATGGCGCTGTACCAGAAACGCTGGCGATCGCGCGGCGGCAGGTCCGTGGGGTCCAGGCCCAGTTCGCGGACCGCTTCGGGATCCCAGCGCACTTTCTTGAGCCAGCCGGCCAGCTCGCGCCAGGTGATGCCGCTGGTGACTTTGGCGCCGTCTTTCTTGCGGGTGACGGTTCGGCCAATCAGGACGTGGAGGAAGCCGAGAAGATTGCCCTCCGTCTGCCCGCCTTTTTTCAGGTCGTCAAAAAGCGTGGACAGGGCATCCATTCGCGGGCCTCCGGGCCAGGTTCCTGAGGATTGTCGTTGGGTCGAGGGGAGATTCGTCGTCACTTTCGCCTGTTTGCCCATCTTATCAAATCCATCAGGCAATCGTATCGGGGAATCCATGATTCAAGCAACTTGTCCACTCTGCCTGACCGCCTTGTTTCGTGTATCTTGTGAATTGGCTGCGGATTGTGATCGACCGAATGTGAACATAAAGTTAATCGGATCGATTTGGCCGATCAATTTCCAGGTCAGCTGAACGTCTGCAATCGATCTGTCGGGCTAGAAAGCCTGACCTACATGCGAATGGAGCCACACGATGCCGTTCCCGGCTTTTGATCGTTCGAGATTGCAAATCAAGCCGTTGGCTGAGCGAGAGCACGATCTCGATTTGTCAATTCTCGTGGCGCTCGAAACGCCATCAGGTAATTTTTCTCATCCCGCGATCGCGATTCTCGGCGAACGCATCGCAGCGGCGAAGAAAAATGGCGCGGCGCGGATCGCGCTGATGGGAGCGCACGTACTGCGCGCCGGCGTGGCGCGGCATCTCATCGACATGATGCAGCGCGGCGACCTCACGCACCTGGCGATGAACGGCGCCGGGCCGATCCACGACTGGGAGTTCGCCCTCATCGGCGCGTCCACCGAAAGCGTCGCTCGCTATATCCAGACCGGCGAGTTCGGACTTTGGCACGAGACCGGGATGATCAACGACGCCATCGTCCGCGGCGCCGACGCCGGCCTCGGCTTGGGCGAGGCGATTGGGCGAGCGATTCTCGACGGGCCGTTTCCATACAAGGACATCAGCGTGCTTGCCGCCGCGGTCCGGTTGGGAGTGCCGGTCACGGTGCACGTCGGCGTCGGGTACGACATCATCCATGAGCATCCCAATTGCGACGGCGCCGCGCTTGGCAAAACCAGCTATCTGGATTTCCTGATCTTCACTCAAAGCGTGACCAATCTCGAGGGGGGCGTCTTGCTCAGTCTTGGCTCGGCGGTCATGGGGCCGGAGGTCTATTTGAAAGCGCTCGCCATGGCGCGAAACGTCGCACGCCAGGACGGCAAGGGGATTCGCCATTTCACGACGGGCGTCTTCGATCTGATCGCCATCGACGACGATCATCGCCGGCAGGCGCCCAAGAGCGATCCGCGTTATTATTATCGGCCCTGGAAGACGATCCTCGTTCGCACCGTCGCCGACGGCGGCGAGAGTTTCTACATCCAGGGCGATCATCGCGTCACGATTCCGCATTTGTATCAAGCCATACGCGCGAAAGAAACCACAGATTAACACGGCGCGGCGAAGCCGCAATTAATGCAAATCCGAAGCGGAGGGCATGGTTCACAATCAGAAACACTCTGCGTTCTCTGCGCCTCTGCGTTTCTAAAAAAGGGTAATCCGCGCC